>NZ_JBEPSX010000002.1:0-500037 GCF_040548995.1 Rhodococcus sp. PvR044
CGCCCCCCCCCCCGGGGGGCGAGGCACGCGGTCTGGTGGGTGGGCCCCCCCCCGGGCGGGGGGGGGCCCCCCCCGGGGGGGGGGTGCCCCCCCCCCCCCCCCCCCCCCCCCCCCACGGCAGCGCAGCTGCAACTGGTCTTACCACTTGACCACTGACCACATCAGGCCTAGCGTCGGTCACATGACCTTCGAGCCGATCGTGCGGCAGTCCGCCTCAGGCGCCGTGTTCGAACAGATCACCGCCCGCGTCCTCGGCGGCGAGCTCGCCGCCGGCGATTCGCTCCCGAGCGAGCGCCACCTGGCGGAAGCGCTCGGGGTCTCCCGTCCCGCCGTCCGGGAGGCGCTGCAGAAGCTGGCGCACTCCGGCCTCGTCGAAGTGCGGCAGGGGGATTCGACATCGGTCAAGGACTTCCGGCGCCACGGCGGCCCCGAGCTGCTGCCGAGGCTCCTCATCCGTGGCGGGCAGCCCGACTGGGCCGTGGTGCGCAGCGTCCTCGAGGCCCGCTCCATGATCGGCTCCCAGGTCGCCCGGTTGGCGGCCGCCCGGTCAGGGACCGAACTCGCCACACAGCTGCGGGACGCGGTTCACGCGCTCGGCACGGACGACGACCCCGTCGCCCTGCAACGGCATGCCCTGGCCTTCTGGGAATGCGTCGTCGACGGCGCCGACTCCATCGCCTTCCGCCTGATCTTCAACAGCCTGCGTCAGGCCTACGAACCCACGATGGCCGCCCTCGGCGAGGTGATGAAGGCCGAAGTGGGCCGAACGGACGCGTACATCCGCCTCGCCGACGCCATCGCCGAGCGGGACGAGGACGCCGCGGAACGCCTGGCCGTCGAGCTCCTGGAGCTGGGCACCACCGCGATCAGCACCATCATCGACAGCCTGGAGGGAACGAGATGAGCACGGATACACGGCCCGCGCGCGGCAGGAAGCCCGTCGATCTGCGGACCGCCGCAACGGAATTCTGGCGACATCCCTCCCCCTGGATGATCTCGGCGATCCTGGTGACCGCGCTGATCGGCCGCCTCGTCGTCGGCGACTGGCAGCTGAGCGACGCCGTGCTGCCGGTCGTCATGCTGGCCGCGTTCCCGTTCGTCGAGTGGACCATCCACGTCTGCATCCTGCACTGGCGACCGAAGACCGTCGCGGGCATGACGCTCGATTCCCTGCTCGCCCGGAGTCACCGCGAACACCACGCGGACCCGCGCGACGTGCCGCTGATCTTCATTCCCTGGCAGACCCTGGTCTGGCTGATCCCGACCCTGGCCGTGCTCGCGGCGCTCGCCTTCCCCCGGCCGGGCCTCGCCCTGACCTTCCTCACCGTCATCGGCGCGATCGGACTCGTGTACGAGTGGACGCACTACCTGATCCACAGCGACTACCGTCCGAAATCCCGTATCTACCACGCGATCTGGCTCAACCATCGCCAGCACCACTACAAGAACGAGCACTACTGGTTCACCGTCACCACCGCCGGCACCGCCGACCGGGTCCTGCACACGTACCCGGATGCCAAGCAGGTGCCGACCTCGCCGACGGCGAAGAACTTGCACGCGGGCGCCGCGCGCGGCGCCTGAGCCTGAGCCTAGGACTCATCTCCTGACGAGCGGCCGGCCGCGTCGAGTGCCGCGAGGTAGCCGAACACGATCGCGGGACCGATGGTCGCGCCGGGACCGGCATAGGTGTGGCCCATGACGGGCGAGCTGGTGTTGCCCGCGGCGTAGAGCCCCTCGATGATCGACCCATCCTCGCGCAGCGCCCGGCCTGCGCTGTCGGTGTTGACGCCACCCTTGGTTCCCAGGTCTCCCGGCACCATCTTCGCGGCATAGAAGGGCGCCTTGGTCAGCTCGCCGAGGCTGGGGTTGGGCTTGTTGGTGATGTCGCCGTAGTAGTGGTCGTATTTGCTTTCCCCGCGGTGGAAGTCGGGGTCGGTGCCCGTGCGTGCGTGGGCGTTGAACCGCTCGATCGTCCCCGTGAGGGAGTCCACGGGCACACCGATCTCGAGCGCCAGCTCTGCGATCGTCCCCGCGGTGACGATCGCTCCCGATCGCAGCCAGGATCGCGGCAGCGGCCTACGGGCGGGGACACCCGCGAACAGATACCGATTCCGGTAGGTCTGGTCGAAGATCAGCCACGCCGGGAGGTTTTCGGCCGGGCCGTCGCCCTGCCCATACGGGCCGCCGAACATCGCATGGGTCGCTTCGACATACGGCAGGGACTCGTTCATGAAGCGCTGTCCCCGGTCGTTGACCATCAGGCTGCGGGGCAGTGACCGCTCGGCGAGGGCGAACCACGGGCCCTTCGGCAACGGGATCGACGGGGCCCACCAGGCGTCGTCCATGTACGAGATCGCCGCACCCGACTGCAGCGCGGCATTGATCCCGTCGCCGGTGTTGGTGGGGGCGCCAAGAGTCCATTCGGCGCTGCTGGGCGCGCGGTGGTACCTCTCCCGCATCGCACCGTTGTTGTCGAACCCGCCGCACGCGAGCACCACCCCACGGCGAGCGAGCAGGCGCGATCGGGTTCCGTCGCTCTCGATGACCACACCGGCCACCCGAGCTCCGTCGGTGATCAGGTCCGTCATCGCCGTGTTGAGCCGCACGGGCACGCCCGCGGCGCGCACACCGATCATCAACTGCGACATCAGTGCCGGGCCAAGACCGAGCAGCTTCTGTCGACGCACCTTGGCCAGCATCGACCGAGCACCCACCTTCAGCATGCGCTGAGGGCCACGCCAGCTCCGCAGCCCGGTGCTGAGCCACCGGTAGTCGGACTGCTGGACCACGACATTGAGTGGCGCCTTCATATAGGGCGGATGCAGCGTGGCCAGATCCTCATCCGCCAGGGCGCGCGCATCGAACGGTGCCGGTTCACACGAACGCCCGGTGGCCCGGCCGCCGGGTGCTTCCGGGAAATAGTCGGAGTAGTCCTGCACCCATTCGAGCTTCAGCGCCGAGTTGTCGATCAGGAAGTCGAGGGCCTCGGGCCCGCGATCCACATACGCGGCAATGCGATCCGCGTCGGCGTCCTCCCCGACAATGCTGGTGAGGTAGTCGCTCGCCGCCTCGCGATCGTCCGCGGGCGCTTGGCTGCGCAACACCGAGTTGCCCGGGATCCACACCCCGCCACCCGACCGCGCGGACGAGCCGCCCCAGAATTCCGACTTCTCGACGATCACCGTGGTGAGACCGTGCCTCGCGGCGGTGATGGCCGCAGCCATCCCCGCCGCGCCCGACCCCACCACGACCAGATCGACGATGCTGTCCGCGCTGTCTCGCGCCGCGACGGTCGACTCTGTCATTTCGAAACCTCCGTATGTCCGTTCACTGGAATCAGATTGCGAATCATCAGCTTTCGACCCCTTCACCCTCGGCGCCGTCCGCGGCTGCCCATCGGGGGTGGAGGACCGCGGTGAGCGCCCCCTCGACGCAGACGGGAAGCGACGCCCCACGGTTCTGCGGGCTGCGTATCCACTGGCGGTAGCCGAACTCCGCGGCGGCGAGCATCAGGTGCACGAGAAGGCCAGGGCGACTGTCGATCTCGGGATCACAACCCATACGCCGTGCGACGAGCTCGACGAGCCGAGCCCGGTGCTCGGGTGCGATCAGCGTGACGCGGTCCATCAGGTGGGGCGCGGTCCGAAAGGCTGCACGCCACGGATCGATCTCCGCCGCGGTGAGGGTGGTCGAGCGGGCCAGGATCGCCCGCGCGAGCGCCTCGTCGGCCGGCTCGGATTCCGGGCGCTGTTCCACGAGCGCCACGATGCCGGCTCCACCTTCGTGCACCGGCTCCAGCAGCAGGTCCTCCTTGCTGCGCACGTGGCGGAAGTATGTGCTCGGCGACACCCCCGCGGCCGTCGCGATCTGCTCGGTCGTCACGGCATCGAAGCCGTCCCTGGCGAACAACTCGAACGCGGCGCGCTGCAGGTCCGCACGAACCTGGAGGCGCTGCCTCTCACGTAGCGACATCGTCAATGCCTTCCACTCACGAAGAAACCCGGATACCGAACCCACCAGCGATGTCGTCTGCGATGTCATCGCTAATTGACAGCATCTCTAAACATGACAGTGTCTGTCAAGAGCGAAGATGGACTCGTGCCCGGACTCGAACGGGTTGATCGGAATATGCCTCCCGGATCGGGAGGCACGCGTCAGGGCAGCAGCCCCCGGCGCCTTGCCTCGACCACTGCCTCGTGGCGGCTGCTCACCTCGAGCTTGGCCATCAGGTTGCGCATGTAGGTCTTCACCGTCTCCACGCTGAGCGAGAGCCGATCGGCGATCTCGGCGTTGCGGCAGCCGAGCGCGACGTGTGAGAGCACGTCGAACTCGCGCGCGGACAGCGTCACCGACGGATCCGGACCGCAGCCGGTCAGCGACCGCAGCGTCTCCTCGACCGCGCGCAGCTGCGCGGCGACCGCCTCGTCCTCGACCTCTCCGGCGAGGCCGCGCAGCGCGAGATAACTCTCGATGATCCGCTCGGACTCCGCCGCACCGCGCGGCGTCGCTGGCCCCGCACCGGCCGAGGCGAGCAGCGCGACACGGCGGTCCACCTCGTCGCGGATCTCGATCTCCCTCGCCAACCGGGACGCGGACCGCATCACCTCGCCCGCCATCACGTCGCCGATCGGCTGTCTCGACCGCAGCCCACCGTAGATCGCCGCCCGCGTCGAGCCGCGCACCACCACCGGGACCGCGAGCAGGGACTCGATGCCCTCCCTGGCGACCTGGACGTCGTAGTCGTGGGTGATGTGGCTGGAGTTGAAGTAGTCCGCGGCGGCCTCGGGACGCTGCTCGGCCATGGCGCGACCGCCGAGCCCGCAACGGGCGTCGATCACCAGGCCACGGAGCACCGCGCTGCGGGTCCCGGCGAACCCCGACAGCCGCATCCGGCCGTTCTCGACGGCACCGGCGAACAGGACGGGGAAGGCGGTGCGCCCGCGCAGGAGTCGCAGCTCGCCGCGCAGCGCGTCCTCGTCGCTCGGTCTCATCACGTCGTTCATCAGCACATACCCACTTCGTAGGGTAGCGGCCGCCGCAGAGTGGGCCATAGCGTCGTCGACAACCGTCTGTAAGCCCCGTCACTCGAGGTAGCCGCATGCCCACCACCCCGACCGCCCACCACTCCGAGCTCAGCCCGCTGCGCTTCCTGGAACGCTCGGCGGCCGTCTTTCCCGAGCGCACCGCGATCATCCACGGCCACCGGCACTACACCTACCGGGAGTTCGCGGCCGAGGTCGAGCAGCTCGCGCACGCGCTGCGCGGGCGGATCGAGCCCGGCGACCGGGTCGCCTACCTCTCGCCGAACACCCCGGAACTGTTGATGGCACATTTCGCGGTGCCGTTGGCCGGGGGCGTGCTGATCGCGCTGAACTCGAGGCTGGCGGGTCCCGAGCTCGAGTACATCCTCGAGCACTCGGGCACCCGCATCCTGTTCGTCGACTCAGAGTTCCTCGGATCGGTCACGACCGTCCGCGACCGGGTCCCGTCGGTGCACGAGATCGTCGAGATCCCCGACTCGACCATCACCCTCGCCGACCCGGTGACCGGCGTCGCGACCGCCGCCTACGACGAGTTCCTGCGCAGCGTCGACGCGGCGCAGGCGCAGCCGCTGGTGTGGGGCATCGACGACGAGCAGCGGACCATCGCGATCAACTACACCTCGGGAACCACCGGAAAGCCCAAGGGCGTCATGTACTCCCACCGCGGGGCGTACCTGAACTCCTTCGGCGAGACCTTCCACAACGGTTTCACGGGAAACACCAGGTACCTGTGGACGCTGCCGATGTTCCACTGCAACGGCTGGTGCACGCCCTGGGCCGTCACCGCCGCGGGCGGCACCCACGTGTGCCTGCGCGCGGTCCGGGCCGACGCCATCTGGGACGCCATCGACACGCTCGGCATCACCAACCTGTGCGGCGCGCCGACGGTGTGCTCGACCATCGCGGACGCGCCACAGGCGCATCCCCTCTCGACGCCGCTGCGGATCACCACCGCGGGGGCTCCCCCGTCCCCGACGGTCATCGGGCAGCTCGAGTCGCTCGGCGCGACGGTCGTGCACGTCTACGGCCTCACCGAGGTGTACGGGCCGTACACCATCTGCGAGTACCAGGAGTCCTGGGACGAGTGCTCGGCCGAGGAGCGCGCGGTGCTGATCTCGCGGCAGGGCGTCGGCATGCTGCAGGCCGAGACGGCGCGCATCATCGATCCGCAGATGCGCGACGTGCCCGCCGACGGCGAGACGATGGGCGAGATCGTGCTGCGAGGCAACAACGTGATGCTCGGCTACTACCGGGATCCCGAGGCCACCGCGGAGGCCTTCGCGGGCGGCTGGTTCCACACCGGGGACCTCGGCGTCATGCACCCGGACGGCTACATCCAGCTCAAGGACCGGGCGAAGGACATCATCATCTCCGGCGGCGAGAACATCTCGACCGTCGAGGTGGAGCAGGCCATCGTCTCGCACCCGGCCGTCGCCGATGTCGCGGTCGTGGGCGTGCCCGACGAGAAGTGGGGCGAGCGGCCGAAGGCATTCGTGCTGCTCAGACCAGGCGCCGAGGCGACGGTGGACCAGCTGGTCGCGCACACCCGTGGCCTGCTCGCCGGCTACAAGGTGCCAAGGGACATCGCCTTCGCCACGGACCTGCCGCGCACCCCCACCGGCAAGATCCTCAAGTACCAGCTGCGGTCCGGCGCCGAGGCCGCTCCCCGCGGGTAGCAGAATGACCCCCCGAGACAAGACGACCGACACGCGTTTGGAGATGACAGTGGAGCTAGTCGGAGTGATCGGTGGCGGCACGATGGGTGCCGGCATCGCAGAGGTGTGCGCCAAGGCCGGGAGCTCGGTTCTCGTCCTGGAGACCAAGCAGGAGTTCGCGGACGCCGCCAAGGCCAGGATCGCGACCTCGATCGGCCGCGGCGTCGCCAAGGGCAAGATCACCCAGGAAGAGGCGGACGCCGCCATCGCGCGGGTGCGCGTGACCCTCGACATCGAGGAGTTCGCGGACCGCGACCTGGTCATCGAGGCCGCCCCGGAGATCGAGTCGCTGAAGTACGAGATCTTCGGCAAGCTCGACAAGATCGTCAAGCCGTCCGGCATCCTGGCGACCAACACCTCCTCGATCCCCGTCATCAAGGTCGCGGGCGCCACCCAGCGCCCCGAGCAGGTCGTCGGCGTGCACTTCTTCAACCCGGTGCCGGTGATGCCGCTGGTGGAGATCATCTCCACCCTGGTGACCTCCCCCGAGGCCGCCAAAGCCGTCACCGACTACGCCAAGAACACCCTGCGCAAGACCACCGTGCAGGCGGGCGACCGCTCGGGCTTCATCGTCAACGCGCTGCTCATCCCGTACCTCACGTCGGCGATCCGGATGCTCGAGTCCGGCTACGCCACCGCCGAGGACATCGACGCGGCCATGAAGGGCGGCTGCGGCTACCCGATGGGCCCGCTCACGCTGCTCGACACCGTCGGCCTCGACGTCACGCTGGCCGCGGCGGAATCGCTGTACGCCGAGTTCGCCGAGCCGCACTACGCCCCGCCTGCTCTGCTGCGCCGGATGGTCGAGGCCGGTCGCCTCGGCAAGAAGTCGGGCCGCGGCTTCTACGACTACAGCTAGGCGCTTCGCGCCCGTGCGCGGTTGACGAGTCCCTGGACTCATCAACCGCGCACAGGCGGCGGAGCCGCCTTGTAGCGTTCAGCGCATGGACGCGCTGGGTGCGACGGTCCGCCTGCGCTCGACCAAGGGCCGCTGGGTGGTACTCGCGACGGTCCTCGGCTCCTCGCTTGCCATGCTCGACGCGACCGTCGTCAATATCGCGCTGCCCCGGATCGGCGAGGACCTCGACACCGATGTCGCGGGCCTGCAGTGGGTGCTGAGCGGATACACCCTCACCCTGGCCTCGTTGATCCTGTTGGCGGGCGCGCTCGGCGACCGCCTCGGCAGGCGCAAGGTGTTCATCTGGGGCACCGTCTGGTTCGCCGCCTCCTCGCTGCTGTGCGGGCTGGCGCCGAGCATCGAGCTGTTGGTGCTGGCCCGGATCCTGCAGGGTGTCGGGGCCGCCCTGCTGACCCCCGGCAGCCTCGCACTGCTGTCCGCCGCCATCGACCCCGACGATCGCGGCGCCGCGATCGGGCTGTGGTCCGGCCTCGGCGGGGTCGCAGGCGCGATCGGTCCGCTGCTCGGTGGCTGGATCGTCGAGGTGTCGAGCTGGCGGATGGTGTTCCTGATCAACCTCCCGCTCGCGGTCGCGGTGGTGTGGGTGGCCGCGCGTCACGTCCCGGAGAGCCGCGACCCCCACGCCCACGGCCGGCTCGACCTGCTCGGCGCGGCGCTCGCCGCACTGGCCCTCGGCGCGCTGACCTACGGCCTGATCGGCGGGCGGTGGGCGCCCGTCGTCCTCGGGCTGCTGCTGTTCGCGGCGTTCGTCGTCGTCGAGCGGCGCTCCGACAATCCGCTGGTCCCGCCTTTCCTGTTCCGCTCGCGGGTGTTCGTCGCCGCGAACCTGGTGACCCTGGCGGTGTATGCCGCGCTCGGCGGGGTGTTCTTCCTCCTGGTGCTGCAACTACAGCTCGCAGCGGGCTACTCGCCGCTGGCCGCCGGTCTCGCCACGCTGCCCATCACCGCCCTGATGCTGGTGCTCTCGTCGCGGGCGGGCCGCTTCGCCCAGCACCACGGGCCGCGCGTGCTGATGACGGTCGGGCCACTGCTCGCCGCGACGGGCCTGCTGCTGATGCTGCGGATCGGCCCCGGCGCCTCGTACCTGACCGACGTGCTGCCCGGCGTCATCGTCTTCGGGCTCGGGCTGTCGGCGCTGGTGGCGCCGCTGACCGCCGCGGTGCTCACCTCGGTGTCGACCGACCGGGCCGGGATCGCGTCGGGGGTGAACAACGCAGTCGCGCGCAGCAGCCAGCTGCTCGCCGTCGCCGCGCTGCCGGGCCTGGCCGGGATCGCAGGCGCGGACTTCGCCGATCCGGACGTCTTCTCGCACGGATTCGGCGTGGCGATGCTGATCTGCGCGGGCCTGCTGGTGCTCGGCGCGGTCATCGCCGCGGCGATGATCCCGGCTGGGGTCGCCGAGGTGGTCGACGAGGAGTCCGTGGCCTGCCGACCGCACTGTGACATCTCGGCTCCCGCGGTACAGCCGGAGTCGGCGACCGGGCCATGAACGATTCGCGACGCCTGGTGCGACGAATCCATCTGACACCGGCCCGATTCGGGTCGGGTTGCCTCTTCCCAAACGTCGCGGGTGCTGGAACCGTTGTCCGTGGGGCGTCACGCCCGCACCGACCGAGAGGAGCAGCAATGCCCACCCGTTCGAGCTACAAGCAGGGAACCCCGAGCTGGGTAGACCTGTCCACCACCGACCCCGAGGCCGCGAAGGCGTTCTACGCCGGGCTCTTCGGCTGGGAGTTCGAGGACATGCCGACCGCCGACGGTGGCATCTACTCGATGGCGAAGCTCCGCGGCGAGTACGTCGCCGCGGCCTCCGCGATGCCGCCCGATGTCCCCGAGGACCTGCCGCCGGTCTGGAACACCTACCTCGCGGTCGACGACGTCGACGCGGCCACCGCGCGGGCGACCGCCGCAGGCGGCACGGTACTGGCAGGCCCCTTCGACATCGACCCGTCGGGCCGGATGGCCTATGTCGTCGACCCGGTCGGCGCCGCGGTCGGCCTGTGGCAGGCAGGCACCCACATCGGCGCTGGACTGGTCAACGAGGCGGGCACGTTGATCTGGAACGAGCTGATCACCGCCGCACCGGAAAAGGCCCTCCCGTTCTACGAGGCCGTGCTCGGCCTCACCGGGACGACCACCGACATGGAGGGCGGGCAGTACACGGTCCTCCAGGTCGGTGAGGATCAGGTCGGCGGCTGCGCCAAGCCCCGAATGCCGGGCGTCCCCGCCCACTGGCACGTGTACTTCGACACCGAGAACACCGACGACACCGTCGCGGCGATCAAGGCGGCCGGCGGCAAGGTGGTGGCCGAGCCGTTCGACGTGCCCGAGGTCGGCCGGATGGCCGTGGTCGCGGACCCGCAGGGCGCGGTGTTCAGCGTGATCCAGCCACCGGCCGGGCAGTGAGAACCGGAGGAGCGTGACATGGCGCTGGGATGGCTGGAGCTGCAACGCCGCTCCCACGTCGAGTTCGGGACCCGGATCGAGGCGGTCACCGACTGGTCCGCCCCCACCCCCGACACCGACTGGGACACCGAGCAATTGGTACGCCACGTGATCACCGAGCAGCAGTGGGTGCTGCCGCTGGTCGGCGGACTCACCGTCGAGAAGGCGCAGGCGCACGTGCACCCGCTCGGCGACGATCTCGTCGCGGAGTGGCGGCGCTACTCGGGACTCGCGACCGCGGCGTGGGCCGTGGCGCCGCCCGCCACCCTGGTGCACCTCTCGTACGGCACCGTGCCGCTCGAGCGTTACCTGCGGGAGCAGGTCTTCGACGTGACCGTGCACAGCTGGGACCTGGCCCGGGCGGCAGGCCTCGACGAGACCCTCGACCCCGAACTGGTCGCTGCGGTCTGGGAGGAGGCCGAGGCGCAGCGCGAGATGCTGAGCGCCAGTGGGCTGTTCGCACCTCCCGTCTCCGTGCCCGACGACGCCCCGCTGCAGGTGCGCCTGCTGGCACTGACGGGACGCGACGCCCGTTCCGCGCCCACAGCCGGACCGACCGGAGGATGATGATGACCGTGCCCACTGACCCGAACGCCCCCGACATCAAGCCCCGCAGCCGCGACGTCACCGACGGCCTCGAGAAGACCGCCGCGCGCGGCATGCTGCGGGCGGTCGGCATGGGCGACGCCGACTGGGGCAAGTCGCAGATCGGGGTGGCGTCCTCCTGGAACGAGATCACCCCGTGCAACCTCTCGCTCGACCGACTCGCCAAGGCCTGCAAGGACGGCGTGTTCGCGGGCGGCGGCTATCCCCTCGAGTTCGGCACCATCTCGGTCTCGGACGGCATCTCGATGGGGCACGAGGGGATGCACTTCTCGCTGGTCTCCCGCGAGGTCATCGCCGACAGCGTGGAGACGGTGATGCAGGCTGAGCGGCTCGACGGCTCGGTCCTGCTCGCCGGCTGCGACAAGTCGCTGCCCGGGATGCTGATGGCCGCGGCCCGCCTCGACCTGGCCAGCGTGTTCCTCTACGCAGGCTCGATCCTGCCCGGCATCGCGAAGCTGTCCGACGGCAGCGAGCGCGAGGTGACGATCATCGACGCGTTCGAGGCGGTCGGCGCATGCTCGCGAGGCCTGATGAGCCGCGAGGACGTGGACGCGATCGAGCGGGCCATCTGTCCCGGCGAGGGTGCCTGCGGCGGGATGTACACGGCCAACACGATGGCCAGCGCGGCCGAGGCGATGGGCATGTCGCTACCCGGCAGCGCGGCACCCCCCGCCACCGACCGGCGTCGCGACGGCTATGCCCGGCGCAGCGGCGAGGCCGTGGTCGAGCTGCTCCGACGCGGGATCACCACCTCGGACATCATCACGAAGGAATCGCTGGAGAACGCGATCGCGGTGGTGATGGCCTTCGGCGGGTCCACCAACGCGGTGCTGCACCTGCTCGCGATCGCACACGAGGCGAACGTCGACCTGAGCCTGGACGATTTCGCCCGCGTCGGCGCCCGCGTCCCGCACCTGGCCGACGTGAAACCCTTTGGCAAGCACGTGATGACGGACATCGATCGCATCGGCGGCGTGCCGGTGATGATGAAGGCCCTGCTCGACGCGGGTCTGCTGAACGGCGACTGCCTGACCGTCACCGGGCGCACCGTGGCGGAGAACCTCGCCGACATCACCCCGCCGGACCCCGACGGCAAGGTGATTCGGGCGATGAGCTCGCCGATCCACCCGACCGGCGGCATCACGATCCTGAGCGGGTCGCTGGCCCCTGGCGGCGCGGTGGTCAAGTCGGCCGGTTTCGAGTCCGACGTGTTCACCGGCACGGCAAGGGTTTTCGATCGCGAACGGGCCGCACTCGACGCCCTCGAGGACGGCACCATCACCGCGGGCGACGCCGTCGTGATCAGGTACGAGGGCCCCAAGGGTGGGCCCGGCATGCGCGAGATGCTCGCGATCACCGCGGCCATCAAGGGCGCGGGCCTTGGCAAGGACGTACTGCTGCTCACCGACGGCCGCTTCTCCGGCGGCACCACCGGCCTGTGCGTCGGGCACGTGGCACCCGAGGCCGTCGACGGCGGCCCGATCGCGTTCGTGCGCAACGGCGACAAGATCCGGCTCGACGTGGCGTCCGGCAGGCTGGACGTGATGGTCGAGGAGACCGAGCTGACGCGGCGGGCGGAGGGCTGGTCGCCGCTGCCGCCCCGCTACACAAGGGGCGTGCTGGCCAAGTACTCGAAGCTGGTCGGCTCGGCGTCACGCGGAGCCGTGTGTGGCTGAGGACACGGCCGGCGGCCGCCCCATCCCGCCCGAATACGCACTGATCCAGGCCGAGGTGGAGCGGAACCTGCTCGGCGGCGACGTCAAGTACACGCGCGGGCAGGCGACCGCGGCGGCCGGTGTGCCCCTCGAACGCGCGCAACGACTCTGGGTGGCGATGGGCTTCGCGGTGGACTCGAACCCGGACACGCCGATGTTCACCGATGTGGATGTGGACGCGCTGCGCACCATCACCTCGCTCGTCGACATGGGGATCATCGACCAGGAGCTGGAGGTGCCGGTGACCCGCGCGCTTGGCCAGTCCTTCGCGCGGCTGGCGGAGTGGCAGCTCGGGCTGCTCAACAGCCACATCCTCGACCGGGTCAAGCAGGCGGGCGGATCCGATCAGGCCGACGTGCTCGCCGTCGCGGCGCAGGCGACCCTGGTCGCCGAGCAGATGCTGCCTGCGCTGGAGAAGCTGCAGTCGTACGTGTGGCGCAGGCACCTCGCCTCCAACGCCGCGCGGTTCCTCGACAGCGCGGGCGACGGCACCGACAGCCGAACCCTGGTGATCGGATTCGCGGACATGGTCGGCTACACCAGCCTGACCCGGCGCATCGACATCGACGAACTGACCCGCCTGCTCGAGGACTTCGAGTCGACCGCGATGACCGTCATCAATCAGGGCCGCGGCTGGGTGATCAAGAACCTCGGCGACGAGGTGATGTTCGCGGTCGAGGACCCGGCCGACGCCGCGCGGATCGCGCTCGCGCTGCAGGATGCCGCCCTCGCCACCGTGGACCTGCCCGCCCTGCGGGTGGGCCTGGCCATGGGCCCGGTCCTGTTGAGGTTCGGCGATGTGTACGGGTCGGTGGTGAACATCGCTGCGCGCCTGACGAGTTCGGCCCGGCCCGGCGCCGTGCTCGTCGACGCCACGCTCGCCACCGCGTTGGAGGGCGACGACGACCTCCAGCTCAGGTCCCTGCGGTCGCTGCGCGTGCGGGGGTTCAGCCGCCTCAAGGCGTACGCGCTGCGGCGGGCTCGCGACACCTGAACCGGACCGACGCCGAGCGTCAAATCTGTATTCACCGGCCCGTCACCTCAGACCTGCACACTGCGGCCCATGCCAGCAGTACGACCCCCGGTTTCACCCCTCCGCGGCCGGTATATCTGTCTCGAACCCCTTTCTCCCGCAGACCTTCCCGAGCTCTGCACGGCGATCGCGGACCCCCGGGTGTTCGCGGGCGGCTTCGGCGGCGGCAGCGCGGGCTATCGGGCCGACCGGGACGACTTCCTGGCCTGGGCGAGGGAGTACCTGCAGTTCGACCGCTGCAACGTCTACGGCGTCCGGATCCGCGGTGGCGCGCACGACGGCGCCCTCGTCGGCACCACGTCCCTCGGCGACTTCGACGAGGCCACCGAATCCGCGCACATCGGCTGGACCGCCTACGACCCCCGGGTCTGGGGCAGCGCGGTCAATCCCGAGGCGAAGCTCCTGCTGTTCGGGCTCGCCTTCGAGAGCGGCTTCGGCCGAGTCAAGATCCAGGCAGATGCCGCGAACGTCCGCTCGCGCTCGGCCATCGAGCGGCTCGGCGCCGTGCTCGAGGGCGTGCACAGGCGGGACAAGCGGAGGGCGGATGGCGCCTGGCGCGACACCGCCATCTACTCGGTGCTCCACGCGGAATGGCCGGCCGTGCGGTCCGGACTGCACGCGCGGCTCGATGCGCTCGGCGGCGAACCCATCGGATACCGGACCGTCGACGAGGCGCTCACCGCCTGACCGACTCGGACCGTAGCCAACCGCCGCGGTCACTGCCCGCGCAGTCGCTCCCCCTCTGCCTCTAGGAGATCCTCGTAGGCCGCCGCCAGCTCGCGCAGCGCGCCTGCGCAGTCCCCGGTGAATGCGGGTCCGTGCATGAGCCCGAGTGTCCGGGGCGCGAGGTCGGCCAGCCCCCGGATGGTCGGGCCGAGGGCGGGGGTCAGCGCCGTCGCGTGGCCCATCTCCTCCCCCGCCAGCGCGGGGCCGACGATCTCGCTGTCGGTGACGGCGGGGTGCGGACCGAACGCCGTGAACAGGTCTCCGCACAGCAGGGTCGACGTCGTCTCCTCGTACACCAGGCAGGCGTCCCACCCGTGCGGCACGTGCGGGGTGTCGATGTGACGCACGCGCCGAGCGCCCACCTCGATCACCTCGCCGTCCTGCAACGGTCGGGGCCGCCGGTCCGCCAGGTCGTCGACCTGGACGAAACAGCTCAGTCCGCCATGGGCCACCTCCGCGTGGGGCGCCGCCGCGAGCCACGAGTTCATCGACCCGCACTCGTCGGCCTCGACGTGGCCGAACGCGATCCACCGCAACCGGTCGAGTGGGAGCACCCGGCCGACCGCCGCGGAGGTGAACGGGAACAGCGCGCGCTGGCCCATGTGGAACAGCAGGGGTTCGTCGCCGTCGATCAGGTACTGGTTCATGACCAGGTTGGCGTCGCTGACGTAGGTCGAGAATCGGTAGACATCCGGTGCGATCTCGGTCGTCTCAGTGTCCATGTCCGGCTCCGCTCGCCTCACGGCCCCCTGGATCAGCGTGCGCGTCCGCGAGGGCGAGCACAAGGCCCGCCGCGGCTACCGGAACGCCGACTCGCCCGTCAGGGCCTGACCGATCACCAGTTGGTGCATCTCGGAGGTGCCCTCGTAGGTGAGCACCGACTCCAGGTTGTTCGCGTGCCGCAGCACCGGGTACTCGAGGGTGATGCCGTTGGCGCCGAGGATGGTCCGGCATTCGCGGGCGATCGCGATGGCCTCGCGGACGCTGTTGAGCTTGCCGAGGCTCACCTGCTCCGCCCGCAACCCATCGCGGTCCTTGAGCCGCCCCAGGTGCAGCGCCAGCAGCTGTCCCTTCCCGAGCTCGAGCGCCATGTCGGCGAGCTTCGCCTGGGTCAGCTGGAAGGCGGCCAGGGGCTTGTCGAAGACCTCGCGGCCGGCTGCGTAGTCGATCGCGGTCTCCAGGCAGTCGCGAGCGGCGCCGAGCGCACCGAAGACGATGCCGAACCGTGCCTCGCCGAGGCAGCTCAACGGTCCCGACAACCCACGCGCCTCGGGCAGCATCGCCGATTCGGGCAGCCGCACGTCCTCGAGTACGAGCTCCGCGGTGACCGAGGCCCGCAGCGACAGCTTGTGTTTGATCTCGGGCGCGGAAAAGCCGGGACTGTCGGCGGGGACCAGGAACCCGCGGATGCCGTCGTCGGTGCGTGCCCACACCACGGCGACGTCGGCGACCGATCCGTTCGTGATCCACATCTTGGTGCCGCTGAGCACCCAGTCGCCGCGGTCCCGCCGGGCGGAAGTACGCATTCCGGCAGGGTTGGAGCCGAAGTCGGGTTCGGTCAGCCCGAAACAGCCGAGGGCCTCGCCCGCGGCCATCTGGGGCAACCACTGCTGCTTCTGCTCCTCCGAGCCGTAGCGGTGGATGGCGAACATCGCCAGCGACCCCTGCACGGACACCAGGCTCCGGATCCCCGAGTCGACCGCCTCGAGCTCCAGGCAGGCCAGCCCATAGGAAGTCGCACTCATCCCGGCACAGCCGTAGCCCTCGAGGTGCATGCCGAGCAGCCCCATCCCGCCGAGCTCGGCCGCGAGCTCACGCGCGGGCAACGTGCCCGCCTCGAACCATCCCGCGATGTGCGGCCGGATCCGTTCCGCGGCGAACCGGCGGGTGGTGTCCCGGATCGCCAGCTCCTCCTCGTCGAGCAGCGTATCGAGCGAGAACAGCTGGGAGACGCTCTTGGGCACGGGCATCGAGTTACCTCCGCTGCGATCAGGCGCCCGTCGGCGCTGGTTCGATCAGGCGCCGTCGGCGCCGAGCGCAGCCAGCGTGCTCTGCGCCTCGGCGAGCTGCCTGCTCAGTTCCTCGACCCGCTTGGCGGCGGCATCACGGGCCGCGCTGAGCACGGACGCGACCGCCTGTTCGGCGGCGGGATCACCGAGCTCACGCACCGCGCGCTCCACGGCATCGGCCGACACGGGGGCCGCGCGGCCAGGGCGACGCTCACCGTGGGTCACGGTCACCGTCCACTCGTTGCCTGCCTCGGCGTGCAGGGTGACGCTCACGCTCGCCGGATCCTTCGGCCTGCGTGCACGTTTCGCCTGCGCGGCGGCCGGTCCGTCCGCGGGAGCCGACTCCGGCTTCGGCACCAGCGTCATCGATGCGGGGGTCTTCGGTGCGGTCACGGGTGCCTTCGGTCGGGTCGGTGTGGTTGCGGGTGCCACGGGCTCGGCCGGGGTCGTCTCGACGACGGCCTTCGCCGGGACTGCGGCCTTCGCGGGTGCAGCCTTCGCCGGCGCGGCCTTGGCGGGAGCGGCGTTCGCCGGCGCGGCCTTGGCGGGAGCGGCGTTCGCCGGCGCGGCCTTGGCGGGAGCAGCCTTGGCGCCCTTCGCCTTTGCCTGCACGGGCGGGATCCGGGTGAACCGGAGCTCGTCGGCCTCGAACGGCAACTCGTCGTTGACGCCCTTCGGCCGCAGTATCAGCGTCGTGCCCTGCACGGAGAGCACCCGCGCGGAACAGCCCGCGGCCAGGTTCAGGCTCGGGGTGGGTTCGATCAGATAGACGGTGGCGCGCTTGCCCGCGGCGAGTGCCTCGGTCAGCTCGATCAGGTTCTGTGCGGTGAGGCCGTCGCCGCTTCGCTTACGTGGTGGCATTCCGGGTTAGATCGGGCGATAGCCTGCGCCAACGCCACCCTGGGCGTTGATGTCGGCCATGATCACATCGATATTTGTGCCGAGTTCCGGTCCGATGCATGCGAATCCCACGTAGGCGTTGACCATGCCGACCAGGGTAGTGCCCCGCACAACCGGGCTTCCGGAGTCACCCTCGATAACGCACATCTGGGTCCATGTCTCGTGGGTCTGGACCAGGTCGCCCCAGGTGACACCGCAGGTGTTGCCGGTGCGAAGGCCTTCCTTGCACACGATGTCCGGGAAGTTGGCCGGTGCGCCGATGCCGGTGATGGTGACGCCACCGACCCGGTTGACCGGGGTCACCGCGGCCGGGTTGAACTCGATCACCGCGTAGTCCCACTGGGTGCTCTTGCTGACCATGTGACCGACGATGCCGGCTTCCTCGTTGTGCGAGGACACGATTGCCATGCCCGGCTCACCGCAGTGGCCTGCCGTGATACCGACCAGTCGACCCGCCCCGTCGTGCCCGATGGTGGTCAACGTGCACAACGCCTCACCGCCGACGATGATCCCGGATCCACCTCCAAGCACCGCTGGACCGGCGGCCGCCGCGGGACCGACACCGACGAGGGCAACCATGGCCGCCGCCATGGCAAATAGCACTGCGAGTCTTTTCAACATCGTCTGTCCCCTCCGGACGTCTGTCGTCGTCATGTCTCGGCCCCATCTCACCATTGAAGATCGACTGGTTTGTCGGCTGGGCCTCACGATCGAACCGTGGGGTGCCTTCGATCATAGATCCGCGACAGCGTCGGCACCCAGCCTTTAGAGGGGGGAGGATTCAGCGGGGGAGGGTTGTCCCGCCGATACTCGGGCCGCCAGGAAGTCGTCGACGATCCGCGCGCAGGCCTCCGGACCGAGCGGCCGCAGCGTCGCGAGTTTGGTGAACACCAACGGCCCGAGGAGCTGCGCCAGGGCCAATTCGTAATCGGTGTCCCCGAGCAGTGCCCTCGCCTCCGCACTCGCGAAGATCCGGTCGAACGGGGTCCGGTACTGCTCGGCGATCTGGCTGCGCAACGACCGCAGCTCCGGGCGATCGATGCCGCCCGCGCCCTCCCTGGCGGCACGTTCGTCGAGGCCGGGCCCCATCCCCAGCCAGCACAGCGCGGTCAGCTGCATCGGCGCGGCCTCGATCAGCCTCGCCTGGTCGGTGAGCAGTGCGATGAGCTGCCCCCGGAGGTCACCGTCCTCCGGCACCGTCGCGGCCGGTGGGATCAGCCGCCCGAACGCGGCCGCGACCAGTTCGGTCCCGCTGTCGAAATGCCGGTACAGCGTCGCGCGGGCCACCCTCGCCGCCCTGGTCACCGCGTCGATGGTGACGGCCTCGGTGCCACCCTTGGCCAACAACGCGGTTGCCGCGTCGAGCAGTCGCGCCCGCGAGCGGACCTTGCGCGGGTCCTCGCGGGAATCGGTTTCGGCCGCCTCGGCGGGCTCGTCGACCATGTCACCTCCATTGACTGCGGGTATGCGGGGTTGTGGAACCGTCGGTCTTCAAACGATACTGACAGTCTTGTTTTCTCCCCCGGAGGTGCTGATGAACCGTCCGACCGAGTCCGCCGAAGCCAGGATGTCCTTACGAGAAGTATGGACGCTGACGGTGGTGTGCTCGGCGGTGGCGATGGTCATCGCCGCGGCCGCCGGACTGAACTCGGCGCTGCCCGCCCTCGCGCTGGACACCGGCGCCACCCAGAGCGAACTGACCTGGATCGTCGACGGCTACACCCTGACGCTGGCCGCGCTGCTGCTGCCCGCCGGGGCGCTCGGCGACAGGTACGGCCGTCGCGGGGTGCTGCTGGTCGGGCTGCTGATCTTCGCGGCGGCCTCCGCGCTGCCGATCTGGCTCGACTCCCCGCAATGGCTGATCGGCTCGCGGGCGATCGCAGGCATCGGCGCAGCACTGGTGATGCCCGCGACCCTGTCGCTGCTGACCGCGAGCTTCCCGCCCGAGCAGCGTTCCCGCGGCGTCGCGATCTGGGCGGGCGTCGCGGCGTCGGGGGGGATCGCCGGACTGTTGGTGTCCGGCCTGCTGCTCGAGAAATGGCAGTGGCAGTCGATCTTCGTCGGCTTCGCCGCGGCCGCGGTCGCCCTGTTCGCGATCGCCTGGACGGTGCCGTCGTCGCGGGAAGAGGACTCGCCGCAGTTCGACCTCCTCGGCGCGGTGCTCGCCGTCGCGGCCGTCGGACTGGTCGTGCTCGGCCTGCTCGAGGGTCCGGCCCGCGGCTGGCTCGACCCCCTGGTGCTGCTCGCCGTGGTCGGCGGAATGCTCGCGGCGGTCGCGTTCGCGGTCGTCGAGATGCGGCGCGCGCATCCGCTGCTCGACGTCCGACTGTTCGGCGTGCGCGGGTTCGGTGCGGGTGCGGCCTCGCTGACGCTGCAGTTCCTGGCCTCCTTCGGATTGTTCTTCCTGGTCATCCAGTACATGCAGCTCGTGCTCGGCTACAGCCCGCTGCAGGCCGGAATCGCCTTGGCCCCCATGGTCGTCCCGATGGTCGCGGTCTCCGCGATCACGCCGTGGCTGATCCCGAGGGTGGGCCAGCGCGTGCTGGCCCTGTGCGGACTGGGGCTGGCAGGGGTTGGCCTGATCCTGCTCGGCGGACTGGATATCGACGGCGGGTACGGCCAGGCGGTGGTGGCGTTGCTGATGTTCAGCACCGGCCTCGGTCTGTGCTCGGCGCCGGCCACCACCTCGATCATGGAGAACACCCCCGACGACAAGCAGGGCGTCGCGTCCGCGGTCAACGACACCGCGCGCGAGGTCGGCGCGGCGATCGGCATCGCGGTGGCGGGCAGCCTGCTCGCCGCCACCTACACCCGCGAGATCGCGCCCGCCGTCGCCGCGGTGCCGGAGGTCGCCAAGGATCCGGTCGGGGCGTCGCTCGCGTCGGCGCTCGAGGTCGCGAAACATGCAGGCCCGCAAGGCGAGCAGCTCGCCGAGTTCGCTCGCGACGCCTTCATGGCGGGGATGTCGCACTCGTCGTATGTGCTGGCCGCGGTGATGCTGGTGTCGGCCGTGCTCGTCGGCATCTGGGCGCCGGGGCGCGAGCGGCCCGCCGGAACCGATGCCGAGGTAGCCGCCCCCAGCCTGGTCGCGGCGACCGAACCCGAGTGATCAAGGGGGCAGTGCTGGAACCACTTTCGGGGCGGGTGGGCGTCAGGCGCCGGTGACGGTGAGGACCAGCAGTGCGAGGTTCAGGGCGACGATGACGGCCGTGGCCGCCCAGGCCGCGACGGTGGTCCCTCGCCGGTTGAGATGCTCGCCCATCAGCCCGCGCTCGGATGTCATCCGCACCAACGGCACGAGCGCGAACGGGATGCAGAAGCTCAGCACCACCTGACTGATCACCAGCGACAGCGTCGGATCGGCGCCCATCGCGAGCACGACCAGCGCCGGGATGAGCACCAGGGTCCGGCGCAGCAGCATCGGGATCCGGAAGTGCAGCAGGCCCGACATGATCTCGGCACCCGCGGCGCAGCCGACCGAGGTGGACGCGAGGCCCGAGGCGAGCAGACCGATCGCGAAGATCACCGCGACCGCGGGGCCGAGGGCGCTGGATATGGCCGCGTGCGCTCCCGCGATCGTGTCGGTGCCCTCGATCCCGCGCAGCGCGGACGCGGCCAGCAACAGCATCGCGATGTTGACCGAGCCTGCGACGATCAGTGCGCCCACGACGTCGATCTTGGTGGCCTTGAGCAACCGGGGCAGCCTGCCCGGCTCGATGTCCCGTCCGTGCCGATCGCGCGCGAGCGCCGAGTGCAGGTAGATCGCGTGCGGCATCACGGTGGCGCCGAGCATGCTCGCCGCCAGCAGCACGGTCTCGGTGCCCTCGAAGCGCGGCACCAGCCCGGCCAGCGCCTCGCCGCCCGACACGTCGGTGAACGCCAGCCCGCTGACGAAGCCGAGCGTGATGATCGCGAGCATGCTGATCACGACGAACTCGAAGGTCCGCTGGCCGCGACTCTGGGTGGCGAGGATCGCCATCGACACGACGCCGGTGATGAGGCCGCCGAGCGGCAGCGGCACCCCGAACAGCAGGTTGAGGGCGATGGCGCCGCCGATCACCTCGGCGAGGTCGGTGGCGACCGCGGCCAGTTCGGCCTGGACCCAGAATGCCTTGCGCTGGGCAGGGCGGAGTCGGTCGCCGAGCAGCTCCGGGAGCGAGCGCCCTGTGACCAAGCCCAGTTTCGCGGAGAGGTACTGCACCAGTACGGCCATCGCGTTGGCCAGCACCAGTACCCACACCAGCAGGTAGCCGTACTTGGCGCCCGCGGTCAGGTTCGAGGCGACATTGCCCGGATCGACGTACGCGATCGCGGCGACGAATGCCGGCCCGGCCAGCGCGATGAGGCGGCCCTTGGCAGAGCCGGTGGCCCTTGGCGCGCTCTCCGGCGTCGTGACGCCGAGCTCCTCCACTGACAACGCCGTCCCCCTGTCTATCCGCGCATCCACCACTCTAGTTCGCTAGACCATATCAGGAAGTTTGGCCAGCCAAACTCTGATCTAACTGGACAGCTGTCCGGTGACAGTTGTCACACCACGGGGGTAGATGTACAGTCGCAGTACCTGTTACCCGGTGTCACATAAATGGAGGACTGCCAATGACAACCGCGATGCCGCTGCAGCGCCCCGCGATCTCCGACCGCGAAGAGACGGCGAAGCGGTTGCTGGCGTCCTCGGCCCGCAAGTCCTACGACCCGATGATCGAGGTCGACTGGGAGGCTCCTGTACCGGACGACAAGTACGGCCTCACCCCCGAGTGGAGCACCCTCTACGGCACCGCGCTGTGGGAGGAGATGACCCTCGAGCAGCAGGTCGAGCTCACCAAGCACGAGTGCGCCAGCGTCGCAGGCGTCGGGTTGTGGTTCGAGATCCTGCTCATGCAGATGCTGCTGCGCGACGTGTACGGCCGCGACAAGCACTCCCGGCACGTCCAGTTCGCCCTCACCGAGGTCGCCGACGAATGCAGGCATTCGGTGATGTTCGGCCGCGCGGGCGAGCGGCTCGGCATGCCGAGCTACGGCCCGCACCCCGTCATCCACAAGCTGGGCCGGATCTGGGGCGGTTTCTTCAAGGGGGCCAACGCGTACGCCAGCGTGATGGCCGCCGAGGAGATCCTGGACATGATGCAGCGCGACTTCATGAAGGACGAGCGCGTGCAGCCGATCACCCGCACGGTCAGCAAGATCCATGTCCTCGAGGAGGCCCGGCACATCCGCTTCGCCCGCGAGGAGGTCGGTCGCCGCCTGCAGGGCGCGAGCCGGGCGCGGCTGGCGGTGGAGCGGGTGAACACCGCGGTCGTCGTCTACTTCGTGATGAAGTCGATGATCAACAAGGACGTCTACGCGAACGCCGGTCTCGATCCGGAGCGCGCCATCGCCGAGGCCAAGGCGAATCCGCACTACAAGGACAAGGTCCGCACGTCGGGCACCAAGCTCATGCAGTTCCTCGACAGTTCCGGCCTCGTCGGCGGCCCGTCCAAGCGCCTCTACAAGAGGGTGAACCTGCTCTGATCGCCGGTCGGGCCGCCCCCGACCGTCATCCGCCCCGCAGCCCAGCTCCCGCACCTAGGAACGACTCTCATGGCATACGTGATCACCCAGGCGTGCTGCAACGACGCCTCCTGCGTTGCGACCTGTCCGGTGAACTGCATTCACCCGACGCCGGACGAGGCGCAGTTCAGGACCACCGAGATGCTGTACATCGAGCCGGACACCTGCATCGACTGCGGGGCCTGCGTGGACGCCTGCCCGGTCGCCGCGATCTTCCCCGCGGACCAGCTGTCCCAGGCGGATGCGCGATACGCGGAGATCAACGCGAACTACTACGAGAAATACCCGCTCCAGGAGGGCTGGAGGCCCCTCAAGGCGACCGAGGCCAAGCGCGTGGACCTGGGCACCCTGCGCGTCGCCATCGTCGGTGCCGGGCCTGCCGCGTCGTATGCCGCCGAGCAACTCCTGGTGCACTCGGACGTCGAGGTCGAGGTGTTCGAGAAGCTGCCGACCCCGTGGGGGCTGATCCGCGCGGGAGTCGCGCCCGACCACCCCGGCACCAAGGTCATCACCGACGCGTTCGAGTGGACGGCGGCCAAGGACGGCTTCCAGTTCCACCTCAACGTCGAGGTGGGCAAGCACCTCAGCCACGACGAGCTGCTGGCCAACCACCATGCGGTGATCTACGCGGTGGGCGCCTCCAGCGACCGCAGACTCGACATCCCGGGCGAGGACCTGCCCGGCAGCCACGCCGCCACCGAGTTCGTGGCCTGGTACAACGGCCACCCGGACTACGCCGATCGCGAGTTCGACCTGTCCGGCGAGCGCGCGGTCATCGTCGGCAACGGCAACGTCGCGATCGACGTGGCCCGCGTGCTCACCATGGACATCGCCGAGCTCGCCACGACCGATATCGCCGATCACGCGCTGGAGGCCCTGCGCCACAGCAATATCCGCGAGGTGGTGCTGCTCGGGCGTCGCGGGCCCGCCCAGGCCGCGTATTCCACCCCCGAGTTCCTCGCCCTCGGTGAGCTCGAGAACGTCGACGTGGTGATCGACCCTGCCGAGCTCGAGCTCGACGAGCTCAGCGCCCGTCTGCTCGAGAGCGGCGAGTACGAACCGTCCGCCGAGTTCAAGGTGCAGCTCGCCCGCGAGTTCGCCGAACGCGCGAGCACCCCCGGCCGCAAGCGGATCGTCTTCCGCTATCTGGCCTCGCCGACGGCGCTGCTCGGCACCGACCGCGTCGAGGCCGTCACCGTCGCGCGCAACGAGCTGGTCGCCGGGACCGACGGTTCGCCGAGCGCCCGGCCGACCGCGGACTCCGAGACGCTGGGGGCATCCCTGGTCCTGCGCTCGATCGGCTACCGCGGGCGGCCACTCGCGGGCGTCCCGTTCGACGAGCGTCACGGGACGATCCCCAACGACAACGGCCGGGTGCTCGAGTCCGCGGGCGGTGCGCCGGTCGACGGCGTCTACGTCACCGGCTGGATCAAGCGTGGACCGTCGGGGGTGATCGGGACCAACAAGGCCTGCGCCAAGGAGACCGTCCGCGGGCTGCTCGAGGACTTCCAGTCCGGCAGCCTCAGCAGGCCAGTCGGCAGCCGCAAGGACCTGACCAAGCTGGTTACGCAGCGCCAGCCCGCCCGGATCGACTACCGCGGCTGGCAGGCGATCGATGCCGCCGAGCGTGCAGGTGGCGCCGCATCCGGTCGGCCGCGCGTCAAGATCACCGATGTCGACGAGATGCTCGGTGTGGCCAGGGTCCGCCGCCGCCTCCCGCTGATCCGGCGCTGACCCGGAGGGGCGCGCACGCGCCCCTCAGTACCGGGGCTCGCCCGCCGGTACCCGGCCGCCGAGGCCGACCCTCCGCAACAGGTGCGCGGTCACCGGGGTCAACACGATCGCGACCGCCACCGCGATCGACGCGCCGAACACCAGACCCGCCGCCACGTCGTGCGGGTAGTGCACCCCGCTGACGACGCGCAGCATCGCGACCACGACCGCCGACGCGGCCGCGAGCACGCACAGCCATATCCGGCGCGCGGCGTAGCTCGCGAGCACCACCGCGGTCGCCAGCGCGGCGGCGATGCCCGAGTGGTTGCTCGGGAACGACCAGTCCCCCATCGGCGGACACTCGGCGAGGGCGTGCACCCCGGGGACCGCCGTGCACGGCCGCTCCTCGGTGACGACCGACTTCACCGCGAGCGTCGCGAGCGCCGACGCCGCCGCGCCCGCGCCGCCCGCGAGCCCGACCGCGAGGGTGTTGGCATCGCCGCGACCCCACCACAGCGCCGCCGCGAGCATGGCCGCGAGCGCGAACAGCAGCGCCTCCGCCGCCAGCTCGGTCAGGGTGCCCATCTCGCTCGGCCACGTGCTGGTGACGGCGTCGACCTGTCGGTACAGCGAGGTCGAGGCGCCGAACACCGGGTTGGTGGCGACCTCGGACGGGCCGAACACCGCGAGGATCCCCGCGGCGAGGATCAGGGCGGCAACGGCGAGCGGCCAGTGCCGCGGTGGGGAGGGAAGGCGATCACGCATCCGCGGGAATTTACCCAGAGAAACTGGCAGGAAACTGAGAGTGAACAACTCCGCCGCCCGTGGGTCCTTCTGGCCCCTATCCGGGCCGAAAGGACTCACGGGCGCCGAAGGCGCCTATCCCCAGCGGGACTGACCGCCGTCGAGCGGGATGGTGGCGCCGGTGAGGTAGCGGGCGTCCTCGCCTACCAGGAACACCACGGCCCGGCCGATGTCGGCCTCCGGCTCGCCGACGCGGCCGAGCGGGATGCCTGCGACGAACTCGGCGGCCTCCTCCGGGTTCTTGTTCATCCACCACTTCAGCGCGGGCGTGAGCGCATGCGGGGCAACGTTGTTCACCCGGATGCCGTCGCGGCCCCATTCGGACGCGGCGGCGCGGGTCAGCACCCGCATGCCCTCCTTGATGGAGCCGTACACGCCGTAACCGCCCGCGTCCCACCGAACCGCCGCCGAGGTCACCAGGTTGATGATCGAGCCACCGCCGCGCGCGACCATGTGCGGATGACAGGCCTGCATCAGCCGCAGCGTCGCGAGCGGTCCGGAGGCGAACGCCCGCTCGAACTCCCCGTCCTTGACGTCGAGCAGCTTGCCGGGCATGGCGTCGTTGGCGTTGTTGACCAGGATGTCGACGCCGCCGAGTTCGGTGACGGTCCTGTCCACCGCCGCCGCGATGTCGTCGCTGTCGGAGACGTCGCAGCGCACGGGGATCGCGGTGCCGCCGAACTCACGGATCGCCGCGACCGTGGTGTCGAGCTTGGATTCGGTCCGTCCGGCCACCGCGATGGCCACGCCCTCCTTGGCGAGGGCGAACGAGATGCCCTGACCGATCCCCTGACCCGCACCCGTGATCAGCGCGACCTTTCCGTCGAGAGTCCCCATGTGCAGTGCTCCGATCCTTGAGAATGCGTGTGGCTCAGCCGAGCTCGGGATGGGTTGCAATGTAGCGCGCCGGGTACTCGCCGCCACCGTGAACGGCGATGTCGGCGCCGTTCACATAGGAGGACAGCGGACCACCGAGGAACAGGCAGGCGCCTGCGATGTCCGCAGGCACCGCCATCCGGCCGATCGGCAGCGTCCGGGTGACCGCCGCTCCCCCGTCCGCGCCGTACACCGACGCGGCGGCCTCCGTGCGGATCAGCCCGGTGGTGATGTGGTTGACCCGGACCTTCGGCGCCCACTCGAGCGCCAGGGCCCTGGTCAGCACCAGCAGGCCGCCCTTGGCGGCCGAGTACGCGGCGGTGCCGGGCTGCGGGTCGTGCGCGGAGACCGAGCCGATGTTGATGATCGACCCGCCGTCCTCCTGCGCCTGCATCAGCCGGTTCGCGGCCTGCGCAACGTAGAAGGGCGCCAACAGGTTCAGCGCGACGATCTTCTCCACGAACCGGGGCGAGACCTCGGCTGCGCCCGCATCGGGCGAGCCGCCGGCATTGTTGACCAGCACGTCCAGCCGGCCCATCGCCCGATGCGCGTCCTCGACCATCGCCCGGACCGCATCCGGGTCGCGCACATCGACGGACCGGAACTCGGCCCGGCGACCGTCCGCCTCCGGTAGCGCGTCCGGTTCCGTGCGGGCGCACACCAGCACCCGCGCGCCAGCGGCCAGGAAGGTCTCGGCGACCACGCGCCCGATGCCCTTGGTCCCGCCGGTCACCAGGACGGCACGGCCGGCGAAGTCGGCGGGATTGGCGACACCCATCGCGGTCAGCCCGCGAATCGGGCGCGGGCGCCCGCGATCGCCACCGTGTCCGCGCCGACCTCGAACTCGACCGCGTCCCCGTCTCGCCAGCCCCGCACGGGCAGGACCTGCCCGGGGAACACCGGTGCGGAGAACCGCCCCGACAGCTCGACCAGGTCGGCGGGGTGCGCGCCGAGCGCGCGCGCCAGCGGCAGCGTGCTCGCGGCCAGGGTGCACAGCCCCTGCAGGATCGGACGCGGCTGGCCGATGCGCTCGGCGGCGGCCGGGTCGATGTGGATGTGGTGGAGATCGCCGGTCAGCCGGTAGAGCGCGGCCTGGTTCTCGAAGGTCGCCAGCTCCGTCGACAGATTCGGCTCGCCCTCCGGTGCCGGGGGCTTGGACGGGCCCCGCTCGCCACCGAAGCCGCCGTACCCGGGCGCGAACAGCGACCAGGTCGCCACGAAGTACTCGCACTCGACGCGCACCTCGAACACCGCCGCGGCGCCCTTGTCCCAGACCTCGCCAACGGAGGCCGTCAGGGTCAGCTCACCGCTGCGCGGCAGCGGCATGAGCACCTTCAAGTCCTGCGACCCGTGCAGCGCGGTCTTGGTGTCGAAGGCGCCGCGGGAGCCCAGCTCGTCGGGGGCCCACTGTGCAAGGGTCAGCGCGAAGGTCGGCAGCACGCGCAGCCGGTCCTCGAACACCAGGTCCAGCTCGCTCGCGGCGGCACCGACCGCGAGCGCGTAGACGATCGCGTCCCGCTCGGTGTAGCTGACGGTTCTGGTGCCCAGGTCCGCGCCGCGCCAGCGGCCCGCGTTCGAGGTGTTGGTCTCGGTGGTGCTCATCAGGCTGCTCCCAGTATCAGTCCGCTGGTCGGCACGGCTGTTCCAGCCGTCACCAGCACGTTGTCCACTCTCGTCGCACCGTACTGATGGATGTGGTGCCGGGCGACCATCGCGACCCACTGGGCGGGAACCACCCTCGCCGCGGTCATGCCCCCACCTCGATGCCCGATGCGAGAAGTGCGCCCAGACGAGCAAGGTCCGAGCTCGCGCCGCCGAGGGTGGCCGCGATCTGTTTGCCCCACAACAGGTGCCGGTGCACCGGGTAATCGGTGTCCACCCCCATGCCGCCGTGTACGTGGGTGGTCCGGTGCACCACGCGCTGACCGCCGTCGGTCGCCCACCACTTCGCGACCAGCACCGAGGTACCGGGTTCCGCGCCCGCGGCGAGCAGCACCGCCGCCTGCCACAGAGTGACCCGCATGGCCTCGAGGTCGATATAGCAGTCCGCTAGCTGGTGGCTCACGGCCTGAAAGGTCGCCAGCGGGCGCCCGAACTGCTTGCGCTCGTTGAGGTAGGCGACGGCCTGGGACACCGCGCCGGAGCCGACACCGAGCTGGATCGCGGCCAGCGCGAGCTCGGTGCGGTCCAGCAGCCAGGAGACCGCGGATCCGTCGGCCGGGCCGAGCAACTCCGCCGTGGCACCCGAGAACTCGATGTTGGCGCAGATCTCGTGGGTGGTGGACTGCGTCCGCACGACGCTCACGCCGTCGCCGGAGAGGTCGACGAGGAACAGGGCGGCGCCCGACCCGGTCGTCGCCGACACGACCGCCCGGTGCGCGAGGTGCGCCACCGGCACGGCGGCCTTCGCGCCGTCCAGACGCCACACACCGTCGGCGGACGACGCGGCGGTGGTCTCGGGGTCACCCGCGACGTAGGGCCCGAACTCCTCGAGACCGACGGTGAGGAAGGTGCTGCCCTCGGCGACGCCCGGCACGAGCGCGCTGCGCTGATCCGCGGTCCCGAACTCGGAAACAGCCAGCGCCGCAATGGCGGTCGGCCAGATCGGCACGGGCGCGACGTGGCGACCCTGCTGTTCGAGCAGGACGTACAGCTCGGCGACGCCCAGTCCCCCACCGCCGAGATCCTCGGGCAGGGCGACGCCGAGCAGTCCGGTGACCGCCAGCTCACGCCAGAGGTCGCGGTCCACGCGGTCCTCGGTGGCCTCCACCTCCTTGACCCGGTCGATGCCCGCCTTGCTCGTGAAAACCTCATCGGCGAGGGCGCGGATCGCCTCTTGCTCTTCGCTGAAGTCGAAGTCCATCAGTGCTCCTCGCTCATCTGACCCTCTTCTCCCGGACCAGGCCCAAACCGATGGTGCCGACCATGTCGCGCAGCACCTCGTTGACTCCGCCGCCGAAGGTGTTCACCACGCCCTGGCGGGAGATCTGTTCGATCTGGCCGGCCAGGATCGCGCCCGGCGACTCCGGCCGGATCCGGCCCGCGGCGCCGAGGATGCCGAGCAGGGTGCGGTACACGTCGACGTGCGTCTCGGTGCCGTACGCCTTGGTCGCCCCGGCGTCGGCGCCGGAGAGGGCGTCCCGAGCGACCGCCGAGGTCATCTTCCAGTTCAGCAGCCGCATCGCCTCGAGCTTGGCGTGGGTGCGCGCGAAATCCTGCTGTACCCAGGGAATCTCGATGGTCCCGTTCGCGCGCGACCACTCCAGCACCTGGTTCCACAGCCCGTAGGTCCGGCCACCGAGGGCCGCCAGACCGATCCGTTCGTGGTTGAGCTGCGCGGTGATCAGCTGCCAGCCGCCGTTGACCTCGCCGACGACTTCCTGGTCCGTGACGCGGATACCGGTGTAGTAGGTGGAGGTGACCATGAGACCGCCCACCGTGTTGATCGGCGACCAGGAGAAGCCCGGGTCGTCGGTCGGGACGATCAGGATGGAGATGCCCCTGTGCTTGGGCGCCTCGGGATCGGTACGGCAGGCCAGCCACACGTAGTCGGCGGTGTTCGCGCCGGAGGTGAAGATCTTGTTGCCGTCGATCACCCAGCCGTCGGCGTCGCGGACCGCACGGGTCGTCAGCGAGGCGAGGTCGGTGCCGGCCTCGGGTTCGGTGTACCCGATCGCGAAGACGATGTCCCCGGCGAGGATACCGGGGAGGAACCTCTCCTTCTGCTCCTGCGTGCCGTACTTCATCAGGGTCGGGCCGACGGTGTTCACCGTGACGAACGGGAAGGGCAGACCGGCCCGCTGGACCTCGTCGAAGAACACGAACTGCTCCTCGATGGAGCGGCCCTGGCCGCCGTACTCGACCGGCCAGCCGATGCCGAGCCAGCCGTCGCGGCCGAGCAGCCTGACGATCTCGCGGAAGTACTCGCCGCCGACGCCCTGCTCACCGGCGGTGCGGCGCTTCTGCTCCGGCAGCAGCGTGGCGAAATACGCGCGCAGCTCGCGGCGCAGCTCGGTCTGCGCGGCCGACTCCCTCAGGTCCATCGATGCTCTCCCTATCTCGCGGCACTCGAGCAGGTCACGTGCGCTCGCGCCAACGGGACGCTACTGAGCGGCGCGGATCCGGTCCGGTTCAGTCTCACTCAGCGGCAGATCCTGCGGGCGGACTTCGTCGCCTGGGATGAACACCGCGACCAGCAGCGCGACAAGCGCCGCGGCCGATCCGATCCCGAACACCAGCGCGTACGCGCCCGCCGTCGGGAACTGCACGCCCGCGACCTGCATAATCGACGCCGTGGTGACCGCCGCGACGACCGCGCTGCATGCGGAGGTACCGATGGAACGCGCCAACGAGTTGAGGCTGTTCGCGGCCGCGGTCTCGGAAACCGGAACGGCGCGCATGATCATCGCCGGGACCGCCCCGTAGGCGAAGGCGGCGCCGATCGCGGTCACCGCGATGCACGCGACGATCACGCCCAGCCGGTGCGGCACCAGCGCGCGCGTGAGATTGGCGACCAGCAGGATGACGGCGCCGAGCATGAACGTCGTCCGCGGCCCCCTGCGCCGTGAGATGTGCGCGGACACCGGCGAGAAGGCGATCATCATCAGGCCGCCGGGCAGCAGCGCGATCCCGCTGAGCGTCAGCGACATCCCGTATCCGTACCCCGTCGCGGCAGGCGCCTGGAAGATCTGCGCGCTCACCATGAACGAGGTGAACATGGCGAAGCCGATCAGGATCGAGGCGATGTTCGTCAGCAGCACCTGCCGTCGGGCGGAGACACGCAGGTCCACCAGCGGGCGCTTGACGCCGGTCGAGGCCAGCCGCAGCTCGTAGACGCCCCAGAGCAGGAACAATGCGGTCGACCCCGCGAACAGCCCGAGGACCACCGCGCTGGACCAGCCCCAGTTGTTGCCCTGCGTCACCGCGAGCAGCAGGCAGACCAGCGCCGCGGACAGCCCCACAGCCCCCACCAGGTCGAACCTCCCGCCGGTCCGCACCGGCGACTCGGGTACCAGCGCCCAGACGGTGACGATCTCGATGATCCCGAGCACGGCCGCGCCACCGAAGAGCCAATGCCAGCTCAGGTGCTCCGCGACCACGCCGGTCAGCGGCAGCCCGATGGCGCCGCCCGCGCCGAGGGTCGAGCTCATCAACGCGATGCCCGAGCCGACCCGATCCTCGGGCAGCTCGTCGCGCATGATGCTGATGCCAAGCGGGATGACGCCCATCGCGGTGCCCTGCAGCGCCCGGGCGACGAGCACCACCGCGAACTCGTCGGAGACCGCACCGAGGGCACTGCCCAGCACCATCACTGCCAGCGCGATCAGCAGCATCCGGCGCTTGCCGAACATGTCGCCGAGCCTGCCCAGCACGGGAGCGCAGACCGCGCCCGCGATCAGGGTCGCGGTCACCAGCCAGGCCGCGTTCGAGGCGGAGGTGTTCAGCAGCCGCGGGAACTCGGGCAGCAGCGGCATCACGATCGTCTGCATCAGCGAGACCGCGATGCCGCAGGAGGCCAGGGCGATGACCACGAGTCGGGCGGAAGTCGGCCTCCCGACAATCGGTTGTGCGGCCAACATTCCTCCAGACAGAGTTCTCGACCCCGATCATGCGCCCGCGCAGCCGGATCCCGGAGCACTTTTCCCGCTCAGCGGGCGCGGGCGCGGCCCGCACCCGCAGCAGGCGTCGCATACTCGGGGCATGAGCACTCAAAACCACGCCGACCGGCTCGATCTCGCCGATCTGGCCGGACGATACGCGTCGGCGGTGGACGGCCGTGACACCGCCGCCCTGGCCGCGCTGTTCACCACGGACGCCGAGTTCGTGCAGCCCGCCGCGCTCGTCCGGCGCGGTCAGAGCCCCACCGTCGCGGGTCCCGAGCAGATCGCCGCGACGGTGCTCGGGGCAGTCGGGCACCTGCACTCGACGCATCACGCGGTCGGGCAGCAGATGCTCTCCGTGGACGGCGACGCCGCGGACGGCCTGGTCTATTGCCAGGCGCACCACATCTACCGGGTCGAGGACGGATTCCGCGACAACAGCCTCGCCATCCGCTACCGGGACAGCTACCGGCGCGTGGACGGTCGATGGCTGGTCGCGCGCCGCGAGCTGACGGTCGACTTCGCGGAGGACCGACCGGTGACGGTGCCCGGCGCCTGACCGACCTTCCCGGGACCGATCAGGGGACGCCGAGGAGGCGCAGTCCGGCCGCCGTGGCCGCGGCGGCGAGCACGGCCACGAGGAAGGGCGCCTTGCGCCAGGCGAGCACCCCGCCGACCAGCACGCCCAGCGGTCGTGCGATGCCGGCCGCGCCCTGGTCCTGGGTCAGCGCCGTGGTGGCGGCGACCGCGACCAGTAACACCACTGCCGCCGTGCCCATCAGCTTCTCCACCCGATCCGGCACGACCACCCGGGTCCGCAGCGCGGGGCCCGCGAATCGGAAGGCGAACGTTCCCGCCGCCAACACGAGTATCGAAATCATCAGTACCGCAGACACGTTCACCGAACCGCCACCTTTCGCACGCCGCCGGCGCAGAGCCCCACGAGCGCAAGCAACACCGGGATGCCCGCGGGCAGGAAGGGTGTCGCGGCGAGCGCCACGCCCGCGCCGACCAGTGCCGCCCGGGCGGTGGCCAGATCCCGCAGCGCCGGAATCACCAGCGCCAGTAGCACCGTGGGGAACATCGCGTCGAGCCCGAGAACGTCCGTGTCGCCGATGACGCTGCCCGCGGTCGCGCCGATCAGCGCCCCGGCGGGCCAGCAGACCAGGATCCCGATTCCGCACAGCCAGTAGGCGGCGCGCCTGCGGACCGCGTCGTCCTGACCGAGCGCGAAGACCGCGCTCTCGTCGTTGAGGACGTGGCTGCCCAGCATCCGTCGCCAGCCGCCGCCGGTCACGTCGCCGACCGCCAGGCCGAACGGCAGGTGCCGCGCGTTGACGAGCAGGCCCGCGGCGAGCGCAGCGAGCGGGCTGCCGCCTGCCGCGACGATGCCGACGAACAGGAACTCCGAGGCGCCCGCGAGGACGAGCCCCGCCATCAGCACGGGCAGCCACGGCGCGAACCCGAGACCGACCGCGATGGCGCCGTAGGACACGCCGACGATCCCGTCGGCGAGGCACACGAGGGCGATGTCTGCCCGGAGCCCGCGATCAAGTGTTCGCCATGTCGAACGCATGACTTTTATAATGAACAGGTGGCAAGTGTTCGTCAAGTCGAACAATACGACCGATACAGTGAACACATGGCACCGGAGGGGAAGGCCCCGCTGGACGCGATCGCGTCGGCGCTGCGGCAGGAACGCGAACGGGCCGGGCTCTCGCTCACCGAGGTCGCCCGGCGCGCAGGCGTGGCCAAGTCGACACTGTCCCAGCTCGAGGCGGGCACCGGCAATCCCAGCGTGGAGACGCTCTGGGCGCTGTGCACCGCGCTCGACATCCAGATCTCGCGACTGCTGGATCCGCCGCGACCGCGGGTCCAGGTGATCCGCGCCGACGAGGGCCCGGCGCTGCACTCGGATCGGGCCGACTACCAGGCGACGCTGGTCGCCTCCTGCCCGCCGAACGCGCGCCGCGACGTCTACCGGATCGCGGCCGAACCCGGTCCCGCCCGTGAGTCGCAGCCGCACCCGCCCGGTGTCATCGAGCACGTCGTGCTCAGCGCGGGCCGGGCCCTGGTGGGGGTGACCCCGGATCCCGTCGAACTCGGCCCCGGCGACTACATCGCGTACCCAGGCGATGTCGCGCACGTGTTCCAGGCACTCGAACCCGGCACCCGCGCTGTGATGATCTCCGAGCACACCTGAGCTCCACCACCCCAGCGCTCGACCGGAACCGAATCTCGTCGGCGTGCGTCCAACTGGTCATGACGCCGACTCACCTGAACCCGACCGCCCCCGCTTCCGGACTGGGCGAGAGGTGGATGTTCCGGTTCGATTTCTTCGCCCAGCACGGACTGCCCGGGTTATGGAAGAACAGCCCCGAGTGGGTCGCCGCGTTCAAGGCACTGCCCTTCGGTCGACGCATGATCCTCCAGTTCAACTGGCTGGCAGCATTTTTCGGCTTCGTCTACCTGTTCGCCAAGGGCCTGTGGCGAAAGGCCGTGGCATTCATCGCGCTCGGCGTCGCTTACGGCGTCGTCGCGACGTTCGCCGACACCCCCGTGTGGCTGGACCGGGGCGCCGCAATCGGCCTCACCGTCTTCTGCGCGACGCGGGCGAACGTGTACGTCTACGAGAAGAAGGTCCTCGGCAAGCACACCTGGTCGCTGTAGCAGGGCCTACTGGGTCGGTGCATCCTTGAGGCATGACCGAGCGCAAGCCGTGGGACGTCCCGTTCGAGTCGTGGGTCGAGCGTCAGATCCGGGTCGCCCAGGAACGCGGCGACTTCGACGACCTGCCCGGCGCGGGCAAGCCGATCCCGCACCTCGCCGACGACGACGAGCTGTGGTGGGTGAAGAACAAGCTGCGGGCCGAGGGCCTGTCCACCGAGGCACTGCTGCCGCCGTCGCTGCAGCTGCGGCGCGAGGTCGCGCGACTGCCCGAGACGGTCGCGGACCTGCCGACGGAGGCCGACGTGCGGGAGGCTGTCGCGGAACTGAACCGTCGCATCGCCGACTACCTGCGCGCCCCGAGCGCGCCGCGGGTGCCGGTGCACCGGGTGGACGCAGAGGCGGCGGTGGCCGGGTGGCGGACCGGCCGCCGCCCCCGAACCCGGTGACGGCTGCCGTCCCCGCGGCTCCGTACGACCGGTCAGGCCAGGCCCAGCCGCTTCGAGCACTCGGCCATCTCGTCGAGCACCGCCTCGAAGGTGGTCGCGTGGCGGGACGCGGACAGCAGGATCCGATCGGACCCGAGCGAGGTCGCCCATTCGATCTTCGACCCGTCCACCCTCGTCAGCAGGTGGCCGAGCACCAGCGCGACCTCGGACGGGTCACGCCCCGCCTCGACGGCGGACGAGCGCATCAGCGCCACCGCCGCGTCGAGGTCCTCGCCGCCGAGCCCGAGCGGCTGAAAACCGTTGCCCAACCGCCCCGCTCGCCGCGCCGCCGCCTTGCTGTGGCCGCCGATGTACAGCGGCACGCCGGACGGGCGCGCCGGCTTCGGGAACGAATACGCCCGCTCGAACCGATAGTGCTCGCCCGCGTGGTCGACGCCCTCGGACCCACCGGCCCACAGCGCGCGCATCACCGCGATGGCCTCGTCGGCGACCTTCCCACGGCGGTCGAACCGGCCGCCGCAGGCCTCGATCTCCTCCCGCATCCAGCCGACGCCGAGACAGATCCGCAGGCGCCCGCCGGAGAGCCGGTCAAGGGTCGCGAGCCGCTTCGCCAGCACCACCGGGTTGTGGTTCGGCAGCACCAGCACCCCGGTCGCGAGGCCGAGTGTGGTGGTGGCCCCCGCCACGAAGGACAGCAGCTCCAGCGGGTCCGGGATGTCGCAGTCGTCGGGCAGGTGGGACTTGCCCGTCGGCGAGTACGGGTACGCGCTGTCGGTGTCCCCGATGACCACGGAATGCTCCACCGCCGAGATCTCGTCGAACCCGAGAGACTCGGCGGCCCTGGCGAACTCGAGGATCTTGTCGGGCTCTCCGGTGACACCGAGCTCGACCGGGATCACGACTCCCAGCTTCATGGAACATCCTTTCGACAGAGGCGGCTGCGCCGCCCGTGCGCGGTTGGCGAGTCCACACACTCGTCAACCACGCACGGGCAGCGCAGCTGCCTATACATAGCGCTGGCGCCCGTACGAGGCGAACTCCGCCTCCAGTGCGACCTTGTCATCCTCGGACATCAGCCGGTACTCCGGTTCGCCGCGTCCCTCCCAGCGGAACACCGGGTCGACACACCGCCAGAGCTCGGACTGCAGCTCGCGTTTGAGCACCTTGTTCGACCCGGTCACCGGCAGGTTCCTCGATACCCGGACGAAACGCGGGGCCGCCTTGGTGCCCAGGTCGTCCTGGGCCGCGAGGAAGGCGGCGAACTCGACCGGATCGAAGTCCGAGGCGTCGGCCACCTCGATTGCCGCCATCACCTGGTCGCCCGAGCGCGGATCCGGCACCGCGTACACCCCGGTCGCGATGACCTTCGGGTGCCTGCGCACGATCCGCTCGATCATCAGCGCCGAGGTGTTCTCGCCGTCGACGCGGATCCAGTCGCCCTTGCGCCCGGCGAAGTAGATGAACCCGGCTTCGTCCACGTAGCCGAGATCGCCTGTCCAGTACCAACCGTGCCTGATCCGGTCCGCCACGGCCTGTTCGTTCTTGTAGTACCCCTCGAACCGCTTGGCGCCGCCCTTGTCGACCATCTCCCCGATCGCCTCGTCCGGGTTCAGCACCCGGCCGTGCTCGTCGAGGCGGGCCCGCTCGCACTCCACCAGGCTGTCCGGATTCACCACCGCGATTTCCGCGTGCGCCGGACGCCCGAGCGCGCCGTCGGGCGCGGCCGGGTCGAGGCGAACCGAGCCCGCGCCCTCGCTCGACCCGTAGCCCTCGAACAGTTCGGCGCCGAACCGGCGGACGAACTCCGCCCTGTCCTCCGTGGAGGCCTCCGTGCCGAAGCCGCGGACCAGCGTGTTGTCGTGGTCGTCCGGCCGCTCCGGCGTGGCCATCAGGTACGCCAGCGCCTTGCCCACGTAGGTGAAGTAGGTGGCGCCGAAGAACCGCACGTCCGGCAGGAACCTGGACGCGGAGAACTTACGCGTCAGGCAGACCGTCGCGCCGTTGGCCAGGGCAGGCGCCCAGAGAGCCATCAGGGCGTTGCCGTGGAACAACGGCATGCAGCAGTAGTCCACGTCCTCGCGGACGTGACCGTACTTAGTGGTGTTCGCGTGCGCGAGGCGCGCGAGCCTGCCCTGGCTGCATCGCACGGCCTTGGACATGCCGGTGGTGCCGGAGGTGAACAGCAACAGGAACAGCGTCGACTCGGAGACCTCCGGATCTGCGGCGGGGTCCGCGACCTGATGCGCCGCAACGCGTTCCGCGTACGCGGGGTCGTCGACGAGGAGGAACCGGTCCTCGGTCAGCCCTAGATCGAGCCCGCGCAGCTGTGCCATGCCCGCCGCGTCGGTGACGATGAGCTGGCAGTCGACATAGCGAACCTCGGCCTCGAGCTCGGCGCCGCGCCGCGTCGGGTTGATCCCGACAATCGCGGCCCCGCTCAGCGCGGCGCCGCCGAGCCAGAAAAGGAACTCCGGGGTGTTCTCGAGCAGCACGCCGATGTGGAACGGACCGTCGACGCGCAGCGCGGCGGCCAGGGCGCCGCGGGCCGCGCTCTCGCGGACGGTCTCGTCCCAGGTCCAGTCCCGCTCGCGGGTGCGCACGCCCAGGTGCTCGTCATCGACGCGGTCCAGCAGCATCTCGGCGATCGTGGCGCGTTCCAACTCGACTCCTGTAACTGGGTGTCCCGGTGTTCACAGCTTCGGCGGCTTCGACACTAGCCACCCCGCCGCTGCTCGGCGTCCGAAGTCCCGGTCAGCGGTGCGACCACCGGTTTCCCTTCTCCCGGTGACCGGGAAGGTCATGACCCACGGACTGGCCCTGCGGTAGAACTCGTGAGCGCAAACGTGACGGGGCGACAGGAAGGGGACGGCGGTGACGGCGCTCGATGAACTCCTCGACAAACAGGCCATCTACGAGGTGGTGATGCGCTACTGCCGCGGCATCGACCGACTCGACTTCGACCTGGTACGCGGCGCCTATCACCCGGACGGCATCGATCACCACACGGGATTCGACGGCGGCGTCGAGGAGTACATCGCCTGGGTACGCCCCAAGCTGGAGCTTCTCGGCGGCACCATGCACCACATCGGGAACCACCTCGTCGAGTTGCACGGCGACCTCGCGATCAGCGAGTCATATTCCACGGCAACACATTGGGGCCACCCCACCGGGGGCGACTTCACCAGCGGCGCGCGCTATGTCGACCTGATGGAGCGCCGCGCGGGCCGGTGGGCGATCGCGGAACGCTGGGCGGTGCGCGAGTGGACCCGTTCCGACGAGGGTCGGATGATCACCCCAGAGGCCGACGGACCGCGCGGCCGTCGCGACGGCGCCGACCTGCTGGTCGAGCTGCGGTCGCGACTGACCGCGCGGTAGCGCGCTCGGGAGCCCCGTGGGTCAGCTTCCGGTCGGGGAGTCCGCGCTGCCCGAGGAGCTGCCGCTGCTGCCCGAGCCGCCGCCGACGACGACCCGCTCACCGCCGAAGGGGGTGAGGAACGTCAGGCCGTCGCCATCGGCGCAGAGCACCTCGATCCGGTACGTCCCGTCTCTGAGCGCCTGCGACCGATACGTGCCCGCGCCCGGCGTTCCGGTCAGTGAGACCGGATTGCCTTCCAACAGATCCCCCATGGGGTTCTTCACCTGAACCAAGCACATCAGCAGGCTCGGCGAGCCGACACCGGTGACGTCCACGATGACGCGCTGACCCTCGGTGTGTACGGCGGCGCTACCGGCGACCGCGGCGGAACCGAGCGCGGGGTTCGCGAGCAGGGCGATGGCGGCGAGTCCGGTGACGGCGCCGGCACGGGCGATGCTCTTACGGGATGTCCTCACTGCATGACCTTTCATATCGGTTTGTCCGGGATCTCCGACCTGGACAAACGGGGTTAGTCGAACTGCGGCTGCCATCATGCATGGGCTCTCGGGGCCACATCCGGACTTCCCGCATTTTCATCACCTGCGGTGATCCATCGAATTAATGTGCCTACCTCGATCATTCGGCGGCGAGCGCCCGACGCTGGCAGGAGCCTCTGCGGGAGCCGTAGTATCGGCAGGGTGTCGCAGATCAGCGGTACCGACGATCTGACCTCGGCGATCGCCGCGCTGCACGCGCGGGTCGCGGGCGAGGTGGACGACAGCACCCGGCGCCGGGCCGAGTACAGCACCGACGCCTCCAACTACCGTGTCGTGCCCGATGTGGTGGTGTTCCCGCGCTCCGACGAGGACGTGGCGGCGGTCCTGGAGGTCGGCCGCACCCACAACCTTCCGGTGACCGCCCGTGGGGCCGGAACCTCCGTGGCGGGCAACGCGATCGGGTCCGGATTGGTCCTCGACTTCAGCAGACACCTCGACCGCATCGTGGCGCTCGATCCTGACCTCCGGACCGCCGTCGTTCAGCCCGGCGTGGTGCTGAGCACCCTCCAGCGGGCGGCCGCGGCGCACGGGTTGCGGTTCGGCCCGGATCCGTCCACACAGGACCGCTGCACCCTCGGCGGGATGATCGGCAACAACGCCTGCGGACCCAGGGCCGTCGCCTGGGGCCGCACCGCCGACAACGTCCATGCCCTGCGGATCCTCGACGGCACCGGGGTCGAGCGGCGCCTGGCCGACGACCTCTCGGCCGCGCCCGGACTCGACCGTCTGGTGACCGACAACCTCGCGCTGATCCGCACCGAACTGGGCCGCTTCGAACGGCAGGGGTCGGGGTACGGGCTCGAGCACCTGCTCCCCGAGCGCGGGCACCACGTGGCCCGTGCCCTCGTCGGCTCCGAGGGCACCTGCGGCCTGATCCTCGATGCGACGGTGGGGCTGGTGCCGGTCCCGGCCGCCACCGCGCTCGCGGTCCTCGGCTACCCCGACATGCCTGCCGCGGCGGACGGTGCCGCCATGGTGCTGACCGGTCGCCCCCTGGCGATCGAGGGCATCGATGCCCGGTTGGTCGACGTGGTTCGCAGGCACAAGGGTGCCGGCGCGGTCCCGGACCTGCCTCGCGGCGCCGGCTGGCTGTTCGTCGAGGTCGACGGCTCGACGCCGGCCGAGGCACTGGCGAGGGCCGCCGAGATCTGTCGCGACGCGGGAGCACTGGACAGCCGCGTAGTGCCGACCGGCCCGGAATCGGCCGCGCTGTGGCGGATCCGAGCGGACGGCGTCGGTTTGGCCGGCCGCACCGTCGACGGGCAGCCCGCCTGGCCGGGCTGGGAGGACGCCGCGGTCCCCCGGCAGCGCCTCGGCGCCTACCTGCGCGATTTCGCGGAGCTGACCGGCAGGCACGGGGTGGACGGCCTGCTGTACGGGCATTTCGGCGACGGCTGCGTACACGTTCGACTCGACCTGCCCATCGCCGATGCCCCACAACGCTTCCGGGCATTCCTGGTCGATGCCGCCGCGCTGGTCGCGGGGCACGGCGGATCGCTGTCCGGCGAGCACGGCGACGGTCGTGCCCGCTCCGAACTGCTCCCGCTGATGTACACCGAGTCGGCCCTGGCCGCGTTCGCCGGCTTCAAGGCGGTCTTCGACCCGAGCAATGTCCTGAACCCGGGCGTGCTGGTGGACCCGGCGCCCGTGGACGCCGGTCTGCGGGTGGCGCAGGCGCCGCCGGTCCCCTTCGCGGGTGGCCTGTCGCTGACCGCGGACCGCGGCGACCTGAGCATGGCGGCGCACCGCTGCGTCGGCATCGGCAAGTGCCGCGCGGACACCTCGGGCGCGGGCGGCTTCATGTGCCCGTCGTACCTCGCGACCGGCGACGAGAAGGACAGCACCCGCGGCCGTGCCCGGGTACTCCAGGAGACCATCAACGGGTCACTGGTGACGGGCGGCTTCGGCTCGCCGGAACTGGAGGAATCGCTCGACCTGTGCCTGTCCTGCAAGGCGTGCGGCTCGGACTGCCCGGCCGGGGTTGACATGGCCGCCTACAAGTCCGAGGTGCTGTATCGGCGGTATCGACGGCGGCCGCGTCCGCGGACCCACTACGCGCTCGGGATGCTGCCGCGGTGGTCGCGGATCGGCGGACGGCTGCCGTCGATCGTCAATGCGGCGAGCGCAATCGGGCCGCTGCGCCGCACGGGACTGCGAGTGGCCGGACTCGACCCGCGACGCGGGGTCCCCCGCTTCGCCGACCAGACCTTCCGCCGATGGTGGCGGCGCAGGCCCGCCCCCGCGGGGCCCGGCCGCGAGGTGTTGCTGTGGATCGACACCTTCACCGATTCCTTCTCCCCCGCGGTGGGCCGTGCGGCGGTCGCCCTGCTCGAGGACGTCGGCTATCAGGTCCTGATCACGCGACGGTCGGCCTGCTGTGGACTCACATGGATCAGCACCGGTCAATTGGACGGCGCGCGAAGGCAATTGCTCGGTACCCTGGATCAGTTGCAGCCCCACCTCGAGGCTGGCCGCCCCATCATCGGCCTCGAGCCGTCCTGCACCGCGGTGCTGCGGTCCGACCTGCCCGAGCTGCTCCCGGACGATCCCCGGTCTGCCCTCGTCGCCGCGTCCACCCGCACGTTGGCCGAATTCCTGACCACCGCAACCGATGCCGACGGCAGGCCGTGGTCGCCACCTCGGCTCGACGGGGTCCGGGTCGTCGTGCAGCCACACTGCCACCAGCACGCGGTGATGGGCTTCGCCCCCGATCGGGCGCTGCTGGCGCGGGCGGGCGCCGAGGTCCGGGAGATCGCCGGGTGCTGCGGTCTGGCCGGGAACTTCGGGATGGAACGCGGCCACTACGACGTCTCGACCGCGGTGGCCGAGAACGGGATCCTGCCCGTGCTCAGGGAAGAGGGACCCGATGCCGTGCTGCTGGCGGACGGCTTCTCCTGCCGGACCCAGGCCGATCAGCTCGCCGGACGCGAGGGCGTCCACCTGGCGCAACTGCTTGAGGCGGCTGCGCCGCCCGTGAGTCCTTCTGGTCCGCCAGAGGGCTAGAAGGACTCACGGGTGGCGCGGCGGCCTACCGGGGGCGTGGCACCGCGGCGTCGATGAACAGTCCCTCCACCGAGACGCACACCTCGCCGTCCGCGGTGGTGATGCTGCCGACGGTGTTGATCTTGCGACCCTCCACGGACATCTGCTTCCCGGTGACGGTGAGCGGCTCGAACAGCGGGGTCGGGCGGTGGTACCGCACGTTCAGCTGCGCGGTCATGCCCGCCTGGCCGCCCCATGCGTTCGCGACGCCGAGCACGTGGTCCAGGATCAGCGCCGAGACGCCGCCGTGCACACACCCCGGCGGCCCCTGGTAGGGCATGGTCAGGGTGACCTCGCCCCGCACCGAGCCATCACTCAGACCCTCGAGCACGATCGGCGGCGCGATGGCGTTCTCTGGGCCGGTGACGGGGTCGTGCCGGGTCACGCCCTCGCCGTTCCACATGTCGATCAGACGTTCCGCCACGGCGGGAGCGTGCTCCTCGAGGTGATCGGCGATGCTGTTCAGCTCCTCGGCAACCCGGTCGAGGTTCGCGTTCGCGCGGTCGGTGCGCAGCATCGCGTCGACGACCCGGCGGGCCGCGGCGGTGGCCCGGTCCACCGGAGCGTCCTGCGGGGCGGAGGTGAGAACCGTTCCGTCGTCATGACTGTCGAAGGTGGGGTGGCTGCCGAGGTCCATCAGCTGAGCTCCAGGGTTCCGGCCCGGTACAGCGTGACCACGCACGCGCCGCCGAGGCCGAGGTTGTGCTGCAGACCCACACGGGCACCGTCGACCTGACGGGCGTCCGCCTTGCCGCGCAGTTGCCAGGTCAGCTCGGCACACTGCGCAAGGCCGGTGGCGCCGAGCGGGTGGCCCTTCGAGATCAGGCCGCCGGAGGGGTTGACCACCCACTGACCGCCATAGGTCGTGGCACCGGACTCGACCAGCTTGCCGCCCTCGCCCGCCTCGCACAGGCCGAGGCCCTCGTACGTGATGATCTCGTTGATCGCGAAGCAGTCGTGCAGTTCGATCACGTCCACGTCCTCGATCGTGAGCCCGGACTCGGCGAACACCTGCGCGGCTGCCGCACGCGTCATCGGGGCCCCGACCACGTCGATCATCGACTGGTCGGCGAAGGCCTCCGCGGTGTCCGTGGTGAGCGCCTGCGCGACGATCTCGATCGCCTGGTCCTCGAGTCCGTGCTCGCGGACGAAGCGCTCGCTGACGACGATCGCTGCGCCCGCACCGTCCGAGGTCGGCGAGCACTGCGAGCGGGTGAGCGGCGCGTGGATCATCTTGTCGTCCAACACCTGCTGCAGCGTGTACTCGTCACGGAACTGCGCGTACGGGTTGTTCACCGAGTGCTTGTGGTTCTTCACCGCGACGGATGCGATCTGCTCGGCGGTGGTGCCGTAGCGCTCCATGTGCTCGAGCGCGGCGTTGCCGAACAGCTGCGCCGTCATGGGGCCGCGACCCCAGTCGTGCTTCGCCTTCATGACCTTCAGGTGATCGTCGAGCGTGGAGACCTTGGGCATCTCCCCGGTGCCGGAGAGGGCGGTCTTGGTCATCTTCTCGAAGCCCACTGCCAGCGCGACGTCGACGATGCCGCCCTGCACCCACTCGCGGGCCATCATCAGCGCCGACGAACCGGTGGCGCAGTTGTTGTTGACGTTGACGATCGGGATGCCGGTCAGGCCCGTCTCGTAGAGCGCGCGCTGGCCTGCGGCCGACGGCTGGAACACGTAGCCAACCGCTGCGCGCTGCACCTGGTCGTACGAGATGCCTGCGTCCGCGAGCGCGGCGCCGACCGCCTCGGACACCATGTCCGGGTACTCCCAGTCGCGGCTCTCGATCTTCTCGAACTTGGTCATGCCGACGCCGACAACGAAGGTGCGATTCATAACAGTTGCTACTTTCCGGGCTGGGGGTCTCGGGGAGACCCGGGATGCGCTCGCCGATGGTGTTCAGCTGCACATTGGTGGTATCACCCGCAACGGACACGCACTGCGAGTTCACGAACATCAGGGAGGGTTACCGGCACCCGGGGGTGGCAGGACCACTTTTTGGAATGTATTCCATTTCCTCGGGCCTGGCAACGGCATGCCCGGCTACGGCCGCGACGTACGTTCCCACCCGCGCCGGACGGTCGCCAGTCGCCGCCACCCGAGGTCCTCGAGGTACTCCATCTGCTCGACGTCCCCCCGCCCGAGAGCGATGAAGAGGTTCGCGACGCCGCCAGTTCGGAGCCAGTCCGCGACGATCCCCATGAGCGCACCCCTTGCCCCGGGATCCGGGGGCAGCTTCAGGTCTGCCAGCTCCGCCCATCCGGCGAGCCGCAACAGTGTTCCGCCCCTGGTGCAGTCGTCGATCGTCTCGACGCGACCCTGCCCCGTCCCGCCGTCGCCGAGCGTGAATCGAACCCCGCGTTCCCCCACCGATCGCCGAATCTGTTCGGACGCAGAATCATCCGACACCGGGAGGGTCTCGATCCCGCCCGCGAGGAGTATCTCGACGGCGCCCTCGGCGGGCAGGAACCCCGCGCCGAGCAGCAACTCCTCGAGGTGCGGCCAGCAGTCCGGGATTCCGAAGGTGACGGGCGTCGGAAGGTCGCCGTCAGCGAATATTCGTCGTGCGCCCCATGACTCGAACACGCGCAGCGCGGCGCCCAACAGCTCGGCTGCGGCGTCGGCCTGATTCGGCCAGCAGACCATCCAGGCGACCTCGCCCGAGCCGCGGTGGTCGGGCGCCACGTGCGGGGAATCCCGATAGCACCGCAGGTGCGCCGCGCCGACCACCCGGGAGTCGACCACGGCCACCAGGGTTTCGCGGGTCCACACCAAGGGGTCGGTCACGCATTGACCGGGATCGGCCTCGAGCTGGGAGATCAGGGTGTCGGTCGAGATGGCCCATCCCGGCACGACGGCCGAGATGTGGGCGTTCACCACGTCGGTGACCTGCCGGCGGTCGGAGCGGCGGAACGGACGTATGTGCGGCATGCGGAGTGGTCCGCTAGTGGACGGTGCCGGTGAGGTCCGCGAGCAGCAGGTCGCACGCGATCCGCAGGTCGGATTCGATCTCGGGGATCGACGCCCGTCCGTTGAGGCTGGACTGGATCAGCCCGAACCACAGGGACACGATCAACCGGATCACCGTGGTGTCGCGGACGGAGGGGTTCGCGATGCCCGCGGCGTCGAGCAGCTGCGCGTCGAAATGCTGGTCGATCTTGGCGACGTCGGGAATCGTGGCCGCGTTGGAGGTGGCCGCGGACTGGATCATCGCCGTCGCCAGCATGGGCCTGCGCAGCAGCGCCCTGGTCGCGCGCAGCAGGATCTCGTAGACCGCGTCCGCGGGCGAGCCGGTGCCCTTCGGGCGCTTGGTCAGGCCGACGCCCATCTGGTCGATCTGGTCGACCATCACCGCGACGAACAGGTGGGTCTTCGACGGGAAGTAGCGGTAGAGGGTGCCGATGGCCACGCCTGCCGACTTGGCGACCTCGTGCATCTGGACGCGCTCGAGCTCCTTCTCGGAGGCCAGCACGGCGGCCGCGTCCAGGATGCGGCCGTACCGCGCCCGCTGTTCGACCGAACTGGGCTCGGCCGCGTCGCGCGCCTCCGCAAGCCTGGGCATGTCTCCCCGCCTTCTGTCCGCATTCCGTCCCCGCAGGATAGATCCTGACATCAAGCGCGGACCACCGTCCGGGCGACTCCGCTCAGTGGGACAAGTAGGCGGCTGCGCCGCCTGTGCGCGGTTGACGAGGGCAGGGACTCGTCAACCGCGCACAGGCGCGGAGCGCCTCCTAGGGTGTGCCCATGCCGACACGCCGGGAGCCTGTGCAGTTCGATTCGCTCGATGACGCCACGGAATGGCTGCTGACCCGCACCGACGGCCCGCTGCACGTGGCGGGTCCGCTCGGGCTCGGCAAGCCGCACCGCCTGCTGAACGCACTGTACGAGCGGGTCGAAGCCGACCCGTCGCAACGCCTGCACCTCTACACCGCGCTGTCGCTGGACCCGCCCGCCGCGGGCGAGGGCCTGCAGGCACGCTTCCTCGGACCGTTCCTGCAGCGGCACTTCGGCGACGACTTCCCGCGGCTGGCGTACGTGCGGGCACTCAAGCGCAACGCGCTGCCTGCGCACATCGAGGTCGAGGAGTTCTACCTGCAATCGGGCGCGCTGCTGGCCTCGCCCCAGGCGCAGCAGCGCTACGCGAGCCTCAACTACACGCACGTCGCACGGGCACTCGCCGACCGCGGCGTGAACGCGGTGCTGCAGAAGGTCGCCCGCGAGCCGGGCGGGACCCGACTCTCGCTGTCCTGCAACACCGACCTGACCTTCGACACCCTCGACGAGATCGCGGCGCGCGGCCTGCCGCGGCCGGTGCTGATCGCCGAGGTGGACCCCGAACTGCCGTGGCTCGGCGGCACCGCGGCCGTCGATCCCGACTTCTTCGACGCAGTGCTGACCCCGCCGGGCCCGCACCCGAAGCTGTTCGGCCTGCCCCGCGAACCGGTCACCGACGCCGACTACGCGATCGGCTTCCACGCCAGCACCCTGGTGCTGGACGGCGGCACCCTGCAGATCGGCATCGGCGCCCTGGCCGACGCACTGTGCCACGCGCTCGCGTTGCGGCACACCGACAATGCCACCTACCGGAGGGTGCTGCACGCCCTCGGGTCACCCCACGCGGACGACACCGCGCTGGCACCGTTCACCGACGGCCTGTACGGGTGCATCGAGATGATCAACGAGGGCTTCAAGCGACTGGTCGAGGTCGGTGTCGTCAAGCGCAGGGTGGTCGACGACGCCGAGGTGATGTCCCGCATCAACGCGGGCACCGCCACCGAGGACGACCACACGATCGTGGCGCGTGACGGCGAATTCCTCCACGGCGCTTTCTATCTCGGCTCACCGGAGTTCTACGGCTGGCTGCGCGATCTCCCGTACCCGGACCGCGACGGCATCGGCATGAAGCGCGTCAGCGAGGTCAACGAGCTGTACGGCGGCAACGAAACGCTCGAACGGCTGCAGCGCCGCCACGCGCGGTTCTTCAACACCTGCATGATGGCCACCGCGCTCGGAGCCGCCGTGTCCGACGCGCTGGACGACGGCCGGCTGGTATCGGGCGTCGGCGGCCAGTACAACTTCGTCGCGATGGCGCACGCGCTGCCGCAGGCGCACTCGGTACTGATGCTGCGCTCGACCCGAGGGGCGGGAGACAAGGCCGGCTCGAACGTGCTCTGGAACTACGGCCACACCACCGTCCCCCGGCACCTGCGCGACGTGTACGTCACCGAGTACGGGGTCGCCGACGTGCGTGGCCGCACCGACGAGGACTGCATCGCGGCGATGACCGCGATCACCGACACCCGGTTCCAGGCAGCGCTGATCGAGGCGGCCACCCGCGCAGGCAAACTGCCGCGGGACTTCGCCCTGCCCGCAGGCACCGCGGGGAACACCCCCGCGCGACTGCGATCCGCGCTGGCGCCCCTGCGCCGGGAGGGCACCCTGCTACCCGCTCGGCAGCGACTTCACCCCCGTCGAGCAGCGCCTGGCGCGGGCCCTCGGCTGGCTCAAGGGCAGGACCGCCGACCGATCCGGACGGCTACGAACGGTGCTACGCGCATTGCCCGGCGGGGCCACGAACGACCACGAGGCGGCCGAGCGGATGTCGCTGCAGAACCCGAGCGGCCCGGGCGAGATCATCGAGTCGCGCCTGCTCGCATTGGCTTTGCGCGAGACGCGGGGTTGACCGCACTCGTGATTCTCGCCCGGTCGTAGGGTTCCCAAACCGGCGTCGCCGGAGGATACTCGCCAGTAACAACTGGCACGTCCTTCCAGGAGGCGGATCATGGTTGCACCGGCCGAGGTCACCGAGGAACAGGCGAGAGCGGTCGCCGAGGAAGCCAGGGAGAGCGGGTGGGACAAGCCCTCGTTCGCGAAGGAGCTCTTCCTCGGGCGGCTGCGGCTCGACCTCGTGCACCCCTTCCCCCAGCCGCCGCCCGCGGAGGCCGCCAAGACCGACCGGTTCCTCGCCGAGCTCGAGAAGTACTGCGCCACCCTGGACGGGGCGGTGATCGAGCGCGAATCCCGGATCCCCGACGACTACGTCAAGGGATTCGCCGAGCTCGGCTGCTTCGGCCTCAAGGTCTCCGAGGAGTACGGCGGGCTCGGTCTGTCGCAGGTCGCCTACAACCGGGCCTTGATGCTCGTCGCGACGGTGCACCCGAGCATCGCAGCGCTCCTGTCGGCGCATCAGTCCATCGGCGTGCCCGAGCCGCTCAAGCTCGCGGGCACCCCGGAGCAGAAGCGGGAGTTCCTGCCCCGCTGCGCGAAGGGCGCGGTGTCCGCGTTCCTGCTGACCGAGCCCGACGTCGGATCGGACCCGGCCCGGATGGCCTCCACCGCGACCCCGACCGAGGACGGCTCCGCCTATCTCCTCGACGGCGTGAAGCTGTGGACCACCAACGGCGTGGTCGCCGAGCTGCTCGTGGTGATGGCGCGAGTGCCCCGCAGCGAGGGGCGCCCCGGCGAGCCGGGCAGTGAGCACCGCGGCGGGATCACGGCGTTCGTGGTCGAAGCGGATTCACCCGGCATCACCGTCGAGCGACGCAACTCGTTCATGGGCCTGCGCGGGATCGAGAACGGTGTCACCCGTCTGCACCAGGTGCGGGTGCCGACCGCGAATCTGATCGGGCGCGAGGGCGACGGGCTCAAGATCGCGCTGACCACCCTCAATGCCGGTCGGCTCGCCCTCCCAGCGATGTGCGCGGGCGCGGGCAAGTGGTCGCTGCTCATCGCGCGCAAGTGGTCCGCGGAACGGGTGCAGTGGGGCAGGCAGGTCGGCAAGCACGGGGCGGTCGCCGCCAAGCTGTCGTTCATCGCCGCCACCACGTTCGCGCTGGAGGCGGTGCTGGAGCTGTCCGGACAGATGGCCGACGAGGGCCGCAACGACATCCGGATCGAGGCCGCGCTCGCCAAGCTGTGGTCGAGCGAGATGGCCTGCCTGATCGCCGACGACCTGATCCAGATCCGCGGTGGTCGTGGCTACGAGACCGCCGAGTCGCTGGCCGCGCGGGGTGAGCGGGCGGTGCCCGCCGAGCAGCAGCTTCGCGACCTGCGGATCAACCGGATCTTCGAGGGGTCCAGCGAGATCATGCGGCTGCTGGTGGCCCGCGAGGCCGTCGACGCCCACCTGGCCGCGGCGGGGGACCTCGCGGACCCCAAGGCGGACCTGCAGCACAAGGCCAAGGCTGCGCTCGGCGCCAGCGGCTTCTATGCCAAGTGGCTGCCGCACCTGGTCTCCGGCAAGGGCCAGCTCCCGACGTCGTACGGCGAATTCGGTGGGAACGCAACGCATCTGCGCTTCGTGGAGCGCAACGCACGCAAATTGGCGCGCTCCACCTTCTACGGCATGGCCCGCTGGCAGGCCGGGATGGAGAAGCACCAGGCGTTCCTCGGCCGGGTCGTGGACATCGGCGCCGAACTGTTCGCGATGTCGGCGAGCTGCGTGCGAGCCGAGATGCTGCGCGGGCAGGACCCCGGCCAGGGCGACGCCGCCTACGAGCTGGCAGACGCGTTCTGCCAGCAGTCCCGGATCCGGATCGATCGGCTGTTCGCGGCCCTGTGGGACAACAGCGACGAGGTGGACCACCGGCTCGCCGACGGCATCCTCGACGGCCGGTACACCTGGCTGGAGGCCGGGGTGCTCGACCCGAGCGAGGGCACCGGCCCCTGGATCTCGCAGTGGTCGCCGGGCGCGTCCACCGAGGAGAACGTCGCGCGCAGGTTCCTGCCGCCGACCCGAAGCGGTGGCTCTCCGACGACGAGCGGCTGAGAAGCCCGATCCTCTGGCCGGTGGCGGCCACACCCCGCGATCGGGGGTGCCGCCACCACCGTGTCAGCGAACCTTATCTACCCGAACCATATGGCCGGGTGATGATCTCGAGAAAGTGCCCGGCGGGGTCGAGGAAGTAGGTCCCACGACCGCCGTCATTCTTGTTGATTCCCGTGGCCGATTGCCGGGGATCGGCCCAGTGCTCCATTTTCCGCTCGAGGATTCGACCGTAGATGCTGTCGAAGTCGTCCTCCGAGACCAGGAACGCGTAGTGCTGTGGGGTCACGTCGAGGTGGGGCGGTGGTTCGGCGAAGTCCAGGGTGACTCCGTTGTCGAGCTGAACCGCGAGAAAGAAGCCGGCCGGAACCGGATCCGGGAGGCCGAACAGCGTGGTGAAGAAGTACGCCGAGAGCTGCTTGTCTTTCGCGGCGACGATGGTGTGGTTGAACGAGATGGTCAAGGAAACCCCTTGCGGTCCGACGCCTCCATGCCTGACGCAGTCCGTCATCGACACGCGACGCTGTATCCAGAAATACCTCGACCGCGGCGCCCGCGCAAGTCCGCCACCGCTGCCACACCGAATGCGTGGACGGTCTGCTACAGCGAGTGTTGCTCCGGTGTAGTCGGTTTCCGCGAGATGATCGCCACCACAACCACCAACACGACGATCTCGACGGCATAGCAACCCCAGAGCATCAGAAAGGGCCGCAGCCAGCCCTCATCGATCGTCTGCCCGCGATCGCCGATGCAGTAGAGCGTGAAGTCCGTCGAGGTGCCGTCCCCCGAGGCGTAGGTGTCCGAGACGATGACGGCCTCAGCGATGGGTTGTTCGCAGAACAACGGGGCCAGGTAGAGCGCCTGCCCCGGCCAGATCACCGAGGAGGTCAACGTGAGGAAGCCTGCGCCGAAGACGATCACCATTCCCCAGATCAACGCCCGCGCGACAACCGGTCGCCGCGCGCGCTCGGCGTTCACGCCGAGTTCCACGGGTTCGGTCACAGCGGATGTACCCCCGAGATCGCCCCGTCGGCATCGAACACGACAAGTGCCCGGGACCGCGGCGACTCGACCATGACCGTCGGCCGTATCGCCTCGGTTCTGTTGACCGAGATGCCGGTGACCTGGCCGTCGTCAAAGGCGGTGTCCGCAAGGGCGTCGTCGACCAGGCTCTCGACGCGGTCGAGCGCGGGAACCTCTCCGAGACTGAAGGATTGCGCGTCGAGATCGTCGTGGGCACTGACCGGTACCGGGGTCGGTTCACTCAGATATCGGCCGTCGAAGGTGAAACTGTCCAGCTGATCGGGACGCGCAGGGTTCCGTACGGTCACCTCGACCGTCTCGACCGGTCCGATGTTCACCGAGGTGACCTGCAACTCGGTGACGCCGTACTCGAGCGCGAGGGCGGCCATCGCGTCCCGGACCACGGCCGTGGTCATCCCGCCGCCGCGCGCTCGCATCGCCGCATCGAAGTCGGCCCGGTCCACGGCTCCGATACAGGCCGTGGCGCCGAAGGTCATCGCGATGGCCATAGCGGTCCACGCGGCCGATCGCCCCACCGAGGCCGCTGACACCATGGCGAGAGGTTATCCCAGCGACACCCCCGCCGCAGCGGACGCTGTCAGCGGTAGTCGGGGTTCGCGAAGTCCGGCCGGCAACCGGCGTCCCACTCGGACCGCTGGTTCCCGTAGGCGGGGAACCCGCCGGCCTCCTTCAGCATCGCCGCCGCGTGCATCAGGTTGTAGGTCATGAAGGTGGTGTTGCGGTTGGTGAAGTCGTTCTCCGGCCCGCCAGACCCCTCGTCCAGGTAGGACGGACCCGGGCCCGCCTCGCCGATCCAGCCGGCGTCCGCCTGCGGCGGGATCACATAGCCCAGGTGCTGAAGGCTGTAGAGGATGTTCATCGCGCAGTGCTTGACGCCGTCCTCGTTGCCGGTGATCAGGCAGCCGCCGACCCGCCCGTAGAAGGCGTACTGCCCCCGGTCGTTGAGGATCGACGAGCAGCCGTACAGGCGCTCGATGACCTTCTTCATCACCGAGCTGTTGTCGCCGAGCCAGATCGGGCCCGCCAGCACCAGGATGTCCGCTGCGATGATCCGCCCGTACAGCTGCGGCCACTCGTCGCTCGGCCAGCCGTGTTCGGTCATGTCGGGGTACACGCCGGTGGCGATGTCGTGATCGACCGCGCGGATCTCGTCGACCGCGACGCCCGCGTCGCGCATCAGCCCGACGCTCCGGTCGATCAGCCCCTGAGTGTTACTGACCTCCGGCGACCGCTTCAGCGTGCAGTTGACGACGGCGGCCAGCAGGCCGTCGAACCTGGGCGCGATGCCCTGTGCCGATGGAATTGTCATCCCGGACTCCTCCGCGAGTGGCCCCCGGCAATCCACGATATGCGTCCGCCCGGCCCCCGGGGCGCCGAACGCTACGACTCGGGAGTGAACGCCGCGAGGGGCTCCGAGCCGGACCAGTCGTGACCCCAGTAGCTGTCCGCGGTGATCTCCTCCGCGGTGTAGTGGGTCTCGTCCACCAGCATGCCCTCGGTGCCGAACTCGAGGTCCCAGCCGCCGGGCGCGCGAACGTAGAAGGAGACCATCTTGTCGTTGGTGTGCCGACCGAGGGTGGACGAGATCGAGAACCCGAGCTTGCCGACCCGGTCCAGCGCCTGGCCCACCGCGTCGAGGGTGTCAACCTCCATCATCAGGTGCACCATCCCGGGGGCCTCCGACGGCGGCGCCGGACAGATCGCCAGGCTGTGGTGCCGCTGGTTGACGCCCAGGAACCGCACCCGCAGGGCCGGGCCGGGTGCGCCCGGCCCACCGAGGCGCATGGCACCGCGGGGCAGGAAGCCGAGGACCTCCGTATAGAAGTCGTAGGTCTCCTGGAAGTGCGGCGTCGGCAGCACGACGTGGCCGAGGCCCGCGGGCCCGGTCACGAACCGGCCGCCGTGCGGGGTAACCACCGGGCTGTGGTCGAGCACCGGACCGAAGAACACCTCGACGGTGGTTCCTGCCGGATCGGCAAAGGTGATCACGCGCTCCACGTCGCGCTGGTCCGCCTCCCCCTGCGACAGCTCGCGGACCTCCACGCCCGCCTTCTCCAACTCATCGTGCACGGCTCGCAGCGCGAACTGGTCACGCACCTCCCAGCCGACCGCGAGCACCTTGTCCACCTCGCCCGGCAACACCTGCAGCCGTGACCGGCGCTCGTCGATCCGCAGGTACAGCCCGTCCTCGTCGGGGCCGGAACCGACGGCCATGCCGAGGCCGTCGACCACGAGTCCGCGCCAACGATCGACGTCCTGCGTCTGCACCTTGAGATAGCCGAGCGAACGGATGTCAGACATGTTCTCCACCAATCCCTCTGCTGCGCGGGTGAGTGTGGTCTCGATCATCGTCCGATCGCCGCGATTGGGGAACACATGCCGCTGGGACTACTTGTCGGCCTCCGAGGCGATGCAGACCGAGTTCAGGACGTGGTGGTACGTCACCAGCCCATAGACGTTCGGCGCATTGATCAGAGGGAACGGCGAGGGAATCCACTCGAAGGGGTTGACGAGCGCGCCGACACCGCCGGAGGCACCGGTCCAGGCGGCAGACATCGCGTTCATGGATTCGTCGAAGACGAGTTCCATCACCTGGCTGGTCAGTGCGTACGAGAAGTAGGCGGCGGTCAGCGAATCCCCGACCGTGAGAGTGCCGAGCGGCACCAGCTTGCTGAAGTCCTTCCCGGCAAAGACATTGTGGCCCAACCCGATCAGTGCATCCGTCGCCGCGCCGCCGACCTTCGGGACCAATCCGAGGCCCATGGACAGGAACTTCTCGATCGACGAGAAGTCGTCCGGGTGCGCGGGGATGAGGCTCGCAGGCACCATCGCGTTGGCCATGATCCACTCCAGCCGCGAGCGCTGATCCTCGATCTGCGCACGACGGGCGGGATCGGCTTCGACGGAGGTCAGGTGGCTCGTGGTCCGCGACAGCACCCGAGACAGCGGCATGCCGGACACCGCCAGGCAGTCGGGACCGGCGATGTCCAGCTCGCTCGCCAGTGCCTCGACGAAGGCGGGGGCCCGGAACCCGTAGTCGAGTGCCGGGTCCGGCTCGCCTGCCCGGTCGGCGACGGCCTTGGTCGTCCAGACCACGCAGCTCGTCTCGAGCTGCTCGCGGGCCGCCTCGTAGATGGCGGTGAAGCCCTTGGTCCCCAGCTTCAGCGGGAGGCTGATGAGCGTCCCGGCGCTGACCGGCCCGACCGCGAACATCGACGGGATCATGCCGGCGACGATGTTCGCCGGGATGACGGCGGTGGTGTAGATGACGGCGTAGGCCGTCTCGATCGCCTGACCGAGGGTGAGGTTCTCGGCGCGGATGACCGCGCCTTCGCGCCCGGCCTTCACGTTCATGAGCTGCGTGACGATGTACTGGGTGATCGGATCGCCGTACTTGTTGATCCCCGCCTCGTCGTCGGTCGAGTAAACGGAAGCGGGATTCGACACGCTGAGGGTGCTGATGCCAACCGATTTGAGCCGCGCCTGCCCCTCCGCGCGGATGCCCTCGTAGTTGTCGAGGTACGGCTGGGGCAGGATCGGCTTCGACGCCTGCAGGACCGCGTCGAAGACCGCGCTCATCGTGGCCTGCTTGGATCCCACGCAGACCGGCTCGTCCTGGCGAACGGTCTCGGCGGCCTGCGCGGGCGAGGCGAGGGCGAGCTGCGAGAGCGGTCCACCGACCAGCGCCACCGCGACAACCCCCGCGGCCACCGCGGACCGAAACCCTCTATGACGTGAAACCCGGCTCATGCTCGTTCCCGACTGATCGAAGTGGAGGACTGCGGGCGATTGCGTCGGCAGCCTGCTGCCAGCGACGATGCCGCTCGGCCGGGGTAATCACACCCCTTCATGAACGATCGTTCAACTCAAGGACGGGGTGCTTCGCAACATTAACGAAGGGTTCACTCACCGGACATTCGACGCCGCCCCAAGCGATGCCGGACCCGCTAGCTCCAGCCGCGACCGAGCTCGGGGAACAGCGTTCGGGTGATCTCTCGGGCGGCCTCGGCCACCAGCGGCGCGACCCGCTCCAGCGGCGCCGTGCGCGCATCCCCACACAGCGAGAGCCCGGCCACGGGGCCATCGTGACCGCGGATGCCGACGCCGACGCAGGCCATCCCCCGCGCGGACTCGCCTCGTTCGAACGCCAGCCCCCTGCGCTGCCTGATCCGGCTGAGCTCCTGATGCAGGACCCCGAGATCCGAGATGGTCTGGTCGGTGCACCCGGTCATCCCGCTTCCGAACAGCGCATCGACCCGTTCGGGTGCGAGCCAGGCGAGCATCGCCTTCCCGCCCGCGGTGGAGTGCGCAGGCACCCGTCCGCCCACCCGGGAGGGAACGGACGAGGCGAGCGGGCCGCCGATCTTGTCGAGGTACACGGCCTCGTGCCCGTCCAGGACAGACAGGTGCACCACCATCCTGGTCTGCAGGTGCAGCTCGTGCAGCAGCGGCGCTGCCGCCTCCCGGACCTCCGCCTGCCCGCCGTCCCCGCCGCCGATCGCGAGCGCGCGGCGACCCAACCGGTACCCGAACGACGCGTGCTCCACCCAGTTCAGCTTCACCAGCGAATCGAGAATCCGATGCACCGTCGATCGGGGCAGCCGAGCCCGGCTGGCCACCTCCGCCAACGTCAACCGCGCCGACCGCCCGTCGAACGCATCGAGGATCAGGGTCATGCGTTCGATCATCGAGGGCGGCGCCTCACCGGCGTCGTTGCGCACCGCGTACTCGGTGACGACCGTCATGGGGATTCTCCTCCGGCCCTGATCGGGGGGCCGCCCGATCGCCACAACTGAAATCAATTCTGACTCTAGCAACCGACCTCCATCGTGAGGAAGGATTCATCCATGACCGATACCGAAACCCTGCTCATCGCCCTCGCCGCCCGGGTCCAGCTCCTCGAGGACCAGCTCGACCTGATGCGCATCATCAGCGCGTACGGGCCCGCGGTGGACAGCGGCGAGAGCGCGGCCGTCGCCGGGATGTGGACCGAGGACGGCGTCTACGACGTGGACACCGGTTCCCTGCGAGGACACGTCGAGATCGAGGCCATGGTGTTGTCCAAGCCTCACCAGTCCTACATCCAGGCGGGCAGCGGCCACCTGATCGGCCCGCCGCACATCGAGATCGACGGCGACATCGCGGTCGCCACCTGCCACTCACAACTGGTCCTGCACGAGCCGGAAACCGGGACCTACCGGGTCGCCCGGATCACCGCGAACCGCTGGGAGTTCGCCCGCGTCGACGGGCAGTGGAAGGTCACGCTGCGCACCAGCCGGCTCCTCGACGGGCGGGCGGAGGCGCGGGAGATCCTGGCCGCGGGCGTCAAGAACTGAAATCCGCTCTACCCTCGTGTTCGCCGGACCGGCGACCGCGGGGCCTCGCGGCGGTACCGCGGACGTGGGGTCGGGCCTAGGCTGAACCCACTCCAGCAACGTTGCTCAGTGCGTCGTCACGCGATCGACCGACGGAGGCCCGACATGCCCGGATCCACACCCCCGTTCACCCCAAGGCGGGCGGCACATCGGCGGGCTGGACTCGCCGCGCTCGCCATCGCGACCGGGCTCGCGGCCGCGTGTTCCTCCGACGGCGGATCCGAGCATCACCCGGACACCACGGCCGTCGCGCCCGACTCCGGGGCGCCGGTGATCGCCATCGAGAACTCCACCTTCACACCCCCGCCGTCGGTCCGTCCTGGCGAGGAGATCGTGGTGAGGAACGGTGCCGGACCGGAGCACTCGGTCACCTCCGACACCGAGGGCTTGTTCGACGTCCACGTCGACGGCAACGAGTCCGCCACCTTCACGGCCCCCACCACCGCAGGCGGGTACACCTTCCACTGCGTCTATCACCCCGAGATGCACAGCATCCTGATCGTCGAGTGAAGGCGCTGCGCGCCCGTGCGCGGTTGAGGAGTCCTGGGACTCGTCAACCACGCACGGGCGGCGGAGCCGCCTAGATCATCGCGCGGTGGATCCCCTGCGGCTCGCCGCCGAGCTGGGTGAGCGCCGACGAATGGAAGATCGAGCCCGGCACGTGAATCGCGTGGGCGATGCCCGCGTGCGCGTCCCGGAAGAAGCGCTGCATCGGGAACTTGTAGTGCAGGGCGCCTCCGCCCGAGCGCGCGAAGATCTCGTCCACCGCGCGCACCGCGCGCCAGGCCGCCGCGGTCTGGGTGCGACGCCCGATGGCACGCGCCTCGAAGTCGACCTCCTTGCCCGCCTCGGTCATGTCCCAGAACCGGTCGACGGTCTCGAGCAGCGCGGCGCGCGACGCGGCGATCTCGGCCGCGGCCTCGCCGATCGCGTAGAGGACGTAGGGATCCTCCTTGATCCTGGTGCCGGTGATCGCGACGCGATCCTTCTGCGCGGCGATGTGGCAGGCCAGCGCGCCCTCGGCGATGCCGACGACCGCCGAGGTGATGCCGAGCGGGAACATGCAGGAGAACGGCATGTTGTACAGCGTCTCCGTGCGGCCCGCCTTCTTCACCGCGGTGCCGTCCATCACCTCCGAGGCCAGCATCGTGCGGTAGCTCGGGATGAACGCGTCCTTGACGATCAGGTCCTTGGACCCGGTGCCGCGGAGTCCTATGACATCCCACGAGTCGGCAACGATCTGGTAGTCCGACCGCGGCAGGATCACGTGCAGCGGGACCGGCGGCATCACCGGCGCGCCGTTCTCGTCGCCGAGCAGGGCGCCGAGGAAAGCCCACTGACAGTGATCGGTGCCCGAGGAGAACGACCAGCGACCGTTGAGGACGTAGCCCCCGTCGACCGCCTTGGCGACGCCCATCGGCGCGTACGGCGACGCCACCCAGGTGTCCTGATCCGCGCCCCAGATCTCTTCCTGCACCTTCGGGTCGGCGAACGCCAGCTCCCACGGATGGACGCCGACGATGCCGGTGACCCATCCGGCGGCGCCGTCCATCGCGGCGATGCTCATGACCGTCTCGGCGAACTCGCGCGGGTGGACCTCGAGCCCACCGTGCTGCTTCGGCTGCAGCATGCGGATCGCGCCCGATTCACGCAGCCGCTTCGCGGAGGTGTCGGTGAGCCGCATGAGCCGGTCGCCCTCCACACCCTCGGCGCGGATCTCCTCCGCGAACTGCTCGATGCGTTCCTGGACCTGACCCATTGATTGCCTCCCACTGCCGTGGCGTCGGTAGCGCGCCGTCGTCAATCGAACACCATCGTGCACCCGGCCGTGCCGGTTCGGCGAGACGAAACCGCCCCATGGGAAAGAATCTCCCCGCTCCGCGAACTCAGCGCCCGCGGTGATCGGTGATCGGGGTGCGCGGCCCGAACTTGGGCTTGACCGCCTGGCCGCTCACCTGGAGCAGCCGGACCACCCGATGCCGGTGTGGCCGCACCGATTCGAGGTACTCGACCATCCCCGCGTCGTCCAGCGGGCGCCCGAGCAGCGACCACCCGACGATCGCGGACAGATGGAAGTCCCCCACCGAGAGCGCGTCGGCGTCGCCGAGGGCCCGCTGGGCGACCTCCGCCGCCGTCCACTCCCCGATCCCCTGGACCACCCGGAGCCGGGCCGCGGCGTCCGGTGCCGACATCGCTGCGGTCTCCTCCAGCCGGTTCGCCACGGCCGCCGCCGTGACGATCGCGCGGGAGCGGCGCGGATCCACCCCAGCCCGATGGAACTCCCAGGACGGGATCCGGCGCCACACCTCGGCCGGGGGCGGCACCCGCATTCCCTCCGGCGCGGGGCCAGGCGCGGGCGCGCCGTAGTGGGCGACCAGCCGCCGCCAGGACGCGCGGGCCGCGACGGTGTGCACCCGCTGTTCCAGGATCGCGGGCACCAAGGCCTCGAAGACCCGGCCGGTTCGGGGGATCCGGAGCCCGGGGAAGCGCCGATGGGCCTCGGCCACCTTGGGGTGCTCGGGCGCGAAGTCGGCGGTGTCGTCCGACTCCCCCAGCAGGCCGGCCAGGGTGGTCTCGAACTCCGCCGCACCCGGGCCCCAGGCGCGGCACGACACCGACGTCGCGCCTGCCTGGATCAGCCGATAGGTCACCGCGCCGGTCGGCATCAGCGAGGTCCGCCAGAGCGCGCCGTCGGCGGTGGTCCGGTGACAGGGGTCGTACCGGCCGCGGCCGAGCGGGGCGAGAGTGCCGGCCAGCGCCAGCGGTCGAGCGCTGACCAGCGTCGTCTCCACCACATCGGGATGCGCGGCGGGGATGGTCATCCTCTGACCATAGGTCGCCGTCAGCCGGCTGACGCGCGTGACCTCACGACCCGAGCCCGCTAGCGGGAACCGAACACCTTCTCGTACTTGACCGTGTCGCCCGCGGTCTGGATCTTGACGGCCTTCCCGTCCCTGAACGTGAGGGCATCGGCGGCGTCCCAGCTCTCCCCGCCCGCGGTCACCTGGGTCAGCACCACGACCCTCTCGTCATCGCCGAAGAAGTGCTGGGGCTTGGTCGCCAGGGCCTTCTCGGCCAATTTCATCCACAGTCCGCCGACCTCGGCCTTGCCGTGGTAGGTGCCACTGACCGCGCTGTCACCGGGCACTATCCACTCGATGTCGTCCGCGAGGGCTTCCATCGCCGCCTCAGCGTCCCCGGCCGAAAAGGCCGCGTATCCCTTCTTCGTGATCTCGATGTTCTGTTCAGCTGACATGAGACACCTCCCGTGTCCTGTCGTCCTCATATGAGACCGACAGGTCCAGTCAAACAACGGGCATCCAGCATGTACATGTCATCCACCGATTGGTCGTATCCGTCAGCCGTCGCCTCGGTACGACGCAGCCGACCGACCGTGGCCCGCCTCGCGGGTGATGTGATCGACCAGCGGCTGCGTCCGGTATTTCACCGGCGTCGTCAGCGCGAGCGTGGTGGTGGTGTGCGCGACGCCGTCGAGGCCGAGGATGCTCTCGAGCACGTGCAGCAACTCCTCGTGCGAGGGCGCCGCGATCCGGATCAGCAGGTCTTCTCGACCGGTCGTGGTGTGCACCTCCAGCACCTCCGGGACCCCGCGCAGGTCCTCGATGACGTCCTTGATGCGGCCCTGTTCCAGCTCGGCACCGACGAAGGCCTGCACCGGCAGCCCGAGGGTGGGCAGGTCGACGTCCGGGCGGTACCCGGTGACCACTCCGGTCTCCTCAAGGCGCCGCATCCGAGAGGCGATGGTGTTCCTGGCGACGCCGAGGCGGGCGGCCAGCTCCATCACCCCGGCGCGCGGATCGTCGGTGAGCAGTTTGAGCAGCGACGCGTCGAGTCGATCGATGCTGATCACAATGTCGACCTCATTCCAGTGTTGTGGGTCACAACTGATCATATCTTTCAGCTCAATTAGCGGGTGTTGACGGTCACACCACCTGGGCAAATCATTGCTACACCTGATGCCCGATTTATGCGCGCAACGTGATCCGATGCGGCGAAGAAACGGTGGACCGCGATGACTGAACTGGCCGATCGTCCCGTCACCCCGACGGCGGCGCTGCCCGCTCCCTACGACCTCGACGACCGTTACCGGTCCGGGTCGGGCCCGGTGCTGCTGACCGGCGTCCAGGCGATTGCGCGCCAGTTCGTCGAGCAGCACGTCCACGACATCCGCGCGGGCCGACGGGTCGCGACCTTCGTCTCCGGCTACCAGGGCAGCCCGCTCGGCGGCGTCGACAAGATGCTGCACGGGATGCCTCAGGTGCTCGCCGAGCACGACATCACCTTTGTGCCCGGCTTCAACGAGGAGCTCGCCGCCACCGCCGTCTGGGGCAGCCAGGCTGACCTTCCCGCTGGGCAGGCGACGCACGACGGCGTCATCGGTGTCTGGTACGGCAAGGGCCCCGGCGTCGATCGCGCGACCGATGCCCTGCGGCACGCGAACATGTACGGGGTCAACCCCAAGGGCGGCGTGCTGCTGCTCGTCGGCGACGACCCCGCCTCCAAGTCGTCCACCGTCCCCGCGGTCAGCGAACGGTCCCTCGCCGCGCTTGGGATTCCGGTGTTGTTCCCCCGCAACGCCGAAGAGATGATCACGATGGGCATGCACGGCGTCGCGCTGTCGCGCGCCTCCGGCTGCCTTGTCGCCCTCAAGGTCGTCGCGGACGTCGCGGACGGCGCCTGGACGGTCGACGGCCGGGTGTCGAACATCGACATCACCGTCCCCGAGATCGAATGGGACGGTAAGCCGTTCGTCTACAAGCAGCGCCCGATGGCGGTGCCGACGGACAGTGTCATCGCCGAGGCCGACCTGTACGGGCCCCGCTGGGAGGTGGTGCGCGCGTACGGCGAGGCCAACGATCTCGATGTGATCGAGGTCGACCCCACCGGCGCGACGATCGGCTTCGCGGCCACCGGCACCACCTTCGACTCGCTGCGCCAGGGCCTGCTCGACCTCGGCGTCGACGAGGCCGCGCTGCACCACGCCGGGATCCGGCTGCTGCGCATCGGCATGCCAACCCCGCTCGGCGCGAAGAAGGTCCGCGAGTTCGCCGCGGGACTCGAGCAGCTGATCGTGGTCGAGGACAAGACGGCCTTCATCGAGACGCAGATCCGCGAGATCCTCTACGGCAGCGAGCACACCCCGCAGATCCTCGGAAAGCGCGATGCCGCGGGCAGGCCGCTGATGCCCGTCGACGGCGAGCTGACCGCCGGTCGGCTGCTCGGCCCCCTCCGCCGGGTGCTCAAGAACCGGGTGGAACTGAAGAAGGCTCTGCCCCCGCAACTCTCGCTCGAGGTGCTCTCCGCCACCCGCACCCCCTACTTCTGCAGCGGGTGCCCACACAACCGATCCACGGCTCTGCCCGAGGGATCGATCGGCGGCGGCGGCATCGGCTGCCACACCATGGTCACCATCTCCAATCGCGAGGACAGCGCCGTCACCGGGCTGACCCAGATGGGCGGCGAGGGCAGCCAGTGGATCGGCCAGGCGCCGTTCACCGACGTCAAGCACCTGTTCCAGAACGTCGGCGACGGCACCTTCTTCCACTCCGGCCAGCTCGCCGTGCAGGCCTGCGTCGCGGCCGGGGTGAACATCACCTACAAGCTGCTCTACAACGACGTCGTCGCGATGACCGGCGCCCAGGACGCCGAGGGCGCGCTGTCCGTCGCGAAGCTCACCCACAAGCTCACCACCGAGGGCGTCAAGCGGATCATCATCTGTGCCGACGACCCCAAGCGGCACAACAAGAGACAGCTCGCCAAGGGCGTCAAGCTGTGGCACCGCGACCGCCTCGACGAGGCGCAGAAGGAGCTTCGCGAGGTCGAGGGCGTCACCGTGCTGATCTACGACCAGCATTGCGCCGCCGACGCACGCCGTCAGCGCAAGCGCGGCACCCTGCCGACCCGCAACACCCGCGTGATCATCAACGAGGCCGTCTGCGAGGGCTGCGGCGACTGCGGGACCAAGAGCAACTGCCTGTCCGTGCAGCCGGTGGACACCGAGTTCGGCCGTAAGACCCGAATCGACCAGACCTCGTGCAACACAGACTATTCCTGCCTGGACGGCGACTGCCCGTCGTTCGTCACGGTCGAGGTGGTGCCGGGCAAGAAGAAGTCCGCCCGGGTCGAGCGCCCCGTGCCGCCGCTCGTGGCCGAGCCGGATCTCGCCGAGCTGACCTCGACCCAGAACGTCTTCCTCGCCGGCATCGGCGGCACCGGCATCGTCACCGTCAACCAGGTGCTCGCCACCGCCGCCCTGCGCGCCGGCTACGAGGTGGAGTCCCTGGACCAGATCGGTCTCAGCCAGAAGGCCGGACCGGTGGTCTCGCACCTGCGATTCTCCCCGGGTGCGCTCGAGCCCTCGAACCGGCTGACGCCGGGCAGCGCCGACTGCATCGTCGCCTTCGACCTCCTCACCGCCACCGACAACAAGAACCTGGGCTACGGCAGCGCGGACACCACGGTCGCGGTCGCGTCGACCAGCCAGACCCCCACCGGCGACATGGTCTACGACAAGTCCGTCCGGTACCCGGACGAGCAGGGTTTGCTCGACCGCCTCGGCTCGGCATCCAAGTCGCTCAGTGCTTTCGATGCGTTGGCTGCCGCGCAGGAGTTGTTCGGCAACACCGCCGCCGCGAACTTCCTGCTGATCGGCGCGGCCTTCCAGAGCGGTGGCCTGCGGCTGCCCGCCGAGGCCATCGAGGAGGCCATCGGCATCAACGGCATCGCGGTCTCCGCGAACATCGACGCCTTCCGCTGGGGTCGAGTCGCGCTCGCCGATCCGGATGCGTTCGCCGCGGTCACCTCGCGGGTCGCCCGCACCCCCGCCGTCGCACCGGCACACCTGCTCGCCGACTCCACCTTCGACGGTGAGGTCCGCAGGCTCGTGGAGCTTCGCGCAGGCGAGCTGGTCGAGTTCCAGAACGCGAAGGTCGCGCGCCGGTACATCGATGCGGTGCAGTCCATCTGGACCGCAGAGCGTACGGTCACCGACCGGACGGAGTTCAGCGAGGCCGTCGCCCGCGGACTGTTCAAGTTCACCGCGTACAAGGACGAGTACGAGGTCGCACGGATGCTTGTCGATCCCGCCTTCCTCGAGGACGTCGCGTCCCAGGTCCCCGGCGGCGAGAACCTCACCTACAAGCTGCACCCGCCCGCCCTGCGGGCACTGGGCCGCAAGAAGAAGATCGGTCTCCGCCCGAAGTCGCATGTGGCACTGAAGATGCTGGCCAAGGGCAAGGTGCTCCGCGGGACCAAGCTCGACCCGTTCGGCTACGCCCACGTCCGCAAGGTCGAGCGCGAACTGCTGACGCACTACACCGCAATGGTGCTGCGGCTCGCGGACGAACTGGACTCGGCCAACTACGACAGGGCCACCACGATCGCCGCACTGCCCGACGTCGTCCGCGGCTATGAGGACGTCAAGCTCGGCAACGTGGAGCTCTACTGGGAGCAGCTGCGAGAGCTGGGAATCGAGCGGTAAACAACGGAGTTCCGCTCCAACAGAGGGCATCCGGTGGTCGACTTCCCCGACCGACCACCGGATGCCCTCTTTTGCGGTCCGGGTAGCAATCGGTGCGAACAACAACGAAGATGGTCCGAGCTGCCGATCGACATGCAGCACGGAATGAAACTCTGCGATATGCTGACCCCGGGCAGCAGCCCTCCTGACAGGCCTGAGCCACGGCGTTGACGCCGGCCCTGCCTCCTCTCCACGCTCCGCGCGCAATTCTCGCGACGAGCGGATCGATTGCCCTCCTTCTTCCCGGCCGTTTCCTGACACCGGACGCTTCGTGACTCTCCCGACACCAATCGGCGCTGCACCACCTTTGTGTCATTCAGCCCGACCGACACCCACCGCGACCTCAACCCACAACTAGATGGAGTGAAAACTATGACCACCGACCAGATTACCGACGACACCGAGCGAGCGATCATCGAGAACATGCTCGACAGCAACCGCGAAGCACTCATCGAGACCGCACGCGGCCTGTCTGACGCCGATGCCCGCCGACGACTCGTCACGTCGCTGACGACGCCGATCTCATTGATCAAGCATGCCGCTGCCGCGGAACGGATCTGGTTCCAACGGTTCTGGGCGGGACTCGAAGAATCCGAATGCGATGGATACTCGCGCCGCGACGAGGGCACCTTTGCCGTCGCCGACGACGAGTCGCTGGCAGACGTCATCGCCGAGTTCGAGCGCGCAAGCCAACGATCACGTGCAATCGTGTCCCGCTTCGACCTCGACGACACCAAGGACAATCCCCGCGAGGGAAAGGTCAGCATGCGATGGACGCTGCTCGCAATGATCCAAGAGTTCGCCAGGCACGCAGGTCACGGCGACATCCTCCGCGAACAGATCGACAAGCCCGTACTGCGTCAGCCGAACTCGTGACATTCGGCAGGATCCTTCGCCGGCAATCCCTGGATTCCGTAGGCAACCTTCGCTAGACTCGTACATATGTTCGATAGCGGGTCGGCATCGGGACTACTCGACGGCGTGCCGGATCATGAGCAACCGGCAACGCTGCAGGAACACCACGCCCACATCGCCCGCGAACAGTTCCGCGAGATCCATGCCCTCACCGCCCTCTACCTCACCCGCTGCGAGGAAGACGCCCGCCGCGGCAAGAACGAGGCCCACCATGGCGAATTCGCCCACGTCGAGATCGCCGCGATCCTGCACGTCACCGAAGGCGCCGCCGCCCGAATGATCGACCTCGGCTGCGAGCTTCGCTTGCGCCTGCACCGGGTCTCGGCCGCGTTCGCCGCGGGCACGATCGACCTCACCCAGACCCGCGCCATCGTCGACGCCCTGGCGAACGTCTCCGACGACAAACTCGACGACATCGAGAACCGACTGCTGTCCGACGGCGATCACCTGACCTCGACCAAGCTCAAGCAACGCGCACGGCGGTTGATCGCCCGATACGACCCCGACGGGGTCCACCGACGCCGCGAACGCGCCGAGGAGGATCGCGACGTCCGCACCCACGCCTCCGACGACGGCATGTCCACCTTGGAAGGACTGCTCCCCACCGTCGGTGCCCAACGCCTGTCCATGCGGCTACGCGAGATGTCGCTGCAGGTGTGCGCCGACGACCCCCGCACCCACGCCCAGCGCCGCGCCGACGCACTCATCTCCCTCACCGACGGCGCAGACCACCTGCCCTGCCACTGCCGACGCGAGCACTGCACCGCCACGAAGGTGACGGGACGACTAGGGACCGAGGACGTCACCACACGCGCACCACGGGAGAAGGCCACGATCATGGTCGGTGTCTCCGCCACCACCCTGCTCGGCCTCGACAACCTCCCCGGCTACCTCCACGGCTACGGCGCGATCGACGCAGACCTCGCCCGCGACATCGCCGCCGATGGCACCTGGAAGCAGGTCCTGACGCTGGCCGGCAAGGATCGCGCACGCCTCATCGAGGATCTCCTCGATGAACTCCGCGCTGCCGCACCCGAACTGTTCAACGGCACAACAGAAACCGACGAACCCTGGGTCTCCGGCCGCAGGAGCGTCGCCAACCCGCACGGACCGATCCTCGGGGTCGGAAATGCTCTCATGGCCGCAGGCATCACCCCGTCCAGCATCCGCAACCGGAGCAAGATCTCCCGCGAGGCCCGCACCTACCAACCCAGCAAACGCCTCGCCGAGATCATCCGCACCCGCGACGGCACCTGCCGCTTCCCGAACTGCACCGCCCGTGCGCAGGACTGCGACCTCGACCACACAATCCCCTTCGACCACACCAACCCGGCAAACGGCGGGCTGACCGTCGAACAAAACCTGGCCTGCCTCTGCCGAAAACACCACCGCCTCAAGACCGAGGGCTATTGGACCGTCACACAACTCGGATCCGGCCTACTCCGGTGGACCGACCCACACGGCTCCATCACCGTCACCGAACCGAACGGCCCCTTCACCGACCCGGACGACGAGCACAACCACGACCATCACGACACTGCGGACGACTTCACGCTCCGCGACCTCGCCTATGGCAACAGCGGCCGCACCGTCGAGAACGACCTCGCCTACCTACTCGACAGCCACGTGCCACCAGGCACACGGCACCCCGAACCCCGCAACCCGGCAGGACCGATCCTCGTCATCGACCTGGACGAACCACCGCCGTTCTGAACGCGAATCCCGTTGCACTACAGAGAATTCAGGCAGGTACCGCCAATATTGTTGTGCCCGTCGCGACGAGCTTGCTCGCTCCGTCGCGCTCCGCATACAACTCGGCCGTGGTGAACACCTGCCGCTTGCCTGCTTTCACCACCACAGCGCGCGCGACGAACTCGTCGCCGACGGCCGGGGACAGAAAGTTCACCGAACACTGCGCGGCGAGCACCTGCCCGACTACTGTCGCCGCCGCGAAACCACAAGCGGTGTCGATCATCCCGCGGTCTCGTTGACGCCGCGCAGCAGCGTCAACGAGTCGATCGCTTCGGGGTCACCGTCAGCCATCAGTCGTTCCTTCCGATTCAGGGCTGGAACACGATCCGCCCCACGGTGGTGCCATCGCCGAGCCTGCCGATGCCGTCCGCCACCTCGGTGAGCGAGAGCCGCTCGCTGATCAGCGGCTTGATCACCCCCTCGTCGGCGAGCCGGGTCAGCTCGATGTGGCAGTCGTCGATGGCCTGCTGGTTGTACGCCTTGTACAGGCCCCAGTGCAGCCCGATGATCGAGTAGTTCTTGATCAGCGCATGATTGAGGGCCGGCTGTGGGATGGTGCCGCCCGCGAACCCGATCACGATGATCCGGCCCTCGAAGGCGATGCACTTCGTGGACTTCGTGTACGCATCGCCGCCGACCGGGTCGAACACCACGTCCGCGCCGCGGCCGCCGGTGAAGTCCTTGACCGCCGCCACGATGTCCTCGGTGTGTCGGTCGATCACCAGATCCGCCCCGAGTCGACGACAGTACTCGGCCTTGTCGGGCCCGCCGACCACACCGATCACCTTCGCGCCTGCGGCCTTCCCCAACTGCACGGCCGCACTTCCCACCCCGCCCGCGGCGGCGTGGACCAGCAGGGTCTCGCCCGGCAGCAGCTGGGTGCGGCGGTGCAGCGCGAACCAGCCCGTCTGGTAGCCGATGCTCAGCGCGGACGCCTCGGCATCATCCAGAGCGGCGGGTGCGGGGAAGGTGTTCGACTCCTCCATGACCGCCAGCTCCGCGAACCCGCCACCCGGCAGGCTCGGGTTGCCGATCACCCGGTCCCCGACCGCGAACCGGGTGACACCCTCACCCACCGCGACCACCTCACCGCACAACTCGACGCCGGGGGTGAACGGCAGCGGCGGCTTGATCTGGTACTCGCCGCGGCACAGCAGCACGTCGGGGAAGTTCGCGGGCGCAGCCAACACCCGGACCATGAGCTGGCCGGGGCCGGGCGCGAGGTCGGCGACCTCCTCGAGCCTCAGTACGTCGCGGGGTTCGCCGAGTTCGTTGACGCGCCAAGCCTTCATGATGCCTCTCCTGAGAACTACGTCGATGGATGGTGGGCGAGAATCGATCAGATCCCGGCGTCCGTCGCGACGTCGCGGGCCTTGCGGACGAGCGCTTCGATCTGTTCGGCGGTGGGTGTGCCCGCGGCCGCCCTGTTCTGTGGGTTCTCCATGGCCCGGCGCATGACACCCTCGGCGATGACGGCGATCTTCCACAGGCCCAGCACATGCCAGAACTTCAACGCCTCGGCGTCTCGGCCGGTCTCCTCCAGGTAGAGCCCGGCGAGCTCCGCTCGGGTGGGGAAACCCGTCACCGTGGATGCCGGGAAGTCGCCGATCGCGTCCTCCCCGGGCTCCGGCCAGTAGGCGAGCATGCTGCCCATGTCGGCAAGGGGCTCGCCGAGCGTGGACAGCTCCCAGTCCAGTGCCCCGATCACCTCGCCGGTCTCGTGCGAGACGATCACGTTGCGCAGGTGGAAGTCTCCGTGCACCAGCGCGACCTCGCGCTGTTCCGGGACTGCCGCGGCCAGCCGTCTGGTCAGGTCGTCGAGCTCGGGCAGTTCGCGGGTCTTGGTGACCTCCCACTGGCCGGCCCACCGCTTGAGCTGGCGCTGGGCGTACGGCTTGTGGCTGGCGAGGTCGGTCAGGCCGGTCGCCTCGAGGTCCACGGCGTGGATCTTGGCCAGGGCCCGCGGCAGCGAGACCCCGATGTCCCTGCGACGCTGCGGGGCAAGCGATTCCACGATCGGCATGGTGTCGACGACCTGGCCGTCGAGGAACTCCATCAACACCAGCGGCACCTCGGATATCGATGGGTCCTGGGCGACCCCGAAGATCCGGGGCGTGGGCACCTCGGTCTCGGCGAGCGCGGCCATGATCCGCGCCTCCCGTGCCACGTCGTGTGCCGAGGCGAGCAGGTGCCCCAGCGGCGGGCGCCGCAGGACCCACCTGCGGTCCTCGGCATCCCGGACCAGGAAGGTCAGGTTCGACTGGCCCAGCCCGATCCGGTCGAAGCGCAGCGGGGCGGTGAATCCCACCCCGAGCGAGCCGAACCACCGCGTCACCGCGGCCGGGTCGAGTCCGACGGTCTCGCCCACCTCAGGCCCCGGCGGGCCGGTTGGCCCGGTACTTGCGCAGTTCCTGCTTCGCGATGGCCCGCTTGTGCACCTCGTCGGGCCCGTCGGCGAGGCGCAGGGTCCGCAGGTGCGCGTACGCCATCGCCAGCGGGAAGTCGTCGGTGACGCCCGCCCCGCCGTGCACCTGGATGGCCCGGTCGACGATCTTCAGGGCCATCTGCGGGGCGGCGACCTTGATCGCGGCGATCTCGGTGCGCGCCTCCTTGTTGCCCACCGTGTCCATCAGGTACGCGGCCTTGAGCGTGAGCAGGCGGGTCATCTCGATCTCGATGCGCGCCTCCGCAATCCAGTCCTGGATGTTGGAGCGGTCCGCGATCGGACGGCCGAAGGTGACCCGGGACTGCGCGCGCTTGCACATCAGTTCCAGCGCCCGCTCGGCCATCCCGATCGCCCGCATGCAGTGATGGATGCGGCCGGGGCCGAGGCGGGCCTGGCTGATCGCGAAGCCCTCGCCCTCACCCTTGAGCACGTCCTTGACCGGGACCCGCACGTTCTCGAAGGTGATCTCCGCGTGGCCCTCCCGATCGTGGTAGCCGAAAACCGGCAGGTTGCGCACGACGGTGACACCGGGTGCATCGATCGGCACCACGAGCATCGACTGCTGGCGGTGGATCTCGGCTGTCGGATCGGTCTTGCCCATCACGATCAGCACCCGGCAGTTCTGGTGCATTGCGTTGGAAGCGAACCACTTACGGCCATTGAGGACGAACTCGTCGCCGTCGCGCTCCATCCGCATCTCGACGTTGGTGGCATCGGAGCTGGCGACGTCGGGCTCGGTCATCGCGAAGGCGGAGCGGATCTTCCCGTCCAGCAGCGGCTTCAGATACTTCTCGCGGTGCTCATCGCTACCGAAGATCTCGAAGACCTCCATATTGCCGGTGTCGGGTGCGTTGCAGTTGCATGCCTCGGAGGCGAGGTGGCTGCGACCCATGATCTCGGCCAGCGGCGCGTACTCCAGGTTTGTCAGGCCGGCCCCGGTCCCGGGATGCGGATGGAAGAGATTCCACAGTCCCCGCTTTCGCGCCTCGACCTTCAACTCCTCGATGATCGGCGGCTGGAAGTGGGGGTCTCCCACGGCCCGCATCTGCTCCTCGTAGACGGCTTCCGCCGGGTAGACGTGCGAGTCCATGAACTCGAGCAGGTCGGCCCGGATCTTCTCGGCGCGGTCCGAGACATCGAACAGGGACATGTGAACTCCTGACAGGTGGGGAGGAAGGAATGGTGGAGGGGCGATCAGGCGCCCGGCAGCAGTCCGGCCTGGAAGCGCCGCATCCCACGCAACCACCGGTCGTAGTCGGCCCCCTTGCGGCGGTACATCTCGAGCACCTCCGCGTGCGGGAGGATCAGGAAGCGCTCCTCGTCCATCGCGGCGAGCACGTCGTCGGCGACCTGCGCCGGTTCGAGCACGTCGCCCGCGGAGGTCACGGCCCGCGTCGCCGCGACGCCTCGGGCGTCCCCGGATTCCTCCCCCTCGTAGAGCAGCTTCGTGTTCACGCCCATCGGGCACAGGCAGCTGACCCGGATCCCGCGATCGCCGTAGGTCACGTTGAGCCACTCCGCGAAGCCGACCGCGGCGTGCTTGGTCACCGAGTAGGTGGCGGAACCGATCTGGGTCAGCAGGCCTGCCGCCGACGCGGTGCTGACGAAGTAGCCCTCGCCCCGTTCGAGCCACTGCGGGACCAACAACTGCGCGGCCCGGATGTGGGCCCGCAAATTGACGTCGATCGACAGGTCCCAGTCACTCTCGGTCGCCTCCAGCCCAGGCGCGCCGCTGATCCCTGCGTTCGCGAAATACAGGTCCACCGGCCCGAATTCGGACTCGGCGAGCGAGATCAGTCGCTGGATGGCGGACGTGTCGGAGACGTCCGCGCCCGAGCCGACCGCGGAACCTGGGTGCTCGGCGTTGACACTCGCGGCGACGGCGAGCGCGGCGGCCTCGTCGAGGTCCGCGACGACGACCCTCGCACCCTCGGCGGCGAGCCGTGCGGCGAGCGCGCCACCGATACCGCCCCCGCCGCCCGTCACGATGGCGACCCTCTGCGCAACCTTCACAACGATTCCTCTTCCTCGCGGTGAGACCTGATCCGAGCGTTGTCGAACTGTATAGTTGAATTCGGACTCAGATTCAACTATGCGGCCCGTTTCACCCCTTGACCAGCAGAGAAGCGTGGTGCGGCGTCAGCCGCGGGGGGCGATGCGGAGCGCGTTCACCCACAGGCGGTTGGCGGTGTCGACTATGTCATCGAGGGACGCCACCTCGCCGCCGGTCACGAAATACCCGAACGCGAGGCGGCTGATCATGCCCGAGAGCGCCGACGACGCCAGCAACGGATCGAGATCCCGGTCCGCGAGTCCGCGTTGCTGCAGATTCGCGATGCTGCGGGCGTTGCGGCGGATGAACGCGTCGGCCCGCTGCTGCCGCAGCACCCGGAACTCTGGATCGATGCTGGCGACCTGTTCGAGCAGGCCCATCAGCTTCGCGTTGCGTTTGTAGGCCTCGAAGTACGCCCGATTGCTGGCCGCGATGATCGCGGCGGGATCGTCCTCGGCCGCCACGTGCGGCATGCCAGGGTGCATCATGTCCTCTTGCGCCAGCTCGAGAACCGCGGCGAAGATCTCTTCCTTGCTCGCAAAGTAGGTGTAGAACGTCCCGGCCGAGCACTTGGCCGCCTTGGTGATGTCTATCAGGCGGGTGTCGAGGTAGCCCGAGCGCTCGAACACCCTTCTTGCGGCCGCGATCAACGCCGCCCGGGTCCGCAGCCCGCGCTCGGTGACGGGTAGCTCACGAAGCAGACCCGACCGCGCCATCGACGGTGGCGCATCGTCGCGATCATCCCCGGAAACCGATCCTGACATGCCGTATTTATACGGCAACGCGGGTCGTCGCCGTGCGTGGCCTGCTCCCCTCCGGCGGCCCATACTGAGAGGAAGGCGTGATGCCACGCGGAGCATGGGAGCGACAGACATGACGAACTCGAGCGTCGACCCGGTCCGGCCGAGCACCCTCGCCCAGCTCACCGCGCTGATCGGGACCGTGCTCGGCCCCACCGACTGGCACGAGGTGACGCAGCAGCGAATCGACGCCTTCGCCGACGCCACCGGAGACCACCAGTGGATCCACGTCGACCCCGAGCGGGCCGCCGACGGCCCCTTCGGCACCACCATCGCGCACGGGAACTACAGCCTCTCGCTCGGCCCGTTCTTCACCGGGCAGCTGATCGCCTTCGACGGCTTCGCGCACGCGCTCAACTACGGCTACAACAAGGTCAGGTTCACCGCGCCGCTACCGGTCGGGTCCCGAATTCGCATGCGCGCCACCATCACCGCGGTACACGAGATCGCCGGGGGCGCGCAGGTCCTGAACAAGCTGACCTTCGAGCGGGAGGGCGCGGCAAAACCGGTCCTGGTCGTCGAGGCGGTGGGATTCCTCGCGGAGCGCAAGGAGAAGCCTGGCCCCGTGGTGGCGGACGCCCTAGGCTCGGAACGGTGACGACGACGTTCTCGGCCTACATCGCACGCGACCAGGACGGGGAGATCACGCTCGCCCCCTGCACCCTCGACACCGGTGCGCTGCCGCCCGGCGAGGTCACCATCAAGGTGCACTTCTCGAGCGTGAACTACAAGGATGCCCTCGCCGTGACGCCGCGGGGCGGGGTGGTGCGCGAGTACCCGATCGTCCCCGGCATCGACCTCGCAGGCGAGGTCGTCGCCTCCGACGACGACTCGTTCACACCCGGCGACCTGGTCCTCGCGCACGGATACGAGATCGGTACCGGGCGTCACGGTGGATATGCCGAGTTCGCCCGGGTCCCCGCCGACTGGGTGGTCCGGCTCTCGGACCTCTCCCCCCGCGATGCGGCGACCATCGGCACCGCGGGCTTCACCGCGGCGATGAGCGTGCAGGCCGTCCTCGACCGCGGCATCACCCCGGCCGACGGGCCCGTCCTGGTCACCGGCGCAAGCGGCGGCGTCGGCACCGTGAGCGTCGACCTGCTCGCCGCTGCCGGGTTCGAGGTGGTCGCGTCGACCGGCAAGCCCACGGCCGCGGACCTGCTGTCCTCGCTCGGCGCGGCGTCCGTCATCGGTCGGCTGCCCGAGGACCCGGACGCGAAGCCCCGCCCGCTCGGCAAGGCGGAATGGGCGGCCGCAGTCGACTGCGTTGGTGGCACGACGCTCGCGCACGTGCTCAGCACCGTCCGCTACGGCGGCGTGGTCGCGGCGAGCGGGCTGACCGGCGGATCTGCACTGCCGACCACCGTGCTGCCGTTCATCCTGCGCGGCGTCTCCCTGCTGGGCATCGACTCCGTGCAGCTGCCGATCGACAAGCGCCGTGCGCTGTGGGCTCGCCTCGCGAGCGATCTGCGTCCACGGCATCTGACCTCGATCGCGCACGAGGTGCCGATCCGGGACGTCTCCCAGGTGCTGGACCGGGTACGTGCCGGGACCTACACCGGCCGTGCCGTGGTCCGGGTCGACGGCGGATTCTGAGTGCCGAACCGGGCATGACAGGGTGGGTCACGTGATCGACGAACCCGAATCCCGGCAGGCCGACATCGACGCGGTGACCGCGTTCCGCGAGCAGTGGAACCTGCCCGGAATCGTCGACGTGCACACGCATTTCATGCCCAAGAACGTGATGGACAAGGTGTGGAGGTACTTCGACTCGGCCGGACCGTTGACCGGCATGGAATGGCCCATCGCCTACCGGCACGAGGAGGACGTCCGGCTCGACCGGCTGCGCTCCTACGGGGTCAGGGCGTTCACGTCGATGATCTATCCGCACAAGCCGCACATGGCGGCGTGGCTCAACGAATGGGCGGTCGAGTTCGCGGCCCGCAACCCCGACTGTCTGCACACCTCCACCTTCTATCCCGAGCCCGGTGCCGCCGAGTACGTCACCGCGGCGCTCGAGAACGGCACCCGGGTGTTCAAGTCGCACATCCAGGTTGGCGACTACGCCCCGAACGATCCGCTGCTCGATGGCGTGTGGGGCGTCCTCGAGGACGCAGGCACCCCCATCGTGATCCACTGCGGGTCAGGGCCCGCGCCCGGACGCTTCACGGGCCCTGGACCGATCGCGGAGCTGCTGACCCGATATCCCCGGCTGCGTCTGGTCATCGCGCACATGGGCATGCCCGAGTACGCGGAGTTCCTCGAACTCGCCGAGCGCCACGACCGGGTGCTGCTCGACACCACGATGGCGTTCACCGACTTCATCAACGATGCCGCGCCGCTGCTGCCTGCCGACCTTCCGCGACTGCTCGACCTGCAGGAGCGGATCCTGTTCGGCAGCGATTTCCCGAACATCCCCTACCCGTATGCCCATGCCCTGGAGGCGGTTTCTCGGCTCGACCTGGGTGCGGCGTGGGTCAGCGCCGTGTGCCACGGCAACGGTGCGCGGCTGTTCGACCTCTGATCAGAAGAGGGTGAGCGACTCGTCCGATTCGGAGACCTCGAACAGCGTCGGCTCCTTCTCGTTCGGGACGACGGTGTGCGCCGCCACCGACTTGGCTCGCGAGACCTTCTTCGCCGGCGACACCGGCGCGGAGTGCGTCGTGGCCTTCGCCCGCGGGGCGGGCGCAGGGGCGGAAGCGACGGTGGCCGCGACGGCACGAGCGGCCTCCCCGGCCAGCTTGTCCGCCTCCTCGTTGTAGTGGTTGCCGACGTGACCGCGGACCCAACGGAAGCGCACCGGGCCGGTCCGCTCGGCGATCGCCTCGTCGATGGAGCGCACGAGGTCCAGGTTCTTCACCGGTTCGCCGGAGGCGGTACGCCAGCCCTTGCGCTTCCAACCGGACACCCACTCCGAGGCACACTTGATCGCGTACTGGGAATCGGACTCGATCAGCATCGGCTCGTCACCCGGATGGGCCCGGATGGCCTCCAAAAGCGCACGCAGCTCGGCAATTTGGTTGGTGCCCGACCGTTCGCCGCCGGAGCGGCTCGGCCCCATGTGGTTGACCCACGCCCAGCCGATCGCGCCGCCGGGGTTGCGAAGGCAGGAGCCGTCCGTGCTGACGATGATCACGTCCGACACCTTACGGTGGCCCCCCGACATTGCGAAGGGCCCGCGCCGGGTCCGCGGCGGGCACCCGGCCCCTGGCCCGGCTACGCCCCGGTGAACCGCGGCGGCCTGCGCTCGAGCATCGCGGCCACCGCTTCCTGATGATCGTGCGTGTGGTGCGCCAGCGCCTGCATCGAGGCGGACAGCTCGAGCAGGCTCTCCAGGCTCTGGTGCTGCCCCTCGCGGAGCAGCTTCTTGGTCATCCGCAGGGCCTGCGGCGGGTTCGCCGCGACCCGTTCTGCCAGCGCACGGGCGGTCGACAGCAGCTCATGCGGCTCCACCACCCGGGAGACCAGGCCCCACTCGAGGGCGGTCGCGGCGTCGATCGCGTCGCCGGTGAAGGCCATCTCGGCGGCCCGCGCCTGCCCGACCGCGCGCGGCAGGAACCAGGCACCGCCGTCGCCCGGGATGATGCCGAGCTTGACGAAGCTCTCCGCGAAGGTGGCCGTGGTCGCCGCGATCCGCATGTCGCACATGAGTGCAAGGTCACAGCCCGCCCCGATGGCCGGGCCGTTCACCGCGGCGATCACCGGCGCCTCGCAGTGATAGAGCGCCCGGGGGATCCGCTGGATGCCGTGCCGGTAGCCGCCGCGCAGTTCCACGGGTGAGCCGCCGAACATGCCCTCGCGGTCGCGCATGTGCTTGACGTTGCCCCCAGAGGAGAACGACGGCCCGGCCGCGGTCAACACCACCGCGCGCACTGTCACGTCCCGATTGACGTCCGCGATCGCCGCCTCGAAGGCCTCGATCATGTCGGGCTCGGAGATGACGTTGCGGGTCTCCGGACGGTTCAGCGTCCACGTGACGATGTCCCCGTCCCGCGCCACCACGATTGCCTCGGTCACTGCGCACTCCTTCCGGTCGCGGCCAAGGGTAGGCGGTGCGCGACCGTGCGCGTGTCCTACCCCAGGTCGGGTGTGACCCGCGCGCCGTTGGCGAAGCCGCGATAGCCGTGCGCGTCCGCCACCGCGGTGGAGAGCACCTCGCCGTCGTGGGTACTCAGCCCGGCGGCCAGCGCCCGGTCGGCGGCGGTTGCCCGGCGCCAGCCCAGTTCCGCGATCTCGAGGACGTACGGGAGGGTGGCATTGGTCAGCCCGAAGGTGGAGGTACGGGGCACCGCGCCCGGCATGTTCGCGACGCAGTAGAAGACGGAGTTGTGTACCCGGTAGGTGGGGTCGGCGTGGGTGGTCGGACGCGAGTCCTCGAAGCACCCGCCCTGGTCGATCGCGACGTCGACCAGCACCGAACCCGGCTTCATCCGGGACACCAGTTCGTTGGACACCAGCTTCGGCGCCCTCGCCCCCGGCACCAGCACCGCGCCGATCACCAGGTCCGCGCCGAGCACCGCCTGCTCCACCTCGAAGGCGTTGGACACCACGGTCCGCAGCCGTCCGTTGTACCGGTCGTCGAGCTCGCGCAGCCGCGCGACGTTCAGGTCCAGGACGGTGACATCGGCGTGCATCCCGACGGCCATCGCCGCCGCGTTCTGGCCGGCCACCCCGCCACCCAGGATCACCACGTTGGCCGGGCGCACCCCGGGCACGCCGCCCATCAGGACGCCGCGGCCGCCGGAGCTGGCCATCAGGTGGTAGGCGCCTGCCTGGGGCGCGAGCCGCCCGGCGACCTCGCTCATCGGCGCGAGCAGGGGCAGGGAACCGTCGGGGGCCTGCACGGTCTCGTAGGCGATCGCGGTCGTCTTCGCCGCGATCAGCGCGTCCGTGCACTCCCTCGAGGCCGCCAGATGCAGGTAGGTGAACAGCACCAGGTCAGGACGCAACCGCGAATACTCTTCCGCGATGGGCTCTTTCACCTTCAAGAGCAGCTCCGCGGACGCCCAGACATCGTCGGCGTCGGCCAAGATCTGCGCGCCGGCCGCGCGGTAATCGGCGTCGGCGAAGGAAGAACCGGCACCGGCCTCCTGCTCGACGAACACCTGGTGGCCGCGGGAGACGAGTTCGTGGACGCCTGCGGGTGTGATGGCGACCCGGTACTCGTGGTTCTTGACCTCGCGGGGGATTCCGATCCTCATGACACTTCCTCGGGTTTCGGGGGCGGTTCGGTGTGGGTGAGCGTGATCGACGCTGGGTCAAGTATGAATTTTCCTCGATTCCATGCACAGATTTGTGCTGATAATTCTTTAGAATCGGCACATGGTTGCGGAATCTTCGACTCAAGGCACCTCACGGGGTGCCCGCCCGAACGATGTTCGGGCGGTCAGGCTCGACGAGATCGATCACGTCCTGCTCGCCCAGCTCACCCGCGATGCCCGCACCCCGAACAACGCGCTCGCCGACCTGGCCGGGATCGCGCCCTCCACCTGCCTGGCCCGGGTGCGCGCGCTGGTCGAGAAGGGCGTCATCCGGGGCTTCCACGCCGACATCGACCCGGCGGCCCTCGGACGGGACCTCGAGGCGATGATCTCCGTCCGGCTGCGCGCCGACGCACGCCCACACATGGCGCAGTTCGCGGAACGGATGTCCGCGACGCCCGAGGTGCTCGACGTCTACTTCATCGCGGGAGCCGACGACTACCTGCTCCACGTCGCGATGCGCGACACCGGCGCGTTGCGCGACTTCGTGCTCGACCACCTGTCCGCGCGCCCGGAGGTCGCGGCGACCGAGACGATCCTGATCTTCGAGCACATCCGGCCCAGGTCGGGCCGGTAGCTCATGGCAGCAGTCTGTCCAGGAAGCCGTTGCTGAAGATCCGGTGCGGGTCATGCGCGTTGTATGCGGCGCGTGCCGTGTCCCAGTTGTCGCCGGAGGGCACCCCGTCCCGGTAGGTGTCGGGGATGACGGAGTCGATGGACGGCCCGTCGGAGTGCCCGGCCCGGTCGGTGAACGCCCAGCCCTTGGCCCATTCCGGCCGGAACGTGGCGTAGTCGCCGCTGTAGTTCTCCCTCATGAACAGTTCCATCTCGCGGAAGTACGCGGCCTGGCCCGGCGTGCCGGGCACGCCGACCACGTTCATCCAGATGGCGGTGTCCCACTCGGGGTGGTCGGGTCGGGGACGCAGCGCCGAGATGGTCGGCGCACCAGCGCTTTCCACCGTCACCTCGCCTTGGTCGTCGAGCCCACACAGTCGCACCTCGAAGGGCCCGTTGATCGGATACCGGCCTTCGGCCCGCAGTTCCTGCTGACGCCGGTGATGCCAGCCGGTGAACTCGTTGATCACCCGGGCGATGTTGGACCTGCGGGTGATCACCACACCGCCGCCCGCGTTCATCCGCAGGGTCGTCGCGCGGAGGTAGAACAGCACGTCCTTGGACCAGCCCCACAGGTCGGCGGTCCCGGTGGTGCCGAGACCGGACGCGATGGTCGCGAACTGCGCCTGCCCGAACAACGGTGTGGCGCTGCCGATCCCCCTGGTGATCAGCCCGAGTGGATCGGTGACCGCCTGTGGGAGGTTGTCCGAGTACCAGTAGTTGTAGGGCCCCGTGACCTCCCGGGACTGCGGCGGCTTGACCGGGGTTGGCGTCCACACCTTGAGCCACGGCGTCTCGGTGAAGGGGAACCAGATCGCCTCGACACGACCCGAGCGGGCCACGTAGCTCTCGAAGGTCCGGCCCGGTGACCCTGCCGGGGCGAACAGTTCGCGCCACGGGATGTCGGTGACGGACTCGCAGCGGAGCCGGTAATTGGGTCCGGCCTGCAGCGTCACCGAGGTGACGAAGGACCGGCCGAGGTGGGTGAGCAGCGGCCGGATGGCCGCGTCGGCCCTGCTGAACTCCCGCAGCTCGTACCGACCGGCAGCCTCGTCCCAGACCACCGCGGTCATCGCGGTCACCAGGTTGCTCAGCGACCCGAACGATGCCCCCGGGAGCGCGGATTCGCCGTCCGCGGGCAGCGTGGCCCCGTGCGCGTCGATCGCGAGCACCCCCGCGATGGTGAGCCCACCGATCGCGGGTGCGTTGGCCCAGCCGAGTCCGTGCGCCTGCAGCTCGGTGAGGATCGTCTCGACGGTGGCGCCCGCGCCCGCGGTGACCGTGGCACGACCCTCGGCGGCGCCGACGGCGTCGACCGCGATGGCGTTCAGTCTCGCCATGGTGTCCACCAGCAGCACCCGGTCGACGTTCTGGCCGGCCTCCAGGGTCAGCGGGCTCCACCCGTGCATGGTCCCTCGCGGCCGCAGTCGGTAGCCGTTGGCGTGTGCCCAGTTCGCGAGCCGGACCACGTCCTGCGCGTCCCGGGGCGTACAGGTCCAGACCTGGTCGAACCGGATCTCCTGTGCCCAGTTCTCGTAGCCCTGCTGAACGAGGGCGATGCCGTCGGGGAAGTCGGGCGGTGTGGGCAGCGTCGCCCTGGCGTCGCCGAACGGGATCGCCTGCGCGGGCGTCCAGCCGAGTCCGGCGAGGGCGGCTGACCCCGCCACGGCGGTCAAGAAGCCTCTGCGCGAGACGCCCCCCGTCTGTTGATCCGAACGACCTGCGGTCATCGACTCTGTCCCCTCTCTCTGTGGTGGCGCGGTCGGCGCGCCGGAGCGAGGACCAAGTTAGAACATGTTCCCGTCACTGTGTCGGGAAACGTGAATCGGTCCGGGGAATCCCGGATCCCCCGACCCACCCCGTGGTCTACTTGAACCCGTTGGAGACCTGCGATGACGGGCATTCTCGAGGAGAACCGATGGCCGAACTCGACATCAGCGACGAGCCTTCGACGGTGACGCCCCGGAAGCCCCGGCGCGGCTGGCCGGTGTTCACCGTCATCGCGATCGCGCTCATCGCCTTCCTGGCCGGCGGCGTCGGCGGCTCATTCCAGGGCAAGCTCGCCGAGGTCCAGAAGAACGACAACGCCAGCTATCTGTCCGCCTCCGCCGAATCGACCATCGTCGCCGACGAATCCGCGAAGTTCGTCACGGTCGAGACCATCCCGGGATTCGTCGTGTTCCACCGCGACGGGCCGTTGACCGAGCAGGACAAGGAGTCGATCGCCGACGCCGCGACGGCGGTGACGCAGGTTCCTGGTGTCGACAAGACCGGCATGGCCCCGGTCCAGTACTCCGAGGACGGCACCACCGCGGCCCTGTTCGTGCCGCTGGTGGCCAAGTCCGACGGCACGCAGGTCCAGGGCGATGTCCTCGCCGAGACCGAACAGCATGTGATGGACGCGGCCCGCTCGGCCGCCGCCGCCGAACTCGAGGTGCTGCCAGCGGGCCCAGGCGGGCTACTCGTGGCGTTCATCGACGCCTTCCAGGGACTCGACGGCGCGCTGCTCGGCGCGGCCCTCCTCGTGGTGATCCTGATCCTGCTGGTCGTCTACCGCTCCCCGGTCCTCTGGATCTTCCCGCTGCTGTCCGCGATGCTGGCGCTCGGCCTCTCCTCGATGGTCATCTACTTCCTCGCCAAGCAGGACATCCTGACGCTGACCGGCCAGAGCCAAGGCATCCTGATGGTCCTCGTGCTGGGCGCTGGTACCGACTACGCGCTGCTGCTGATCGCGCGGTACCGGGAAGAACTTCACGCGTACCCCAACCGGTTCGACGCGATGATCCGGGCCTGGCGCGAATCGGCTCCCGCGATCACCGCTTCCGCGGTGACCGTCATCCTCGGACTGCTGTGCCTGACCTTCTCCGAACTGAACTCGAACAAGAGCCTCGGTCCGGTCACCGCCATCGGCATCGCCTGCACCTACCTGGTGATGATGACGTTCCTCCCCGTGGCGCTGGCGACCGCGGGCCGGTGGGTGTTCTGGCCGCGCGTGCCGCACGTCGACCACGCCGCCGATCTCACCGCGCACGGCACGTGGGGCCGGATCTCCACCGCTGTCGGCAACCGGGCCCGGCCCGCGTGGATCGGCACCACCGTGCTGTTGATCGCGCTGTGCGCCATCGGGATCGGCAGCCTACAGACGGATGGGCTCACCTCAACCGAGAACTTCACCAACAACCCCGAGGCCGCCCAGGGTCAGGCGATCTACGATGCCAAGTTCCCTCAGGGCACCGGCGCGCCGGCCGTCATCATGACCGACGCCGACGCCGCCGAGCAGGTGATCGCCGTCGCGGGCGGGGTCGAAGGTGTCGCAACGGCCCCGGGTTCGGTGTGCCTGCAGATCGACTACGCCAAGGTTGCGGGGCTGAACCTGGGCACCGGCGCCCCCGCGGCCGCGCCGACCGGCTGCCCGCCGCCACAGCTGACCGTGCAGCCGATCGACGGCCGCACCGTTGTCACCGCCACGCTCGCAGACTCCTACGACTCACCGGAGGCGTTGGAGACCATCGAGCGGCTGCGCACCGCGGTGCACGCCGTCCCCGGCGCCGACGCCCTGGTGGGCGGGAACTCCGCGGCCACCCTGGACGTGCAGACCGCCTCGGTGCACGACAGGAACCTGATCATCCCGATCGTGCTCGTGGTGATCTTCCTGGTGCTCGCCATCCTGCTCCGGGCGCTGCTCGCGCCGCTGATCCTGATCGCCACCGTGGTGCTCTCGTTCGCAGCCACACTCGGCGTGTGCGGGTTCTTCTTCACCCACGTGTTCCATTTCGCAGGCGCCGACCAGGCCTTCCCGCTGTTCGCCTTCGTATTCCTTGTCGCGCTCGGCATCGACTACAACATCTTCCTGATGACCAGGGTGCGGGAGGAGTCGCTCACCCATGGAACCCGCTCCGGGGTGCTGCGCGGGCTGGCCGTCACCGGTGGCGTGATCACCTCCGCTGGTGTGGTTCTCGCCGCGACGTTCGCGGTGCTGGGTGTGCTGCCGCTGGTGTTCCTCGCGGAGATCGGGTTCGCGGTGGCCTTCGGCGTTCTGCTCGACACCATCATCGTGCGCAGCGTCCTGGTTCCCGCCCTCTCCTATGACATCGGCAAACGAATCTGGTGGCCGTCGGCGCTGGCGAAGGCCGAGGACTGAAACGCCGAGGACGTCCTAACCGACATCTTGCGGTATCGCGTGTTTGAATGGCGGTCGGAGAGTGCAGATTTCCGAAAGCCCCAACACGGATACGGGTCCTAGTCCAGACTGAACCCCGTTCGTCACCTCCTGCGGGGGAGGAGCCGTTCGTCCAAAGGAGTGTCATGTCGTTTCGTTCGCCGTCTCTGCTCGCCCGCAGGATCCTCGCCGCCACCGCCATCGCCGCGGCGGCGGGCGCCGTCCTGCCCGCCACGGCGAATGCCGACGTGACACCGACCACGCTGGTGAACGGCGTGCTCTCGACCGTCGGCGGCTGCCAGACACCCTCTCGCGATGCGATCCTCGCCTGCACCCGGTTCGAGACCCTGACCACCCAGTTCCCGGTGGTCCTCGACCTGAATCCGTTCGGCACCAACATCGTGGCGCTCGGCGCGGGACTGTTCCCCAACGGCACGATGCGGCCGGTGCTCGAGTCCCGGATGCAGGCGACCCTGCAGGTCGCCCACCGCTACCCGCTGTCCCCGATCATCGTCAGCGGCGGCGTACCGCAGAACGAAATCACCGAGTCCCGCGCGATGCGCGACTGGCTGATCGGGCACGGCATCCCCGCATTCCGGATCACCGAGGAATACACCTCGCGCTCCACGGTCGAGAACGCGCGGAACACCAACGCGATCCTCGCTCAGCGCGGCGCCACCAGCGCCGTCGTGGTCACCTCGCCGGACCATCTGCAGCGCGCCATGGTCGACTTCCGAGTCGCAGTCGGCGGACGCATCCCGATCGCGGGCGTCGTCGCTCCCTGACCGTCAAACGAGTTTCCAGGATTCCGCACCGCGCCCTCGGCGCGGGTGGGAACCTGAATCGATGATCGCAATTGTCGATGGCGGACTGGGTGATCGGTGATGGCGCGGCCGGTACGGGTGGTGGTGCTGGGGGCCGGCTCGTGGGGAACCACTGTCGCCGGCCTCGCCGCGCGGAACACCCCGACGCTGCTGTGGGCCCGCGATCCGAACACCGCCGATGAGGTCAATTCCGAGCATCGCAATTCCCGCTACCTCGGCGACCGGGCCCTTTCGCCTGACCTGCGCGCGACCTCCGATATCGCCGAGGCCGCCAACGAGGCCGACGTCCTGGTGGTCGGGGTGCCCTCGCACGCGGTGCGCTCGACGCTGAGCGAGATCTCCAACGGGGTTCGCGCATGGGTGCCGGTGCTGTCGCTGGCCAAGGGGCTCGAGCCCGGGACCAGGCAGCGGCCCACCGAGGTGATCGCCGAGTGTCTGCCCGGTCATCCGGTCGGGCTGCTGGCCGGACCGAACATCGCAAGGGAGATCGTCGACGGCCTGGCCGCAGCCTCGGTGGTCGCGACCCAGGACGACCGGGTGGCCACCGCGCTGCAGCCGCTGTTCGCCTCGCCGGTGTTCCGCGTCTACCGCAACACCGACGTGCTCGGCTGCGAGCTCGGCGGCATCCTCAAGAACATCGTGGCGATCGCCGCGGGCATGGCCGACGGCCTCGGGGTCGGGGACAACACCCGGGCGATGGTGCTCGCCCGCGGGCTCGCCGAGATGACCCGGCTCGGCGAGGCGATGGGGGCCAACCCGCGCACGTTCGCCGGACTCACCGGCGTCGGCGACCTGATCGCGACCTGCATCAGCCCGGCCTCCCGCAACCGCCGCGTCGGCGAGGCGCTCGCCCGCGGGCTCACGATCGAGCAGACCCTCGCCGAGCTCGGTCAGGTCGCCGAGGGCGTCAAGACGGCCCCGACCGTGATGGAGCTGGCCCGCGACTACGACGTCGAGATGCCGATCGCCGCTGAGGTCGAGGCGGTGGTCGCAGGCCGCCGCACCCCCGCGGAGGCCTACCGCGGGTTGCGGCGGGTGACCCCCGGCGACGAGGACGACATGGCCTGAGCGGCAATGGCTCCGGATGGACCCATTGCCGACCGGCCGCGATCGGCTAGGAGCCGCTCGGTCCGAGCAGCCCGATCTTCACACCCATATCGGGCCATTCCTGGGCAGCCTGGCCACTGACCTCGATCGCGGTGCCGCTGTCGAAGACGTCGATGTCGAACGAGATGTCGGTGCGCACGCGGTAGGTCACCTCGAAGGTGACGGTCTTGTTGCCCGTCGCCGAGACGACCCAGCCGACATCCTCGGACACGGCGAGGCGCCCGTTGGCCTCGGCGGGGACGACACCCTCGGTCTTCATCTGGCCGTCCTGCCACGAGGTGACGGTGGCGCTCCCCGACACGTAGCTGAGGGCGAACGGGAAGATGTCGGCGATCTTGTTGATGAGCCGGTCCGGTCCGCCGGTGGCCGCGATGGTGGTCCGATAGGTGACCTGACCGGTGGTCGCGATCTTGTTGCTGCCGACGACGGCCTTGGTCACCGCGAGATTGTCGGTGGTCACCGTGGCGGAGGCGGGCAGCTCCTGACCGTTCGAGCTGGAGCCCAGATCCAGCTGAGCCGGTCCCCCCGCCGTGGAGCCGAAGTCGAACAGGTTCGGTGCGGCCGAGGCGGCGCCCGCGCCGAGGGCCAGGGCGCCGCTTGCGAGGAGGGCGGAGGCGGCGACTGCGGATACGAGGCGGCTCATCGTGGGACGGGACATGCGGGATCTCCATTCGTCGGGGACAGACTCACGACACCTCGGTACCGCTGAGACCCAGGACCCGAACGTGCGTCGCGCCATCGTATGGACCGACACCCGCGTTCGCGCAGGATTTCGAAAACTACTGTCGCACTTGATAAATCGTTAGACAAAACAAGGGCCGTCCGGAGTATCCGGACGGCCCTTTGCTCAGGCGCGTGCGACTAGCTGCCGACGACCCCGCGCAGCACATCCACGACGAAGCCCGTCGGGTTCTCGACGATCGCGGATCCCGCGGAGCCGCTGGTGCCGCCCTCGCCGTCGGACGATCCGAGCCCGAGCTCCGAAGAACCGGTGGCGACCGCCTCACCCGGGTTGAGAGCACGGATGGTGGCGCTCACACCCATCGGGTTGAAGGTCTGGGTGGTCGCGAAGCCCGACACGTCGAAGGACACGCCACTGTCGGGCGCGGTGCCGATCTGCGCATTCTCCGGCACCAGGTAGGTCACCTCGAAAGTGACGGTCTTGCTGTCGGTCTGGGAGATCGCCATCCCGGTGCTGGGCACCGAGACCGTGTTGTTGTTGACGTCGACCTCGGGCGTCACGTTTTCGGTCTTCACGCCGCCGACGAGGTGCCAGGCGGTGAGCTTCGCGCTCCCGTTGACGTACTTGAAGCCGGCCGGGTGGAAGTCGGTGACCCGGTTGATGAACCGATCGGGATGGGCGGTGGTAGCGATGGTGGTCCGGTAGGTCACCTTCTGCCCCGGCGCGACCGTGCCGTCACCGACGACGCTCTTGGTCACCTTGATGTTGCTCGTGGTCTTGGTGGCCGAGTAGGGCGCCTGGGCAGCCGCAGCGGTACCCGCGCCGATCGCGAGACCACCGGCGATCAGTGCCGTGGCGGCAACCACAGACGCGATGCGACGCATCATGGGACGGGACATTGAGATCCTCCGATCGAGTGAAACAGGGGACACGAGGGGCGACGCCGAAGGGCTGTCGCCCGGGCCCGGCACAGGGCCGGTTCGCGCGTAGATACTTATATGAACAAACGTCCAACTATTTAACTACATATGGACAAGCGTTCAATTTCGCGGGGCGATTCTCTGCCACAGTTGCGTCATCGCGGTTTCGCCTCTACATTCGGACCCCATGAAGCGCATCAAGCTCGTATTCCGCCCGTAGCGGGGTCTGATTCGGACCGACCCCTCGCTGCGGGTCGTCGAGCTATCTGTTGGTCCTTCCTCTCCATCCAGGAAGACCGCTTCAATGAACTCTCTTCAGGCATTCGCCTCGCACGCCGCCACCACCCCTGCGTCTGACCCGTTCGCGCTGCGTTTCGGCCTCCCGCTCCCCCGCGCCCTGCGCACCGAGGCCGCCGGCATGAGCTGGCGCACCTTCCTCGCCACCTACTCGCCGACCGGCGGTCCGATCCGCTTCGGCCGATGGTCCGCGCACGCCCTCGGCGCCGGCCGCTCCGAGTTCCGGGCCACGCTCGCCCTCGGCGACACCATCCACCAGGCAGAGGCCACCGCGGCCGGGCCGATCGCGGCGCTCACCTCGATGCTCTACGACGCAGGCCTGCCGATGGAGATCCTCTCCTTCCACCAGCTGAAGGTCGGCGACGGCCGCACCGCAACCTTCCTGCTGTGCGAGCACGACGGGCGCAGGCATTGGGCGGCAGGCCTCGCGGACACCGCGACGGAGTCGTCCGTCGAGGCGATGATCGCGGCCGCGAACATCCTGCACGGCTAGCGGTTCAGGGCATCTCGACGGTCTGTGCGCGGGCGACCTCGCCGATCGCCCGCCGGATGTAGCCCGACCCGGGCGCGTCCGCGGCCGCGAGCAGGTCCGCGATCACCAGGGTCGCGTACCGGGGCAGGTCCGCGCGGGCGAGCGGGCGCGGGTCCTCGTCTGGGTCGGTCAGTCCCAGCGCACCGGTCAGCACCACGACGAGCACCGACACGTCCAGATCGGTCACCCACGACGCGGCGGACCGGGCGCAGCGCTCGAGCACGGCCTGCACGTCGTCACCGGTCAGACCGTCGGGATGCAACTCCTCGAGCAACTCGCGCACGATCGACGCGTGCACCACGGTGACCTGCTCCTGATCGAGGGCGGCGAGCCGGGCGGATGCCTCCGCGAACGGCTCGGGTTCGGCGGTGCGGGCCGCGGCGACGGCAACGTCGGTCGCATCGGCGATCTCACGGGCGGCGGACGGCCATTCGGTGGGCCACATCGGGTGGTTCTGCTCCTTCGAATTCGTTGTGGCGGCACCATGTTCCGGTACCGCCACACTCCTGGAGTCCAGAGTGATCCGACTCAGTTCAGCTCGGCGCGCATGAGGAAGACGTTGTAGTCGGACCACGTCGAGATGGTGAAGTACAGGTCGTCACCTGTCGACCAGGGGTGGATGAAGCCACCGTACAGCTCGGGGTACTCGGTGACGCTGACCAGCGGCGCCGGCTCCGACCACTCCCCCTGCGGCGAGTCGGATTCACGCAGCACGATCGCGGTCCTGGCGGTGTCCAGATAGACCATCTGCCAGACCCGCCGGACCTCGTCGTACCGGACCGACACCTCGGCCACCGGGCCGCGCACCACCGGCGTCGCGGCCGCCTGTCCACCGACCGGCGTCCAGACCCCGTTCTGCCAGTACTGGTACGCCGACGTGTTGAGCACCTCCCCGACCGGCACCCGGGCCAGCCCCAGGTCGCCGAGCCGGGTGTTGGGGGTGCCGAACATGTAGACGTACTCGCCCTGCGGGACCATCGCACTCACCTGGAAGTTGGAGAGCCCGAATATGTTGTCCCACCGCGCATACGGATCCTTGGCCCAGGTCTGGCCGTGGTCGTCGGAGTAGGCGATGCCGCCGTGATTGGTGAACCAGGTGCCGGGGATGCTGTTCCACGTGCGGATGGACATATAGCTCATGTACTGCCGCTCACCGATCGCGAAGCCCGAGGTGGGAATGGTGGTGATCTCCACGTTGTCCAGCTTCCTGCTGCTGAGCAGCTCCGCCGCGTGACAGCGATCGTCCTGCACCATGGAGTCGAAACTCATACCGTCAGAAAGGTTCTCGTCGCTGCTGAAGGCAAGCACATTGCTGCGCCAGTCGCCGCCCTGGCCGCCAGGCGGGTGGAAGCCCCGGCCGACGGTGTCGCCGAACGCGACGGCGACCTCGCCGGGCGCGCTCTCCCACATGATGCCCAGATCGGTTCCGTTCACCTGCCAGCGCTTGTCCGTGCGGTTGATCGAGCCGGCACCCGTCAACTTCGCGACCCGGGTGACCGCGCCGACCTCTGGGATGGGGCGCGGGGCCGCGTGCGTCGCCGCCTCCGTCGGCGGGAACACCGGAACCGGCGCGACCGCCTGCTGCCCTTGATCCGGCCCGGGGACCGGAATGCCCAGGTGAAAAGGCTGGAACTTGAAACCGATCTCGGGGATCCGCAGCGCCTTCAGCAGCGTGTCCGGGCCGGCGGGCGCCTCGTCGGTCAGGTCCGGGCAGGGATCCGCACAGGGGTCCGACGGCAGCGCCTGCGCGGGAATCCGGGTCGGGGTGGTCGTCGGCGCCGGAAACGGCACCGCGGTGACCACCGGCAACGGCACCGGGATCTCGAGCTTATCCGGCAGCAGCGCCGCCGTGGTGGTCACCAGGTCGGCGGCACAGGATCCGCTGCCCTTCGCCCCCGCTCGGTCCGAACCCAGCGGAGCCGCGACGGCATCCGGTTTCTCCGCATAGACCACCGCACAGGAACCGATCACCACGGCCGCGACCAGAACGGCAAGCCTGCGTGTCAAAGGCACCTCCGCGTTGAGCTCTGCTCGGGCCCGCAGACCCGCCACCCGGGCTGACCACGTTGTGGTCGGAATCTAACATCGACGTGCGGGAACTCCGTGTCTCCCGGGCCGGGTGTCGACGGAATAGGCCGCCACCCCTACGCTGGCTGGACCCGAATCGAGGTGAACGGTGTCACAGTCCAACCATTCGAGTCCCGTCGGTCCCTACGCGTCGGGACCGCCCCCGGCCGCGCTGTCGGTCCACATGCCCGACCTCAACAAGTTCGGCCCCGCCCAGCTGTGGCGCGCCCTTGTGGTCGGGGTGGTGATCATCGCCTGCGCGGGGTACGCGGTGCTCACCAAGCCGTTCCTGCGGCGCGGCGAGACCTGGGCCGACGCCGCGTCGGAGGGTGTGGTCAACGCCTTCGAGGCGCTGGGCCCGACCTTCGTCAAACTCGGGCAGCTGATGGCTTCCTCCTCCGGAGTGTTCCCTGCCCCACTCGCCAACGCCTGCCTGCGCTGTCTCGACGACGTGCCGCCGGTGTCCGCGCAGAAGGCGAGGGAGGTCATCGAGGGCGACCTCGGCGGGCGCGTCGACGAGATCTTCGCGAGCTTCGACGACGAGCCCCTGGCCGCGGCGTCCGTCGCGCAGGTGCATGCCTGTGTACTCCACGACGGCCGCGAGGCCGTGATCAAGGTGCAGAGGCCTGGCATCTATCACCGCATGCTCGTCGACCTGCGCACCGCGTACGGCGGCGCCAAACTGCTCGAGCGACTCTTCGAGTTCTTCCGGATCGCGAACGCGACCGCCATCATCAGGGACCTGCACGCCGCCACCATGACGGAACTCAACAGCGCCGTCGAGGCCGACCGGCAGACCCGGTTTCGTGACGCCATCTGGTCATTCGGCGACAACAAGGGAGTGACGGCGCCGGAGGTGTACTGGGACTACTGCGGCCCGCACGTGATCTGCATGGAACGGCTGCACGGCGTCCCCCTCGACCGGTTCGTCCCCGACGCCGATCACGACACCACGATGCTGATCCGGCGCGGCGTCAAGGCGTGGATCGAGTCGATCACCGTCCACGGCCCTTTCCACGGCGATGTGCACGCGGGGAACCTCTGGGCGCTCGACGACGGCCGCATCGCCTTCCTCGACTTCGGCATCGTCGGCGAGCTGCCCGAGGTCTGGCGGTCGATCCTGCGGGACATGTTCTACGCCAACCTCATCGACGGCGATTTCGCACGGGTGGCGCGCGGCATCCGCGACCTCGGCTACACCGCGGACATCGAGGCAGGCGACGCCGAGATCGGCATGCAGGTGGCCGCCGTCCTGGCCCCGGTGTTCACCAATGACCTGGCCGAACTGAACCTCGGCACGCTCATCATGGCGCTGGTCCAGCTCGGCAAGCAGTGGGGAGTCGCCAGCCCGGAGGAGCTGGTCCTGTTCGGCAAGCAGCTCGGCTACTTCGAGCGGTACGCCACCAGGCTCGCCCCCGGATGGGTGATCGGCAAGGACCCCTACCTGTTCCGGAACGTCTTCCCCGAGGCGGTGGCCGAGCGGGCCGCGGCACTGGGCGTCGAGCTGCCCGAGGAATGAGCCACCGGGCCGCGAGGAACCCGTCGCCGGCCCGTCAGACCCCACCGAGGCGCCGCCGGAGCGCGATCGCGTCGAACGGTGCGCGACCGCGCGCGTCGTTGTCGAGATAGACGTACACGTCGAGCCCGTCGGCGCACCAACCCCCGATCCGCGTCGCCCATGTGTCGAGGACGTGGTCGCCGTAGCCGCTCGCATAGAGCTCGGTGTCACCGTGCAGCCGTACATACATGAAATCGCTTGTGCACCTGTCGAATATCGGGTACCGGCCCGCTGAGTCCGCGACCACCAGGGCCACCCCGTTCTGCTCGATCAGCGCTACCGCCTCCGGGTCACCGAAGCTGCTGTGGCGCGCCTCGAGGGCATGCCGGACCGGCCTCGGCGCATCGGCGACGGTGAGCACACCCCCCTCGGGCACCTTGTCGTCGTGGCGCCCGGCGAGCTCCGCTGCCGCCATCGTGGTCCGCGGCAGCGCGGCGAGGAACGGGGCGAGGCGGTCGGCGTCGAATGCGAGCGTGGGCGGAAGCTGCCACAGGATCGGGCCGAGCTTGGCGTGCAGCGCGAGCGGGCCGGACGCGAAGAAGTTGGCCAATGCGGTGTCGACGTCGCGCAGGCGCTTCATGTGCGTGATGTAGCGGCCGCCCTTGACCGCGAACACGAATCCGTCGGGCGTCGCGTCCCGCCACCGGGCGAAGGAATCGGGCGTTTGCAGCGCGTAGAAGGATCCGTTGATCTCGATCGACGCCATTCGGGACGCGGCGTACGCCAGCTCCCGCCGGTGCTCCAGGCCGGCGGGATAGAAATCGCCGCGCCAGCCGGGATACGCCCATCCGGAGATCCCGATGCGGACTTCCGCCATGAGCCGAGCGTAGATCCGTCGTCGTTTCCGCGATACCGCACCGGTCCCCGGCCGGGAGGAGGACGATGGATACGCCCCAGAAACCGAGCCGAGGGACATCATCATGCCCAAGTACCTGTGGCAGGTCGGCTACACGCACGATGGCGCACAAGGCCTACTCACCGAAGGCGGATCGCGACGCCGCGACGCGATCGTGCAGGCGGTCGAGAGCGTCGGCGGGACCGTCGAGAGCTGCCACTTCGCGTTCGGCGGCCACGACCTCTACGTCATCGGCGAGGTGCCCGACGAGGTTGCCGCGGCGGCGCTGAGCATCCGCACCGCCGCGAGCGGCGCGGCCCGCACCGTGACCGTCGCCCTGCTCACCCCCGAGCAGATCGACGACGCGGCCAAGCGCCCCGCGACCTACCGACCCCCCGGGAGCTGACCTCCGTGCCGCGTGCCGTGTGGGCCTACATCCGGCGCGCACCGGGCACGTTCATCTGGCTGGCAATCCTGCTCGCGACGACCGTGGTGAGCCGCCACCTGGCGCCGGACCTCCTGACCGACGTGCTCGGCAATCGGTCGACCAACCTGCACCACCTGGCCGAGGACCCGATACGGGTGCTGATCACCAGCGCGTTCTGGCTCGCGGGCGGCGGCTGGATCACCTACTTCGTCGTCTACAACGTCTTCCATGTGCCGGCCGAACGCTGGCTCGGCACGCTTCGGTGGCTCGTCGTCGTGGTGATCGCGCACGTCGGCGCCACCTACATCAGCGAGGGCGTCCTGTACTGGGCGATCCAGCACGGTCGCGCCCCGGAGTCCGCGGTCGATACCCTCGACTACGGAGTCAGCTATGCCCTCGCGGGCGTGGTCGCTGTACTGACGTATCGGATCGCCCCGCCATGGCGGTACGTCTACCTGGCCGGCGTGCTCGTCTTCTATGCGGTGCCGCTGCTCGGCGGCGTCACCTTCACCGACGTCGGCCACCTCACCGCCGCACTCCTCGGACTCGCTTGCTACCCCCTCGTACGGGCCCGCCAAGAGGTATGGGACCCGATCGCGACCGCGCGGGCGGTCGACCGGCGGATCCGCCGGCGAGGGTGACGCCCCCGCGTGGTCGTCAGCTCACCGCGTCCAGTAGCACGCGTGCGGCATCGCGGGCCTGCCGGGCGGGCAGCGGTGAGCGGGCGATCGCGGCGGTCGCCATCGCGCCGTTCGCGAGGATCGCGAGCTGGTCGGCCAGCGGCGCCGGTAGGCCCGCGGCGGAGACCAGCTCGCGCAGGCACTCGAGCAGTGCGGCCTTGTTCGCCTTGGCGATGTCGGCGACGGCCTGGTTCCCCCCGCCCAGCTCGCCGAAGGTGTTGATGAAGGTGCAGCCCCGGAAGTCCTCCCGCCGAAACCAGTCGTCCAGGTAGTCGAAAACGCCGAGGACCCGGTCACGGGGATCGTCGATCGGCTCCAGGAACCGGGCCAGCTCCTCCCGCACGACGAGGTCGCGCCTGCGCAGCACCGCCTCGACCAGCCGGTCCTTCGCCGGATACAGCCGGTAGAGGCGCTTGAGGGAGACCCCGGACCTCGTGCGGATCTCGTCCATCCCGACGGCCTGCACGCCGCGCTCGTTGAACAGTGCCTCGGCTGCGTCGAGCAGCTGGGTGTCAGCGGTATCCGGATCCATCTCTCACCTCGACACTTGCGCGGAGAACCATCGTTCTCTACTGTACACGCCATGAGGGAGAACGCTCGTTCTCCCTAGAGAGTCAGGAGCCACCATGTCCAGCTTCGACACCCGCCACCGCACCGCGACCATCGACGGACTCGAGGTCTTCTATCGGGAGTCCGGCCACCCGGACAACCCGACCCTCGTTCTCCTGCACGGGTTTCCGAGCAGCTCACACATGTTCCGGAACCTGATCTCCGAACTCGCGGACGAGTTCCACGTTGTCGCGCCCGACCACATCGGCTTCGGGCGCTCCTCGATGCCCGCGGTCGACGAGTTCGACTACAGCTTCGACCGCCTCGCCGAGATCACCGATCAGCTGCTCGGCCGCCTCGGCATCGACCGCTTCGCGCTCTACATCCAGGACTACGGCGCACCGATCGGGCTGCGGATCGCCGCCAAGCACCCGGAGCGTGTCACCGCGCTGATCACTCAGAGCGGCAATGCCTACCGGGAGGGATTCACCCCGTTCTGGGACGTGCTGTTCGCGCACGCGCAGAACCGCGCGGAGCACGAGCCCGCGGTCCGCGAACTCCTCGAGCTCGACGCGACGCGATGGCAGTACACCCACGGCGTCCCCGCCGACCGGCTGGACCGGATCGCGCCCGAGACCTGGTTGACGGACCAGGCGGGCCTGGACCGGCCGGGCAACAAGGAGATTCAGCTCCAGTTGTTCTTGGACTACCAGTTCAACCTCGACGGGTACCCCGCCTTCCAGGAGTACTTCCGGACCCATCGGCCGCCCACGCTGGTCGCATGGGGCCGCGGCGACGAGATCTTCGGCCCCGCAGGCGCCGAGGCGTTCGCGACCGATCTCCCCGACGCGGAGATCCACCTGCTCGACGCGGGCCACTTCGCGCTGGAGACCCACGGACAGGAGATCGCCGAGCTGATCCGGGACTTCCTCCGTCGAAACCTCTGATCCCGCAACGCCTGCAAGAAGGAGCCCCATGTCCGTCCTCACCAACGCCTCCGCCACGATCGCCCGCCGCGGCACCACCGCCTCGGCCCTCAGCGCGGCCGCGGCGGCACTGACCATCATCGCGTCCCTGGCCACGGCCGAACACCTGCTCGGCCTCGCGGTCTTCGCGCTGCCGTTCGTGGCATCGGCAGCCCTGATCGCGCTCGCCCCCTCCGGACCGCCCGCGAGGCCGGGAGCGATCCTGCGGGCCTACCCGGCCGCTGCGGCGACGGCGCTCCCCACCACCGCGATCCTCGGACCGTCGGAGGCCGCCGTCGCGGCCTCGGTGGTCGCCGCGGTCGCGCTGATGGCCATCCTGCGCGCGCCGCACATCCCCGCGGCGCTGTGCGCGGGCAGCATCGGGCTCACCGGCCCCGGCCTGGGCTACCTCCCGCACACCCTGATACCCGCGGTGGCGATCGTGCTGGTGGCCGCCTGGGTCGCCGGGCGGCTCGTTCCTGGCTTCGAGTACCCGTTGCGCGGGTGATACTGGTCGACACACGATGGAGGTGAGGCCGTGAGCGTGGTGCGCAGGATCGTGGACCTCTCACACCCGATCGACACCGGCATGCCGGTGTACCCCGGCGACCCGGCAGCGAGGCTGACACCGCACTGCACCGTGGCCCGCGACGGCTACAACGTCCTGCGTGTGGAGATGGGATCGCAGTCCGGCACCCACGTGGACGCGCCGGTACACCTGCGGGACGGCGACACCCCGATCGACCGAATGGACCTGTCGCTCTTCGTCGGTCGCGGTGTCGTCTTCGACCTGCGCGGACTGGCCCCTCGGCAGCCGATCACCGCGGCGATGATCGCCGGGCCCGCCGAATCGGTGCGGACCGGCGACATCGCGCTCGTCCACACCGGGTGGGACCGGCACTACGGCACCGACGTCTACTACGACCACCCGTTCCTCGGCGCCGACGCCTGCGCGCTGCTGCTCGAGCGCGGGGTGCGGGCGTTCTGCCTCGACGCGCCGAGCGTCGACCCGTCCGGCGATGAGGACACGGACTATCCGGCGCACCACCTGATCGCGAAAGCGGGCGGCGTGATCGCCGAGAACCTCTGCAACCTCGAACTCGTCGACTTCCCGGACCCGCTGATCAGCATCCTGCCGCTGAAGCTGGCTGGCGGCGACGGTGCGCCGGTGCGGGCGGTCGCGATGGAGCTCGACCGGCCCTGACCATCACCGGCTGCGGCCGACCAGACCCACCGCCGCCGCCTCGATCTGCTCCTCGGAGACCAGCACCAGGCGCGCGGCCTCGCCGAGCGGGACGAAGCTGTCCTCGCTCGTGACCCGCGCGATCGCGCCCTCGAAACCCGAGTCGACGAGCGCCGCGATCACCCCCTCCGAGACACCGCCCGACCGGCGGGTCTCGTCGACCACCAGCACCCGCCCGGTGACCCGCGCCTCGCGGAGCAGGTCCGCCACGGGCAGCGGTGCCAGCCAGCGCAGGTCGAACACGCGCGCGTCGAGGCCGCGCGTGCGCAGCCGCCGGGCGACCCGCAGGCTCATCCGGAGTCCGTTGCCGAACGTCACGATGGTCAGGTCCGCTCCGTCCCCGTGGGTGCGTCCACTCCCGATCGGTACGTGCGCCGCAGCCCAACCGCCCGGCCCCTCGTACGGCGCCAGCCAGCCCTCGTCCCCGGGCTCGTGCAGGTCCCGCTCGTGGTACAGCGCGATCGGTTCGAGGAAAACGCACACCGCGCCTTCGGTTTTCGCGGCCGCGACACAGGTGCGGAGCATCGGGGCGGCGTCCTCGGGCCGGGCGGGGGAGGCCAGCACCAAGCCCGGGATGTCACGCAGCACGGCGACCGCGTCGTCGTTGTGGAAGTGACCCCCGAAGCCCTTCTGGTAGCCGTAGCCTGCGACCCGCACCACCATCGGGTTTCGGTAGCGGCCGGACGAGAAGAAGCCCAATGTCGCTGCCTCGCCCCGGATCTGATCCTCCGCGTTGTGCAGATAGGCGAGATATTGGATCTCCGGGATGGGCAGCAGCCCGGAGACACCCGCGCCGAGCGCGAGCCCGAGCACGGTCTGTTCGTCGAGCGGGGTGTCGAATACCCGAGCCGTACCCGCCCGGTTCGCGAGCCCCCTTGTGACGCCGTAGACGCCACCCTTGCGGGCAACGTCCTCACCGAAGACCATCGCCTCTTGGTACGCAGCGAGGGTGTCGAGCAGGGCACGGTTGATCGACTGCGCCAGGGTGAGACGACCCGCATACTCCGGCAGTGCACCGTCGAAAACCTGTGCTCGAGAACGTGTCTCGGCCGGTTTGTCGACCCCGGCGGACACCGAACCGGGGTCCGGTCCGCGCAGCGGCGACATCACAGCGTCCGCGGTCGTCAGCCGGGGGAGCAGGGCGACCTCGCGAGCGAGCGCCAGCACGTCGTCGCGCTTGCGCCGGTACCGGGCAAGCACCTCGGCAGGCGCAAGGGCCCCCGACTCGACGAGCAGCCGGGCGGTGCCGAGCAGCGGGTCACGGCGCTGTTCGGCGGCGATCACCGCGGGAGATCGGTAGGCCGATTCCACGTCCGAGCCCGCGTGCCCCATCAGCCGGACCGTGCGCAGGTGCAGGAACGCCGGGCGCCGGTGCTCGCGCACCCAGTGTGCGGCGCGCGTTGCCGCGTCGACGGCGGCGGCGAGGTCGCAGCCGTCCGCAGCGAAGTACTCGAGCCCCACCCGGCCCGAGTAGGCGGACTCGATCCAGCCCCCGGGGGTGGGCACGCTGACGCCGATGCCGTTGTCCTCGCACACCAACAGCAAGGGCAGCGGTAGACCCTCGTACGCACCCAGCGCCGCCGCGTTGATCGCGCCGACCGCCGTCGAGTGATTGGCGGAGGCGTCCCCGAAGCTGCACACGGCCACCGCATCCGCGGGCCAGGGCGTATCGACACCCAGCCTGCGGGCCCTGCCGATCGCGAACGCGACGCCCACCGCGCGCGGCAGGTGTGAGGCGATCGTGGAGGTCTGCGGGATCACCGCGAGGTCGTGGCGGCCGAACACCTTGTGCCGCCCGCCGGAGATCGGGTCGGCGGCGGCCGCGACCACCCCGAGCAGCACGTCCCGCAGCGGATCGCCGCCGCCCACCTGGCGCGCGCGTTCGAGGAAGAAGCCGCCGGACCGGTAGTGCAACAGCGCCGGGTCGGTCGGCCGCAGCGCGCCCGCCACCGCCGCGTTGCCCTCGTGACCCGACGAACCGATCGTGTAGAAGCCCGCGCCACCGGCCTGCAGCACGCGGGCGGCGAGATCGAGGTGTCTGCTCCCGAGCTGGGCATCGAAGAGCTCCAGGCAGCGGGCCACGGTGAGCACCGAACCCTCGCGGACGGGTTCCGTCGGGGCGGGCGAGCGCCAGGGGGTCGGGCTCGCCATCGCCCCGACGGACTCGATGAACTGCTCGTCGATCGGTTCGGCCATGCGGACCGTCCTGCCCGTGCGGGGTCTACGCGCAGTTCGACAATATCCGGTCAGCCGATGGCGGCGGGGTCCATCCACATGACCTCCCAGACGTGCCCGTCCAGGTCACGGAACGCGCGGCCGTACATGAAGCCCTGGTCCTGCGCCTCCATCCAGGCCGAGCCGCCCGCGCCGATGGCGGTGTCGACCAGCGAGTCGACCTCCTCCCGGCTGTCCGCGGAAATGCACAGCAGGGCCTCACGAGACTTCGAGGTGTCGCAGATGTCGTCGGAGATGAAGTCGCGGAACCGCGCCTCCTGCAGCAGCATCACCGTGGTCAGGTCGTTGATCACCATCGAGGCACAGTTCTCGTCGCTGAAGGTCTCGTTGAACCCGAATCCGAGTCCGTCGAAGAACTTCCGGGTCGCCTCGATGTTCTTCACTGCCAGGTTCACGAAAAGCATGCGGGACATTGTCTGCTCCTGTCATCGGTTGCGTCGCTGCGTCCTCGGCTTCCGAGGTCGTCGAACGGTTAGACCGCCGCCGATCGGAAAACTCATCGGTCCACGCAAACTATCTCCGTTGGACGCGGTCCGGGCACTGCGGACGCCGGTTGGACTACCGTCGAACCCGGCGCTCGTACCGCCATGAATCCACACGAGTTCGAAGGAGACAACGCCATGTCGCAGCAGGTTCGGGGTGTCATCGCCCGCTCCAAGGGAGCGCCGGTCGAGATCGCGACGATCATCATCCCCGACCCCGGGCCCGGTGAGGTCGTCGTCGCCGTCTCGACCTGCGGGGTCTGCCACACGGACCTCACCTACCGCGACGGGGGCATCAACGACGAGTACCCGTTCCTGCTCGGACACGAGGCGGCCGGCATCGTCGAGAGCATCGGCGCGGGTGTCGATTCGGTCGAGGTGGGCGATTTCGTGGTGCTGAACTGGCGGGCGGTCTGCGGTCAGTGCCGCGCCTGCAAGCGCGGACGCCCCCAGTACTGTTTCGACACCTTCAACGCGACGCAGAAGATGACCCTCCAGGACGGCACCGAGCTCAGTCCCGCCCTCGGCATCGGCGCGTTCGCAGACAAGACCCTGGTACACGCCGGTCAGTGCACGAAGGTGGACCCGTCCGCGGATCCCGCGGTGGTGGGTCTGCTCGGCTGCGGCGTCATGGCGGGCATGGGTGCGGCCATGAACACCGGCAACGTCGGCCGCGGCGACTCCGTCGCGGTCATCGGCTGCGGCGGCGTCGGTGACGCCGCGATCATGGGGTCCCGGCTGGCGGGCGCGGGCACGATCATCGCGATCGACCGCGACCCCCGCAAGCTCGAGTGGGCTACCGAACTCGGCGCCACCCACACGATCAACGCCGCCGAGGTCGACGACGTGGTCGAGGCCGTACAGGAACTGACCGGTGGCTTCGGCGCCGACGTGGTGGTGGACGCAGTCGGGCGGCCGGAGACCTGGAAGCAGGCGTTCTACGCGCGCGACCTGGCCGGCACGGTGGTCCTGGTCGGCGTGCCCACCCCGGACATGACGCTGGAGATGCCGCTCATCGACTTCTTCTCCCGTGGCGGGGCACTGAAGTCGTCCTGGTACGGCGACTGCCTGCCCGAGCGCGACTTCCCGATGCTCGTGGACCTGTACCAGCAGGGTCGGCTGCCGCTGGAGAAGTTCGTCACCGAGCGGATCGCGCTCGACGAGGTGGAGCAGGCCTTCGAGTCCATGCACCGCGGCGAGGTGCTGCGTTCGGTGGTCGTGCTGTGAGCGGCGCGCTGAGGGTCGACCGGGTCGTCACGTCGGGGACGTTCAGCCTCGACGGTGGCACCTGGGACGTCGACAACAACATCTGGCTGATCGGCGACGACTCCGAGGTGGTGATCGTCGACGCCGCACACACCGCGCAGCCGATCATCGATGCGGTCGCAGGCAGGCGGGTGAAGGCGATCGTGCTCACCCACGGGCACAACGACCACGTGACTGTCGCGCCGGAGCTGTCGGAACGTCTGGATGCCCCGATCCTGCTGCACCCCGCCGACGACGTGCTGTGGCGGATGACCCACCCCGAGGTCGCGCACCTGCCGCTCGAGGACGGTCAGCGTATCGCGGTGGCGGGCACGGAGATCCAGGCCATCCACACGCCCGGCCACTCTCCGGGCTCGACCTGCCTGTACCTGCCCGAGGCGGGCGAGCTGTTCAGCGGCGACACCCTGTTCTCCGGTGGACCGGGGGCGACCGGGCGCTCGTTCTCCGATTTCCCGACGATCATCGGGTCGATCCGCGACCGACTGTTCGCGCTACCGGCGGAGACCCGGGTGCACACCGGGCACGGCGACGGCACCACGATCGGCACCGAGTCGCCGCACCTGGAGGAATGGATCCGGACGGGATCCTAGCCCCGGACGGCGGGTCGGCCCGGTTCCCGGGTCCGACCCGCCGTGCCGCGAGGCTCAGGCGTCGATCTGCCACACCTTCGGCCTCCGGGCGTCCACCTGGCTAGTGTGGAGTCCGGGTAGGTGCCCCCAGCCGGGCACCTGCACGTCGGGGGCGAGCGGAAGCGAGAGACCGATCAGCACCATGCGCACGGCCGAGTATCCGCGCCCATCACACGTCCTACTCCACCTGAGCGATACCCACCTGCTCGATCGCCCCGGCGCGCTCTACGGCGGGGTCGACAGCGAGGCCCGACTACGGCAGATCTTCGCCGAGATCGAGGCGTCACAGGCGAGGCCCGATGCGCTGGTGTTCACCGGCGACCTCGCCGACAAGGGCGAACCCGGCGCCTATGCGAAGCTTCGCGCCCTCGTCGACCCCGTCGCGGACTCTCTCGGTGCGCAGGTCATCTGGGCCATGGGCAATCACGACGACCGCGCCCACTTCCGCGCCGTGCTCTTCGACGAGGATCCGCAAACCGGGCCGGTCGATCGCACCTACGATGTCGACGGCCTGCGCATCATCACCCTCGACTCGACGGTGCCCGGACACCACTACGGCGAGATCTGTGAGGCCCAACTACGTTGGCTTGCAGCCGAACTCGAGACGCCTGCACCACACGGCACCATCCTGGCGCTGCACCACCCGCCGGTTCCGTGCGTGCAGGATCTCGCGGTGCTCGTGGAGTTGCGCGACCAGACGCGGCTCGCCGAGGTACTGCGCGGCAGCGATGTGCGGGCCATCCTGGCAGGCCATCTTCACTACTCGACGACCGCGACGTTCGCCGGCATCCCCGTCTCTGTCGCCTCCGCCACCTGCTACACGCAGGATCTCACCGTGCCGCCAGGAGCCCAGCGCGGACGCGACGGCGCCCAGGGCCACAACATGGTGCACGTCTACCCAGGCACCATCGTTCATTCCGTCGTCCCGATGGGCGGCCATGACATCGTCGGCGAGTACGTCACCGCAGGGGAGACCGCGCGGCGACTCGCCTCGGCCCGGGTTCGGATCGCAGACAGCGAACTCCCGGTGGTGCCGGTGAGTGCCGACCGGGTGTAGCCGGCGCGCGACCAGCTACTTTCACGGCGACGTTCACTAGAGTCGGGGCATGGCTACCGTCTGGACAGTTCCGATCGACATCACACCGCGCTGGCTTGCCTCGCCAGAGGTCCAGACCTTTCTCGCATCCAACGACCTGGCCGACGCATCGCCGGATCCGCGGGTGCGGCTGGCGCAGTTCGCCGATGTGGCCACGGCCCTCGGGCGAAATGTGGGGCGGACGTTCACGTCGGTGCAGGCGGCATCGGCAGCGCTGTTCGATCGGATCGACGGTGACGGCCACGGTGTCCCGGTGGCCCTCAGGCTCGCGGCGCTGCGCCTGATCGTGACGACGGTTCATCAGACTCGTCCCGCCCCGAAACCACTGCCCGCGCGGGTGGCCGAACAGTTGGGCGTGTACGTGTACGCGCTGTTGGATCCACGCAACCGGTCGGTTTTCTACGTGGGGAGTGGACGCGGCAACCGCGTATTCGGCCACGTGTGGGCGGCGCTGGAGGAGACCGAGAGTCGTCAGTTGCTCGAGGGCCAGGAGACGGACCGCCCCGAGGTCACCACCGCGAGCATCAGGCGTATTCGCAGCATCTACGACGCCGGCCACGAGGTGGAGCACTACATTGTGCAGCATCAGATCACGGCCACCGACGACGATCGGGCCGCGGACGGGGTTCGCATGGCGCTCGCAGGCGTGCTCGGCCTGCTCGAGCAGGAGACCGAAACTCCCGGCCTCACCAACCTCGCAGGCGAAACTCTCGAGCTCACGGCTGCACCGGTAGATGATCTGGTGCTGCAGTATGCGGCGGAACCGGTGCCGGACCTACCCACGCCGTGCTTCCTGGTCGAGGTGAAGGGAGCGGCGAAACGGGGGGCGACTCAGGATGAGATCTACGCGATGGCACGTCAGTCGTGGGCGGCCGGGAACGCTGTTCGCGAGACCGTCAACATTCCGGTGATCGTGTTTGCGGACAACATTGTTCGGGCGGTGTACCGCGCCGAGTCGTGGGCGATGGCGCCACGCACGACCGACACCACGCTGTGGCGGTTCACTGGCGCCGCCGACCCGGAACTCGAGGCCCAGTTCGTGAAGAAGCGGGTCACGCCCGATCGCGTTGGGCTCAAGAAGTGGCCGGGGTCCGGATCGGTGTCCCACCTGACGCACGCGCGTCCGGGACGGTGAGACAGCCAAGGGTATAGAGCGCTTCAGGACTCCCAGGGTGCGGGGATGGGGAAGTAGTTCTCCAGGAACTGCGTCACCTTCGCGGTGCGCAGCTCGAGATCGATCTCGGGCGCGCTGCCGTCGTTGAGGCAGAAAAAGTCCATCGATCTTTTGGCGAGCAGCGAATCCATTTCCTTGAGACCGGATTTCATGGTGGTGTCCACGTACTTCACCCGGGCCGCGGTCTGTGCCACCGCGCGTCCGCTCATCAACGCGTAGTAGTGATACAGCGAGTTGGTGACCGAAATGTTGGAGCTCGCCCGGAAAGTACTTGCGGCCGTGGCCGCGAACTCGTCGGGGAACTCCTTCTCCATCTCGGCCATCACGCTCTTGCGCAGCGGAGTGGCCGCATGCTCGAGGTGCCGGGTGGTCATCAGACCGAAGCGCTCCTGCAGCAACCGACGGTTGACCCGCGCCGCGTTCTCGAACCCACTGCGCTCCCCGTCGTTGTGGCCCAATCCGATTCGCGTTGTCGCCTCGATGAACATGCTGACGCCGCCGGGGGAGAAGAACATCTGGGGTCCGACCGGCCGGCCGAAGAACATGTCGTCGTTGGAGTACAGGAAGTGCTCGGCAAGGCCGGGGATGTGGTGCAGCTGGCATTCCACGGCCTGCGAGTTGTGGGTGGGCAGCACCGACGTGTCGGCGAAGAACTCCTCGCTCGGCATGAATGTGACCCGGGAGTCGTTGGCCAGCCACGCGGGCCGGGCGGAATCGGTGGCCACGAAGATGCGCCGGATCCACGGCGCATACATGTGGACGGACCGCAGCGCATACTTCAACTCGTCGATCTGACGGAAGCGGGCCTCGGAGTCGTCGCCCTCCCCGACCACGTGGTTCTGCATGCGCTTGGCGCGCTGCGCCTGCCATTCCTTGGATGAGCCGTCCACCCACGAGAACACCAGGTCCACATCGAAGTTGATGTCCGACGCGTGGTCGGCAAACATGTTCTCGATGGTCGGCCACACCTTGCCGAACCGTTCGACCGTGCCCCGCACGGCCTCTTCGGGGCGCACTGTTCGTCGGGTCAGCGAGTTCTCGATGGGCAACACGATCTCGTCGTCCGATATCGACCACAGCTCGATCTGCACGCCCGTCGACGCCCCGTAGTTCAGTCCGCTCGCCAGCTCGACCCGCGGCCGGAACAACCGGAAGATGCGGGCCTTCGACGTGGTCGACAGCGTGCCGTCGGCCACAAGGACCGCCGGGCTGCGTTTGGCATCGACGGTCTTCGAGTAGAACGGGAGGTCCTCGCACGCCGCGACGAGAGCCGCGCGCAGGATCTTGCGGTCGGCCCAGTTGACGGCGATCACCGGGCGCTCGTCGTTGCCCCGCACCAGCAGGTATTCGATGCCGGCGGCGTCAAGGGTGTCGCGGATGAACAGCAGGTCCTCCACCACGGCCTCGTGTGGGGTCGTCGTGGTGATCGAGAGCGCGAAGCGGCCCTTGAACCGGACGACCTCGGGGCGATCGCGCAGCCGCGCCTCGGCTGCCGCGGACGCGTCCCGCACGGCGTCGCTCGTCTCCTGCTCCGGGGGAACGAAGTAGATGTCATTCGGGGCAGCAGAGTGTGTGATTGTGGTCCTTCCGGTGGTGACCGCGACAGGGCGGCCACCCGCCAGTCTAGTTCTCGCGGGCGCCGCCGCCGACCTGCGCCTTTTCCGGCCCTCGAGGACCGGTTAGCTCAGGTCCCACACCTTCGGCCAGTCCTTGCCGCGGGCCGCGGCATCGGTGCCACCGTCGACGAACACGACGGACCCGACGAAGTAGCTGGCCTCGGGGCCGAGCAGGAACGCCACCAGAGCGGCCACCTCCTCGGGCTTGCCGCCGCGCCCGGCGGGGATGGTGGACAGGAAATGCTCCATGCCCGCGCCGACCAGCGGGTCCTTGCGCCCCTCCTGGGTCATCGGGGTGTCGATCAGGCCGGGCGCGATCGCGTTGAGTCGGATGCCCTGCGCGATGTACTCGGCGGACTTCGTCCGGGCATAGTAGGCCAACGCGGCCTTGGTGGCCGGGTACGCCTGGATGGCGGCCCACTCCCCGAATGTCGCGGCGACAGCGTTGGCGCCCGATTCGTCGCCTGCCAGGCAGGCGTCGGCGAGATCGGTCGGCCAGTTCGGTTGGCTGGTGGTGGAGTTGGAGCTGACCAGCACCACGGACGGGTTCTTGCCCGCGGCCAACAGCGGGCGCAGGCCCTCGAGGAGTTCGATGGCGCCGAAGTAGTTGACCGCGATCAGCAGATTCGCGGGGCGGCCCGCGGCGGCGGCCAGGCCGGCGAACGGGACGTATCCGTCGATGCTGCCGTCGGCCAGCGCTGCCACCTGCGCGATCGCGTCGCGGCGCCCGTCGGCCGTGCTCAGGTCGACGTTGACGTCCGCGTTGTGCAGATCGACGCCGATGACGCGGTGGCCGTCGGATTCCAGCCGCGCCTTGGTGGCCGCGCCGATGCCGGAGGCACAGCCGGTGATGACGTAGGTCGCCATGAAATTCCCTTCGAACAGAAGATCCGATGCGATGCGGCCAGATGCCGAATCGGTCAATGGGCATGCACCGAGCGACACCCAGTTGCCGAAGATATCCCCCGAGCCGATGGCTGCGTCCAGGTTCGTCCGAATCGGAGGCTAGGTGCCGTGCCCCGACCACCGAACCGATTTGTCCCGCTGAGCGGGACCCGGATCGCGCACGTCAACTCAATCGAAGGCCCGCTCGTCGATCCAGTCGGCGTTGAACATCCGGGCGATCGACGCCAACGCACTGGTGTCGCCGTCGACACTGGCCGAGGTGACCATCAGCCGGTCGACCATCGTGGTGGCCGCGGACTCCTCGACCGTGTCGGTGGCGTAGAGCAGCGACCACGGGCAGACCTGATAGTCGCGGTGCCCGCGACCGATGGTCTGCCGGGCGGCGATGCCGGAATACCGGGGCTGGTGAAAGAACCCGATCCGCGGGGTGGCGGTGGCGCGACTCCCGTCGGCGAGGTGCTCGGCGGCGTGCAGGCTGATCGCGGAGGTCGTGTTGAACACGACCACCCTGGTCTCACCGCGCTGGAACCGCAGCCGCTCGTTCTCGGCGTCGCGGCGGCCGCCGAAGATCCGGGACACCGCGATGCCGCGATCCTCGAGCAGGTCGGCCACCGGCTCCGCGCCGGTGCTCACCATCTCCGTCGCGACCAGGCACTGGTAACCGCGTTCCACGGTCGCCGCCACCAGGTCCCCGGTGTGCGGCGCACGGATCATCCCGGCCTTCTGCCGGAACCGGATCAGCGCCGCCCGCCCGCGAGCGGTGTCGGAACCGGTTCGTGCGAGCTGCATCTCGCGCCGGTAGTCGCCCCACTCCATCTCGTACTGCCGCCGCTGCTCGAAGGTCAGGTCGACGCCGAGCCCGTCGATCGGGGCCTGGCCCCATGGCGCGTCGCGGTGCAGCATCACCGGCGGTTCGGCGGAGGTCATCGCGTCGCGCACCAGGGCGACGGCATCGGCCTGGACCCGACCGGACGCCTTCGCCTCCGCCGTCCACCCCCAGCGGCCCATGTACCGCTCCAGCGGCACCCCGAGCTCGACCAGCCGGGCGCCGAGCTCGTCCCACCGTTGCGGCGGCTCGCGGTGTACCTGCGCCAGCAGCGACGACAGGTAGCGCCACTCGCCGGGGTGGTGCCCGAGGGTCGCGGTCAGCGAGATCACGAACGGCGCCTTCTCGGGCGGGTCGAGGTGCCGGGTCACCCGACGCTGGTAGTCGGTGCGCTGCGAGTCGTGTCGGAAATTGTGCGCCTCGTCGTTGACGACGACATCGAACCGGTACCTCGGCCTGCCGTTGCGGGCGATGAGCTTCTTGAGTTGGTCGGGGGAGATGATCAGCCACCGGTATCCGCCGTCCCCGACGGCCGCGATCGACGCACGCCAGTGTGGGATGGTGATCGAAGTGGGACGGTCCACGGTGACGAGAATCGCCTCGCCACCGCGCTGTTGAGCAACTGCCTTCGCGCCGGCGATCGCGCTGAGCGTCTTGCCAAGGCCAGGGTCGTCCGAGAGGCAGAAGCCCCGGGAGTTCGCCTCGGCCGCCCGGGCGATCGCGGCGGCCCCCTCGATCTGTTCGGGTCGCAACTCCTTCCTGGCGGCCTCCGCGGACAGGCCCCTGGTGCCGTTCAGCTCGTCCTCGACCCACTGCTGGTACGAGTACGGCTTCGCCGCGTAGGGACGGAGCTCCTCGGGCAGGCTCGACCCGACGTAGGCGTGGGCTTTGATTCCGCCGTAGTACTTCGCGCCGGGGGCGTGCGCCCGGAACGGCACCTCGAGCACCCAGATACGTTCCCCCGCACCGGCGGCGGGGGAGTCGGACTTCGTCGACTGGCGGCTGGTCTTGCGGCGGGCCTTGGCGGTCACCGGTCAACCGTAGCCACAGCGTGCGACATGTCGGCGGCGCGGGCGCGGCGCGGGCCTCAACGCACCGCGGTCGCGATCAACCGACTAGACCGCTGCAACGCTTCGACGTACTCCTTTTCGATGCTCTCGACGATCGTGCTCACCGGTTCGATCGCCCGGATGGGCTGGAGCCCCTGGCCGGCAGCCCAGACGTCCTTCCATCGCTTCATCGATTCCGTACCGGCGGTGTAGTTCTTCTCCCCGGTCGGCGGCGTCAGATTGTCGGGATCGAGCCCGCAGGCGACGAGGCTGGGCTTGAGCCAGGAAGCCGGGGTGCCGGTGATCGCGGAGCTGACCACGAGGTCGTCGGGACCGTGGTCGACGACCATCTGCTTGTACCCGTCCGCGGCCATGCTCTCCGCGGCCGCCAGGAACCGGGTACCCATGTAGACCAGGTCGGCGCCTGCGGTGATCGCACCCGCGACACCGTGACCGTCGCTGATGCCGCCCCCGATGATGATCATCCCGTCGAAGAACTCGCGCACGGCAGAGGTGAACGCGAAAGGCGACAGGTGACCCGTGTGTCCGCCTGCGCCCGCCGACACGCAGGCCATGCCGTCCACGCCCGCGTCTGCGGCCTTGTGTGCGAGGCGAAGGTTCACGACGTCGGCGATCACCGTGCCGCCGTACCCCTTGACGGTGTCCATCACGGGCTTCGGGGACCCCAGGGCGGTGATGACGATCTGCGGCTTGTATTCGGCGATGAGGCGCAGGTCGTCTTCGAGGCGGGCGTTGCTGCTGTGCGTGATCACGTTTGCCGCCCACGGGGCGACGGGGACCGAGGCGGCCTCGGCCGCGCGGAGCTGATCGGTGATCGACCCCATCCACGTGTCGAGGTCCGCCGCGGTGCGGCAGTTCTGCGTCGGGAAGGAGCCGACGATGCCTGCGGTGCAGGCTGCGGTGACGAGCTCCGGGCCGGACACCAGGAACATCGGTGCCGCGACGACCGGCAGGCGCAGGGTGGACAGGAAAGAGTCGGTCATGATGTTTCCTCTATCGGGAGCTGTCGGTGTAAGTGTTTGCGTGAGTTCACGATGCGGCACGGACGAGGGCACCGAGAAGCTCGGCGGCCGCCGCCCGGTCCACCTTGCCCAGCGCGGTCAACGGAAGACGGTCGACGCAGTGCGCGGCCTTGGGGCGTTTGTAGTCGGGCAGTCGGCTGCGGCTCTCCGCCAGGACGATGTCGTCGTCGACCCCCGCGTCGGCCGCCGATGTGTACGCGGCGACGATGCGTTGCCCCCACACCTCGTCGGGCAGCCCGACGACCACGACATCGTCGACCCCGGGGATCGCGGAGATCGCCTCCTCCACCTCGCGGGGATAGACGTTGTATCCGCCGGTGATGATCATGTCCTTGCTGCGGCCGGTCAGGTGGATGTAGCCGTCTTGGTCGCGGTAACCGAGGTCGCCCGAGTAGAGCTCGCCGTCGACATGACTCTTGCCCAGATCTGTTCGCGTGCCCGCATTGTGATATCCCGGGCTGACCGCGGGGCCTGCGACCACGAGCTCGCCGACCTCCCCGTCGGGGACGGCATCACCGAGATCGCGGATGACAATGTCCGCCTCCGGGCAGGCCCGCCCCACCGATCCGAGCAGGTCGGGGTTCTCGAGTACGCCGCGCCGGTGGTCCGCCGCGGTCAGCACGGTCAGCGGCGGGATCGCCTCGACCATCCCGTAGTACTGAACGAGATTGGGCGTGATGCGGTGGTATGCCTGCCGGAGGTGCTCGACCGGCATCGGTGCGCCCGCATACGCGAGCATGCGCATGCGCCGCATCACCGACAGTCGGTCGTCGTCGAAGTCCAGCAGCCGGGCGATGACCGTGGGCACCAGCGCGGTGTGCGTCGCGGCGTGGGCCTCGACGGCGTCGATCAGACCCGCCGGACCGATGTGATCGAGCAGCACCTGGCGTCCGCCGGCCTCGAGGAACGGCAACACGAAGAGCCCGCTGGTGTGAATGACGGGGCCCGCATGCAGGAACACCGCCGGCTCGGCGCCGTCGAGGGTGCCTGCGAGCACGTGATCGCGCATCGCGCCCAGCGAAGCCAGCCGGTTCGCGTGGGTCCGTTGGGCGCCCTTCGGGACCCCGGTTGTCCCGGACGAATAGTGCAGCGCGCACAGCGAATCCAGCTCGGGCGTAGGCATCGCAGCGTGGCGTGCGGCACCCGTCGCCAACTCGTCGAGCGACGGCCCGGTCGACGTGGTCCCGTCGACGGTGATCACTGTCGGGGTGAGCGTCCGGGCGGCGAACTCGGCCGCGCCCTCGATCCGAGGGTCGACGATCAGCGCAGCCGGCGCGCAGTCGTGCACGACGCGTTCCCAATCCATCGGCCCGACACGCGGATTGAGCGCGACCCGGACGAAGCCGCCGATCGACAGCGCGAGATCGACCTCGACCGCCTCTACGACGTTGCCGAGCAGGACGACGACCCGGCCCCCCATGGCGAGCCCGAGGTCATCGAGGGCTCCGGCCAGCGCGTGCGCCCGGTCGGACAGTTCGGTGAACGTTCGAGACTTGCAGCTGTCCTCGATCGCGATCGCGGGCCCGTACCGATCGGCCGCGGTACGAAGCACGTCGGCTATCGACATGAGGCTCCTTCCATTCGCTACAGTTATTGAAGTAGACAACAGGCGGGCGAGTTTCCGCAAGGGCCGCACCCCGACCGCACAGGAGGAGTCCCCATGACCCAGAGCCTTTCCCCGTCGGACCGTCGCGCGCCGTGGGTGATCGATGCCGTCCGAACCCCGTTCGGGGCGGCCCGCGGGGCGCTCTCGCGCGTCAGGGCCGACGACCTGGCCGCCCTTCCGATCGCCGACCTGGTCCGCAGGCACCCCGCGCTCGATCCAGGCCGCATCGACGACGTCGTCTGGGGAAATTCCAACGGCGCGGGCGAGGACAACCGCAACGTGGCCCGGATGGCGCTGCTGCTGGCGGGGCTTCCGCACACGATTCCCGGGGTGTCGGTCAACCGTCTGTGTGGCTCCGGCGCCGAGGCGGTGTTGTCCGCGGTCAGGCGCGTCGCGGTCGGCGACGCCGAGATCACGATTGCGGGCGGCTCGGAGAGCATGAGCCGCGCGCCCTACGTGCTCCCGCCCGTGGACTCCGCGTTCCCCCGATCGATGGAGCTGATCCCCACCACGGTCGGGTGGCGGATGCCGAACCCCCGATTCCCCGCGGCCTGGGTCGAGACGCTCGGCAGATCGGCGGAACTGGTGGCGGAGCAGCTGGGCGTCGGCCGCCTCGAGCAGGACGAATGGGCGCTGCGGTCCCACGAACTGGCCGCCAGGGCGTGGACCGACGGCGTGCACGACGGCTTCGTCACGCCGCACCCGACCCTCGACCGCGACGAACCGATCCGCGAGACCGACGCGGCCACCCTGGCCGCCCTGCGGCCGGCCTTCTCGAGCGGCGGCAGCGTCACCGCCGGGAACTCGTCCCCGATCAGCGACGGAGCGGTCGCGGCGCTGGTCGGCACCGGAGCCGTCGCCGACGAACTCGGTGTCGAACCGCTCGGCCGGGTGCTGGCCTCGGCGGTCGTCGGCGCCGAACCCGACAAGTTCGCGCTGGCGCCCGTCGCCGCGATCGCAAAGGCCCTTGACCGCGCGGGTCTCGAGCTCGCCGACGTTCGAGTGCTCGAGCTCAACGAGGCGTTCGCCGCGATGGTCCTGTCCTGCCTGCGTGAGCTCCCTGGCATCCCGGCCGATCGCGTCAACCCCTTCGGCGGCGCCATCGCCCTCGGTCATCCGATCGGTGCGTCGGCGGCTCGGATGGTGGTCGACTGCCTGCGCCATCTCCGCCGACTCGGCGGGGGCATCGGGGTCGCGGCTGCGTGCATCGGCGTGGGACAGGGCATCGCTATTGTGTTGGAGGCCTGAACAAGCGATCTGCGGGACGCGATCGTCGCAGGCAGTACGGGAAGGTGGGTGACGTGGCCGAACCCGGCGCCGCCGCACCTCCTAGTCCGGTCGCCCAGACGATCGACCTGCTCGGCGACCGGCTGACACTTGCCATCCTGCGCGAGGTCTTCGTCGATCACGTGCGCCGCTTCAGCCAGTGGATCGACCGAACCGGCGCTCCGCCCGCCATGCTGACTGCACGACTGAACGCGCTGGTCGAGGCGGGATTGATGGAACGCAGGCCGCAGTCGAACGGCGGCGACCGCCACGACTACCTGCTGACCGAGCTCGGCCTGGCGACCTGGGAGATCCTGGCCAGTGTGTGGGCATGGCAGCGCGAATGGTCCCCGGAAGGGCTGCTGCAACCCGAGTTGGTGCACATCGACTGCGGCCACCGGGGGCCACCGGCGATGATGTGCAGGCAGTGCGACGGCGCCATCGGCGCGCGGGATGCACAGCTCGAACTGGACCGCGAATCGCTGGTCCTCGTGGCACGGGGCGGGCGAAGGCGGTCGACGCGCACTGCCCCCTCGGTGAGCCGGGCCGACCTGCAGTTCACCGAGGTCATGGAGGCGATCGGCGACCGCTGGAGCGCCATGGTCACGGGCTTGGCGCTGTCGGGGGTTCGCCGCTTCGGCGAGTTCCAGTCGATCCTGAGCATCTCGCCGACGACCCTCACCGAGCGGCTGGGACGGCTGTCCGAGGTGCAGATACTCACCCGGAGCGAACACGGCGGCGGCCGCGAGTACCTGCTGACCCCGCGCGGCAGGGGATTGTTCCCGATTTTCGCCTTCCTGTTGTCGTGGACAGAGGTCGCGCATCCCGGCGCCCTCCCGCTCGGTCCGAAGATCCGCCACCCCGAGTGTGGCTCCTGGTTGCTCCCGGCGCTGCGCTGCCGCGGCTGCGAGGCCAGGCTGGAACGCACCTCCGTGCGCTTCGAGCCGTTTCCGTTCGGCGCTCGGCTCCCGCGCTAGCCCGACGCACTCTCACCCTCGAACGGCCCGACATCGTCGACCGTTGACAACCCGCTGTGTGTCCTGGTTCACTTCAATAACAGTAGTTATATCGGTCAAAGCGGACGACCGCCCCTCGTCCGCACACCCCACCCACCCCGATGACTGACTGATCTCGCCACAAATCTGTTGACACAGGAACGAGCGCCCATGTTCTTCGAAACCCACCTCGAACTGCTGCAGGCAGCGGCAGAGGCCAACCGCACCCGCACCGCGTGGACCGGGTATGCGCCCATCACCCCGCCCGACGCCGCGCAGGCCGACGCCATCCTCGGCGCCTACGACGGTGCCACCCTGACGCTTTCGTCTCCCACAGGCTCGGTGATCACCGCCGACGAGGTCTCGCCGTACACCGCGAAGGCGCTCAACGTCAGCTACAGCGCACCCTCCGTGGACGAGGCGCTCGTGGGTGCGGCCGCCGCGGCCACCGCCCTCCGCGACGCCGACGTCGAACGCCGGATCGGTGTGTGCCTGGAGGCACTGCACCGGATCCACCAGCGCGGCCAGGAGTTCGCGGCCGTCACCTCCCACACCACCGGACAGAGCCTCAACATGGCCTGCAGCGGAAGCGGGACCAATGCACTCGACCGCGGCCTCGAGGCCGTGGCGATGGCCTGGTCGGCCATGACCCGGGTACCCGGACACGTGACGTGGCAGCAGCGATTCGGCAAGTCGGACGTGACCCTGCGGAAGCGATTCCGCGCCCGCCCGCTCGGCACCGCACTCGTCGTCGCCTGCGCCTCGTTCCCCGCCTGGAACGCCTACCCGGCGATCCTCGCGAACCTGGCGACGGGAAATCCGGTTCTCGTCAAGCCGCACCCGCGCTCGGTGCTCGCGACCGCGCTCGCGGTGGGCGTGATGCGTGAGGTGCTGACCGAGGCACAGCTGCCTGCCGACGCCGTTCAGTTGGTCGTCGACACCGTGGACGCCCCGGTCGCGGGGCAGCTGGCGACCAGCCCCGAGGTGCGGATCGTCGACTTCACCGGCAGCCCAACGTTCGGGTCGTGGCTGGAACGAAACCTCCCGAACACCCTGGTGTTCACCGAGACCGCGGGCGTCAACACCGTTGTCCTGGACTCCGTTTCCGACTTGTCAGCAGCCATGCGCACGCTCGCCGGGGGTCTCTCGCTCTTCAGTGGTCAGATGTGCACCACTCCGCAGAACATCTACATCCCGGACGCCGGTGTGCGCACGGACCAGGGTGTGATCGCACGAGACGACGTCATCACCGCACTCCTCGCGGCGATCGACGATCTGGCAGGCGCACCTCGCCGCGCCGGTGCCGTCTGCGGCGCGCTGCAGTCCGACGCGACGCTGCACTCGATCACCGCGCTCGCCGACGCGGCCGAGGCGAGCGGGACCCTGGTCCGCAGGCCGCTGCCGTACGCGCACCCGGACTACCCCCAGGCCCGGGCGGCGACCCCGCTGGTCATCCGGGTCGACCCACGCCGGGGAGACACCCTTCCCGAGGGCGAACAGTTCGGTCCGGTCGCGTTCCTCGTCGACGCCGCCGACACCGCCTCCGCGGTGGAGCACGCGACCGCGAGCGTCCGCAGTCACGGCGCTATCAGCTCGTACCTCTACTGCACCGACGACGCCATCATCGACGAGGTGGCCGACGCATACGCCGACGCCGGGGCCTCCCTCTCGGCGAACCTGGTGTCCTCGATGCCCATGCAGTTCGCGGCCGCCTACAGCGACTACCACGTCACCGGCCTCAACCCTGCCGGCAATGCGACCCTCACCGACGAGTCCTTCATCGCCGGGCGATTCCGCATCGTCCAGGATCGTCGCCAGATCGAAGGGGAGTAACCATGTCCCAGTTCACATCCGGCGTCTACATCTACGACGCGGTTCGTACCCCGAAGGCGCGGGTCCGGCGCCAGGGCGGCACGTTCGCCGACGTACCCTCACACGAACTCCTCGCCCAACTGCTGTCCGCCCTGCAGGAACGCGGACTCCCCGCCGACACGGTCGACGATGTCATCGTCGGCACCAGTACGGCTGTCGGCGACCAGGGCGGCGATGTTGCGCGTGCCGCTGTGCTCTGGGCGGGCTGGCCGGACCAGGTCGGCGCCGGGGTGGTCTCCCGACTGTGCTGCTCGGGGCTCGACGCGATCGAGTCCGCCTCGGCCAAGGTGGCCTCCGGCATCGCCGATGTCGTCGTCGCCGGCGGCGTCGAGTCGATGTCGCGGGTACCGATGCTCTCGGACAGGCCGGCCTTCGTCTCCGACGAGGAGCTCGGCGACCGCACGGGCTACGTGACCATCGGGGTCTCCGCCGACCTCACCGCAGCCGAATACGGTTTGACACGAACGGATCTCGACGCCTACGCGGTGACCTCGCATCGCCGCGCCGCCGCGGCCCCGGCGTCCCGGTCCGTGATTCCGGTCCGCTCGGGCGCCACCACGATCCTCGAGTCGGACGAGGGACCCCGACCGGACATCAGTCTCGAGTCACTCGCCGAACTCGCCACCCTCTTCGGGGAGGATCCGTCGTGGAGCAGGGTGGCGATGCGTCTGCCCGCCGTCCGGCGTCCGGATGGCGGGCTGCACACCGCCGCCACCGCCCCGCAGATGGCGGACGGTGCGGCGATGGCGGTCTTCGGTTCCTCCGCCGCGCGCGATCGGATCGGCCGCGAACCGATCGCGGAGGTGGTTGGCGTCGCCCAGGCCGCCGTGCGCTCACCGCTGCTGACGGCATCCGTCGTCGCCTCCAGGCGTGCCCTCGAGAACGCGGGGATCACCGCCGGGCAGCTCGACGTGATCGAGGCGAACGAATCCTTTGCCGCATCCGCCCTGGTGATGACCCGCGAGCTGGGGCTCGATCCGACCAGGGTCAACCCGCTCGGCGGATCGCTCGCCACCGGCCACCCACTGGGCGCGGGTGGTGGAGCCCTCCTCGTCAACGCCCTGGATCAGCTCACCCGCATCGACGGCGAGTACGCCCTGGTCACCATCCCGGCAGCGCTCGGGCTCGGTGCCGCCGTCGTCGTTCGCCGACTCCGCTGACCCACTGCCCCCAGACCACTGCACGAAAGGACGCCATGAACGCCATCTCGGCAGGCCACACCGCCAACCGCTTACGCCCGTGCCATCCCGACAGCCGTGTCGACGACTACCTCGAACACCAGTGGTGGTCGCCGCTGACCGTGCTGGACCTCCTCGACGGCCAGGTGCGAAGCCGCGGAGACGCCCCGGCGGTGACCGATCCGACGAATCTGCCCGCGCTGTGCGGGATCGAGCCGGAGTCACTGACATGGCAGGAGTTGGACGCACGCGTCGACGACCTGGCCGCGAAGCTGCACGAGTCGGGAATCGGTCCAGGCGATGTCGTTGCCGTGCTGATGCCCAACTCCGTCGCCCTGACCGCGACCTACTTCGCCCTGTGGCGCCTCGGAGCGATCGCGGCCCCGATGCCGGCCTCGTACCGACGGTACGAACTGACGCGGATCGTCGAATCCGCTGCGGCCGTTGCGGTTGTCACCGTCAACAGCTTCGGCGACCGGTCGCCGTCCGAGGAGGCGCTCGGCCTGATCGGCGAGTTGCCCTCCCTGCGCACCGTGTTCACCTTCGGCCCGCCCGCATCGGATGGAGGACGGCCGCTGGACGCGGCCCCCGCCACCGACGGATCGCTCGATGCCGTGCGTCGCGCCTATACGGCGCTGCCCCGATCGGTGAACGACTGCATCACGATCTGCTGGACCAGCGGCACCGAGGCGGCGCCCAAGGGCGTACCCCGGTGTCACGGTGACTGGATCGCGGTCGGGCAGGCGGTTCAGGACGGACTGGAAACGGACGAGGCAACGGTCATGCTCAACCCGTTCCCGATGGTCAACATGGCCGGGTTCGCGACCTCGCTGCTGCCGTGGCTGCTCGGCGGCGGTCACGTGGTCCACCACCACCCACTGGACCTGGCCGTCTATCTCGATCAGCTCCAGCGCTACCGCGTCACCCACACGAGCATGCCGCCCGCGATTCTCACCATGCTGCTGCAGCGGGAGGACCTTCGGACCGCATACGACCTGTCCGCGCTCCGCCGGGTGGGTTCGGGTGGCGCCCCGCTGCCCCCCGGCGTGGTGCGCGACTGGCAGTACTCGCTCGGTGTCGAGGTGCTCAACTTCTTCGGCTCGAACGAGGGAGTATGCCTGCTCGGCGCTCCGTCGGACACGCCCGACCCGCTGATCCGCGCGGAGTACCTGCCGAACTACGGCGCACCGGACAGGTCGTGGGCCACCGGGGTGGCCGAGCGCACCTCGGTGCGCCTGGTGAACCTGGCGACGGGCGAGGAGGTGACTACGGTCGGCGGACGCGGCGAGCTCAGGCTGAAGGGACCGACGATCTTCGCCGGCTACCTGGAGGGAACCGCAGCATCGAGCCCGTTCGACGAGGACGGATACCTCTGCAGTGGAGACATTTTCGAGCTGTGCGGAGACAACGGCGAGTACCTCAAGTTCGTCGACCGCAGCAAGGAGATCATCATCCGCGGAGGCATGAACATCGCTCCTGCCGAGATCGAGGGGATTCTCATCGACCACCCCGCCGTCGCCGATGTGGCCATCGTCGGGTATCCCGATGACGTCCTCGGCGAGAAGTGCTGTGCGGTAGTTGTTCCCGCCAACAGTGACGGGGTCGCACTCGAGGACCTCGTGGACTTCCTGCGCGCGAAGGAGGTGGCGTCGTTCAAGCTGCCGGAACGGATCGTGACGGTCGACGAGCTTCCCAGGAACCCGATCGGAAAGCTGCAGCGGCGCGACATTCGCGGCGCGGTCGAGAAGGTCGGCTGACATGGCATCACCGGATGGCGACGGTGCACCGGTCGGCAGGCCACGCGAGACACCGACCGGGTCCGGCCGACCCATCGCCGACGAGATGACGGCGATGCTGGACGGGCGGTTCCCTGGCCTGGTCGGCATGCGCATCCTCGAGGCGTCGGCGTCGGAGGTCACCGGCGAACTGCAGGTTCGCGAGGAGCTGCTGGCACCGAACGGATATCTGCACGCGGCCACCGTCGTGGCACTGGCCGACACGGTGTGCGGTGTCGGCGCACGGCTGGCGCTGCCCGCCGAGGCATCTGGATTCACCACACTCGAACTCAAGACGAACTATCTCGGCACCGCGCGGTCCGGGACGGTCAGCGTGGACGCGACGCTCGTCCACAGTGGGCGGCGAACCCAGCTGTGGGACGCCACCGTCCGCGACGGCGCCGGGAGGGCGATCGCCCTCTTCCGCTGCACCCAGATGGTGCTGTACCCCTCAGCATCGCAACAACATTCAACTTCGCGATCAGAACACAGCAACACCGAAACGGAGCAGGCATGACTTCCACCCAGCCCCGCGCGAACGGCGACCCCATCGCCGTCGCTCGCCCGGTCGACGCCACCGACGACAATCCGTACACCCTCGGGGTGTTCGCGCCGGTCCACGACGAACTCACCCTCGACGATCTCACCGTCATCGGTGAGATCCCCAAGGACCTCAACGGTGTGTACCTCCGCAACGGCCCGAACCGGCAGTTCGAGGCACCGGGCCGCTATCACATGTTCGACGGCGACGGCATGATCCATGCCGCACATTTCGAGAACGGCAAGGTGCGGTACCGCAATCGGTACGTCCAGACCAAGGCCTTCCAGGACGAGTCCGAGGCGGGCCGTGCCCTGTGGACCGGTCTGATGGAGAACCCGCAGGACAATCCGTGGGGGAACGGACACGGCCTCGGGATCAAGGATTCCGCCAATACCGACGTCATCTACCACCGCGGCCAGGTCCTGGCGACCTGGTACCTCTGCGGAACACCCTACGCCGTGGACCCACTGTCCCTGGAAACGCTTGGTGCACAGGACTTCCTGGGCACCTTTGCCGGCGACATGATGGCCCACCCCAAGGTCGACGAGGCCACCGGCGAACTGATCTGGTTCGACTACGGCCCCGACCAGGACTTCCTCCGTTACGGCATCATCGGCGCCGACGGTCGTCAGACGCACCTCACGCAGATCGATCTGCCGGGTCCACGACTCCCGCACGACATCGGGATCACCGAGAACTACTCGATCCTCATGGACCTGCCGCTGGTGCAGGATCACGATGCGCGCCGGGCAGGCAAGTACCGGATCTTCTACGATCAGGAGCTTCCCGCTCGATTCGCGGTCATTCCCCGGCACGGCAACGGCAGCGAGGTGCGCTGGTTCGAGGTGAAGCCCTGCTACATCTACCACGTCGTGAATTCGTGGGAAGAGGGCGACGAGATCATCATGGACGTGTGCCGGGTGAAGAACCCTCAGCACCAGACGACTTTCGCTTCGCCGCTGTCCAACATGCTCGCGTACATGCGGCTCGACGCCCAGCTCTACCGGTACCGCTTCAACCTTCGCACCGGCACCACCATCGAGACCGAGCTCGACAATGCCAACATCGAATTCCCCAGCGTGGATTCGCGTGTCATGGGCCGCTCGCATCGGTACTCGTACAGCATGAGCCTCGGCAACGAGCCGACGCTGCTCTTCGACGGGCTCGTGCGGTTCGACTCACAGACGGGCATCAAGGAAGAGCACAAATTCGGTTCCGGGCGTTGGGGTTCGGAGGCACCATTCGCCCCGCGCGACGGATCGACGGGTGAGACCGACGGCTACCTGGTCTGCTTCGTCAACGACGAGGCCGAGGACAAGGGCGAGATCAACATCTTCGATGCCGAGGACGTCGCGGCGGGACCGATCGCGCGGGTGCTGCTGCCGCGCCGGGTTCCCTCCGGCTTCCATGCCACCTGGGTGCGCGCCGATCAGCTCATCGAGGCCCGCGCGTAGAAGAACGTAGGTCTCCCGGTGCGGGGCGGTCCGAGAGCCGCTCCGCCCGGGAGACCTTCGTCGTCTGCGTGGCTACGCTCCGCTTCCCCGGACCACGACCGTGGCCACCGCGGTCGTGAACGAACCACCGATGTTGACGGTGAGGGCGCGCCTGGCGTTGTCGACCTGATGGTCCCCCGCCCGGCCGGTGACCTGGCGAGCGGAATCGAGCACCATGCGGACGCCAGTGGCACCCACCGGGTGCCCCTGCGACATCAGCCCACCGCTGGGGTTCACCGGCAGCCGGCCGCCGCGCTCGATCGAACCGTCCATCACCACCTCGCCGCCCTTGCCCGGGTCCGCCAGTCCGATGTGCTCGAGCGTGACCAGCCCGTTGATGGTGAAGCAGTCGTGGATCTCGGCGACATCCAGGTCGGCGACCCCATCCAGTCCCGCGCGCCGGTACGCATCCTCGACGGCTCCGCGCAGGTGTGGGAAGAGGTAGTCTCGGTCGGCGCTCTGGGCGAGCTTGTCCGCGAGCAGCAGGGTCGCCGTACGGTGGCCGAATCCGGCGATGGTGGCCTCCTGGTCCAGGTCGGCTCCGGTCCGTTGCGCCCACGCCTGCGCAAACTTCGGCCCGGCCAGCACCACGGCTGCACCTCCGTCGGTGATGCGCCCGCAGTCGGTCTTGCGGAGCATCCCCTCCACAATCGGGTTCACCTCGTCGTTCTCGTCGAACGACCCCGCCGGGAAGTCCCAGTCCCTGGTCTGCGCAAGACCATTGCGCGATCCATTGCCGAAAGCGATCTCGGCGAAACGACCGAGATGTGCGTGGTCGAGGCCATAGCGCCGTGCGTACTCCTGTGCGATGTCGGCGAAGAGCGCGGGCCACGGGTACTTCACGCCCAGCGCCTCCCGCCCCGCCCACGCCGCGGTACCCAGGTACTCGGCGGCAGTCTGCGCGGACACGTTGCGCATCAGCTCGACCCCGACCACGAGCGCCACGTCGTACCGACCCGACTCGATGTCCGCGCACGCGGCGAGGATCGCGGTGCTCCCCGAGGCACACGCCGCCTCGTGCCGTGTGCTCGGCAGGCCGTCGAGGCCCGGGACGGCCGCAACCACCATGCCGCCGAGCTGCGCCTGGCCCGCGAAGAGCTCTCCAGCGAGGTTGCTCACGTGAATGACACCGACCTCACGGTCGTCGACTCGAGCGTCGGCCAGGGCGGCAGGCACGGTCTCGGCAAACATGTCGACCAGGCCGAGGCCCTCCTTCGACCAGTTCCTGGCGAAGTCGGTCTGAGCTCCTCCGAGCACGTAAACGGGGTTCGTCATCTTTCCTCCTTGTTGTCGCATCTCAGGTTAGCCACGGCCTACCGTTACTACAAGATCCATAGTTGCTCCCACGACTGGGCTCAACAGTGAATCAACCAGCGGTACAACAGTTAGACGTAGGGAACGCGGACATACCCCTATGAAATGGGTGCTGTATGCCGATATCACTTCTCAATGAGAAGCCGAAGGTCCGGGAATGGAACCGGAGCGCCGCGGTTCCCGGCCACATGCTGTTTGCAATGATTGACGGCATGTCCCCAGTCCCGACGCACCCGGCATCGTCCGCGCTGGGGCACGCCCTGCTGATCGCGGGTGACCGATGGAATCTGCAGATCATCCGGGCGGTCTTCGACGGCGCCGAGCGCTTTTCGCAACTACGTGACGAACTGGGAATCTCGGACGCAGTCCTCTCGCATCGTCTGGGTCGCCTGATCGAGGACGGAATCCTCGATGCGCACCCGTACTCGACCGCGCCGCCGCGTAACGAGTACCGCCTCACCGACCTCGGTGACGACCTGTGGCTGGTCTTCGTCGCGTTGTGGAGTTGGGACCGCCACTGGGCACCGTGGGCACCCGACCGGCCGACCACTCACCTTCGTCACCTGCCGTGCGGGCACCTCATCACGCCGATTTTCGGGTGCGCCGCCTGCGCGGCGATCGGCGTGACCGCCCGCGACGTGCGGACCGAGGTCGACGCGCCGCTCCTCGTCGACATCGCCGACCGCCGATCTCGGCGCACGGCGAAGGGTGACGCGCCGGGGATGGACTCCACCAGCGTGCTCGCCGATCGCTGGTCGACCTTCCTGCTCGCCGCCGCACTCGAGGGCAACCGCCGGTTCGGCGACTTCCAGAACCGGCTCGGGTCGATCTCGCCGGTCACCCTGACCGACCGCCTCGCCTACTTCGCCGACAACGGAATGCTGGTCCGTACGCCGATCACGGATGGCGCGCGGCGGCACGAATACCGCACCACGCCAAAAAGCCTCGACTTCTTTCCCGTGTTCGCCGCGCTCAACGCGTGGGCGGCGCGGCATCTGTCCGAAGACGGGCGATCCGGCCTGACCATCGTGCACAACGCAGGCGAGCACCTGCTCGAACCCCAGTACACGTGCAACGCCTGCAATGCCGTCTTGCGTCGGGCCGACACCGAGTTCAGGCGGGCGACCGCCGGTCGCTGATGGGCCGACCGCGCGGGCAAGAGGACATCGTCAGCCCCGGATCAGCCCGTCGTGCTCGGTCACCTCGCGCGCGGCCCGTTCACCGGAGCGGACGGCCCCGTCCACCCAGCCGCACATCTGCGCCGAGCTCTCCGTGCCCGCCCAGTGGATGCGACCGCAGGGCTCGCGGAGCGCGTGGCCGAACTCCGTCAGCACCCCGGTCGGCGCGTGGCTGAGCATGGCACCGCCGGAGTATCGCTCCACGGACCAGTTCTGCTCGATGTAGTCGATCGGTGTGCCGGCCTTGTCGCCGAAACGCCCGGTGAGCTCGCCGAGGACCGACTTGCGGCGTTCGGCCTCGCCGAGGCGCCCGATCTCGCGGGCAATCGGGCCCTCGACGATGACGCACAGCACCCCTGGCGTGGCCGCGTCCGTGCAGGCGTCGATGGTGATGGTGGCGGGGGAGCCCGGTGCCGCCGACTGACCTGACAGCCCATCGGCCCGCCAGAACGGCTCCTCGTACACGACCGCGATCTTGAAGATCGCACCGCTCGGCATCCGCTGGTGCAGGAAGGAGCGGTCGACGGGCAGCATCGGCTCGTAGAGGATCTGGCTCGCGATCGCGAGCGGCACCGCGACGATCGCCCGCCGGGCACGCACGGTCATGTTCTGGGAGCGAACGGTCACGCCGTTCCCGTCCTGCTCGATATCGCGAACAGGCTGCCCGAGATGGAGGGCGTCCCCGATCTCGGCCGCCATCGGCCGGTAGACGGCGCCCATGCCGCCGACCGGTCGCTCGTCCTCGGCCGCGTCCTTGACCCCCAGGACGAAGCTCGGACCTCCACCCGTCGCCATCTGGTACAGAACGAAGAGCAGCGAGACCTCCGAGGCTGCCGAGGTGTAGCAGCCGGCGATCGCCGTCTCGAGGAGATCGTGGGCCGGCCTTGAGTGGACGTTGTCGTCCAGCCATTTGGCCAGGCTGATCCGGTCCCACTCGGCGGCCTTCTTCGCCTCCCACGGGGCGTTGAGCGGGATCGTCTTACACATCGAACCCAGTTCCAGGAAGACCGCACCGAGATTCGCCGTCACCCACGGGCTCATCGTCAACGGAATGGTGCCCTCGTAGCGGTGCTGCTTGCCGCCGACCACCATCATGGCCTCGCCGTCGGTGTACTGCTTATAGCTCGGCACACCGAACTCGTCCATCAATGCGTAGATCCGGTCCTGACCTGGCCCTACCCAGGCACCGCCACGGTCGATCCACGACCCGTCCTCGCGCACTTCTGTGAAGGTTCGCCCGCCGACCCGGTCCCTCGCCTCGAGCAGCGCCACCGATTGGCCGCCTTGTTTGAGCCGCAGCGCCGCCGTCAGCCCCGCGAATCCCGCACCGACAACGCAATAGTCGACGTCGACGTCAGCCATGACAGCACCCTGCGTTCACCAGATCTGCGCGCACACCCTCACCGGGTGCACCACTCGGCTGCACTCGCGTAGCGGGGGTCGAAAACGCCTCGCATCTATGCGTACTCGCAGTGCACGTGCAGGTCAAGGGCGACGGAATGGCACCCGAAAGCCGTTGTCGCAGATATGAACCCGCGACATCACCAGGTATAGGTGAACTCGTACCAGGGGCCGCCGAGATGAGTCGAGGAGAACTCCCTGCTGTCGGATCCGTTGGGCGTCCGGTTCGGCGCGTATACCCACCCACTGGAGGCCCCGAACCCGTCGGCATCGGTGAACTGGACCTCATCCGCAGCGATCTTCCGAACGTAGCTGATCTCGAAGCCGTCGATCTCGATGTCCGCGAGCCGGGTATCGGGTTCGGCGAGTACCTGACGTGCGATGCGTTCGAACTCGGGGCGCGCCTCGTCGAACGTCGGTGGTGGCCAGGTCATCCCGACGGCGACGGCCGCGACCACTACGCTCGGCGCCGCCACGATCCACCAAGACCACCGCCGGTCCTCCCCGACGACGTACAGGCTGCGGATCGCCCAGATCAGCCCCGTCAGCGCGAGGACCAGCAGCGCCGGGACGCCGTATAGGAAGGCGTCAGCACCGGTCAGATTCCCGTAGCGGGCGGGCTGCCAGTCGTATTGGATGCAGAGCAGCACCGCAATCGGGAGAACCGTCATGGCCAGCACGATCGGGCCCGGCGGCTTGTTCCGCTGATCCCGCTCGACGTCGTCGGCTCTCGTCACCCAGTCACCGTAGCGGCCGGCGGGCTCCACGCCGGGGCACGAACCGGCGGTTCTCGGGCGACCCGCTCGGCCGATGATCCGATAACCGCCCGTTCGCGCCATCAGGGCGAACGGTCAGGCGCGCAGCTTCGCCAGTGGCGAGGGAAAGCGGGGGAGCACCTTCTCACCCTCGAGCCAGGCCGTCAGCTTCGCCGCCTCGTCGTCGAACGCGCATCGCGCCTCGGCACCGACGTCCTCGAGCAGGTGTACCACCACCTGCCCGGCCTCGTCCTGCCACCAGCCCCCGACTATCCGTCCGTCCCACCACGCCGTCGGGCCTGCGTTCCCGCTGGTGTCGAACAGCAGGTCCTTGTGCGGCCCGAGGTACCAGTCCCGGTCCCGCCAGCCCATCGTGGTGGGGTCGAGGGCGGGCAGCAGTGCCGCCCACGGTTCGACGGGATCGTCGTGTTCCTGGTCGTCGGCCATCAGGTAGCCGGTCTGGCCCTCCAGGTCGACCGCGACGACGTCCAACTCCGACAACGCCTTCCGCACGATGGACACCGTCGACCCGAGCCACCACTTGAGGTCGGCCTCGGTGCCGGGGCCGAACGCACGCAACCACGCCTCGATCAGCCAGGACGCGCCTTCCGTCTCGGTGCGGCGATCGATCGGCATGCCCAGCCAGGATTCGCTTGTCGCCCAGCGGTTCCGCGACGCCCTCCAGGGTCCGTCATTGGTCGCCCGCACGATCCGGCCCTCCGCCGACAGCACCGTCAGCACCCGGGGACCGACCGACACCTGTCCGCCCCAGCTCCGGCCCTCGCCGTAGGTCATCGAACCCTTCAACAGCGGGATCTGATCACGCAGCGACGTGTACGCCATCGGCGCGCTGCCCTCCAGCGCGTCGAGGACCGCATCCTCGGCCGCCCCGAGCCAGCCCGCCCCGTCCTCGAACAGGCCTGCCTTCTCCACCTCCCGGATCAGGCGCCGCCGCTCTGTGTCGGCGACCCGGTTACTGGCACCGGCCTGGACGAACGGCAGCGACTCGCTGGGGAACACGAACAGGGTGCGCCGCATCGCGAGGTGCTTGACCAGCGAACGCTCCTCGTACAGAGCACGTTCCAGGTCCGCCACCATCATGTCGTCGACCCTGGCCCTTGCGGAGAGGAAGATCGTCGCGGGGTCGGTGCCGTGCAGGCACACCAGGCTCGTCGCCGCCTCGGTCACGCTCTCGGCGCGGGCCTCGGGCGCGAGCCGGTGTCGGCGGGCAAGCCGGGCGCGGCGCTGCGCCTGGTCGAAGGGTGTGGCGTGATCGGTGGGCACGGGTGTCATTGTGCCCGCTCGCGGCAGGCGTGCACGGCTACCCCAACGCGGCCCGCACCCGCAGGTCCCGTGCCAGGTGGTCGCGCTGCTCGATCACCAGCCGGCACAGCGCGTTCGGTGCGTGCGGATTCGCGGCCAGCCAGGCGTCGACGGGGCCGAGTGAGTCGGCCGCAGGAAAGAGTCCCAGCACGATGCGCCGCGCGATCTCGATGCTCCGCCCTGCCCATACCTCGCCGATCGCCGCGAAGTACTCGTCGTCGTAGCGGGCGATGAGGTCGCGGCGGTCCCCGGTACGGAACCCGGCGATGACGGCGTCGAGGTGCTCGTTCGTCAATGACGTGTCACTGAGCGCGGACTCCCAGGCGCTCACCTTCACCTCCGCCTCCGGCCGCGCCGCCAGCGCCCGCAGGTGGGCGGTTCGGCCGGAGGCGGTGTCGTCGCCGCCGAGCTCGGCGTCCAGCTCCGCCGCGTCGGCGTGGCCGGTGGCGGCCAACGCGGTCCACAGCGCCCAGCGCAGGTCGGGGTCGAGCGCCAACCCGTCGGGCGCGGGCGCCCGCCCGTCGAGGATCGCCCCGATGTCGGCGGCCATGCGATCGTCGACGGCGGCCGCGGTCGCAGCCGCGCGCGCCCAGGCGAGCTGGGCGCCGGAGCCGGGCGCGGCGGATTGCATTGCGGCCCAGGTCGCCTCGAGCCAGTCACCGCGCCACCGATCCCGCTCCACGATCGGCAGGTAGTGGCCGATGACATAAGACGCATTCGACAGCACCGCAGCCAGCAGCGCCGTGTTCGACTCCGCCGGCGCGAACGCTCGGGCCATCGCGAGATAGCGGTCGGCGGCCAGTTCGCCGTCTCGGGTCGCGTTCCACAGCGCGGACCAGATCAGCCCGCGCGCGAGCGGATCGATGACGCGGTCGAGTGAACGCTCCACGGTGCCAATCGATCCGGGATCCAGGCGCACCTTCGCGTAGGTGAGGTCCCCGTCGTTCAACAGACGAAGGGGAGCGGGGTCGAGCACGATCGGCGTGCGTTCGGCGACGAGGTCCACCTCCACCCGCCCGCGACGGACCAGGTCGCCGGCATCGTCGAAGTCGTACAGCCCGACCGCGAGACGGTGCGGACGCGGGTCCGTCTGGACGATCACGTGAACGCCATTGGTCTCCTCGAGCGTCAGCGTCGACATCCCCGAGGTCTGTAGCCAGGCACGCGCCCACTCCGTGAGGTCATGACCCGACGCCGCCGACAGCTCCGCCAGGAGGTCCGCGAGGGTGGTGTTTCCGAAGGCGTGCGCGCGGAAGTAGCGGCGGGAGCCCTCGAAGAAGGCATCGCGCCCGACGTACGCGACCAACTGCTTGAGCACGCTCGCGCCCTTCGCGTACGTGATGCCGTCGAAGTTGAGCTTGGCCGCCTCCAGGTCGACGATGTCCGCGACGATCGGGTGCGTGGTGGGCAGCTGGTCCTGCGAGTACGCCCAGGCCTTGCGACGGCTCGCGAACGCGACCCATGCGTCGGTCCACTGCGTGGCCTCGGCGCTGGCGAGCGCGCCCATGTAGTCGGCGAACGACTCCTTGAGCCACAGGTCGTCCCACCACACCATCGTGACGAGGTCCCCGAACCACATGTGGGCCATCTCGTGCAGGACGGTGTTGGCTCGACCCTCGTACTGCGCGGCCGTCGCCGCGCCCCGGAAGACGTAGGCCTCGGTGAACGTCACGCAGCCGGGATTCTCCATCGCGCCGAGGTTGTATTCCGGCACGAACACCTGGTCGTACCTGCCCCACGGATAGGGGTAGCCGAAGTGCTCGGCGAAGAAGTCGAGGCCCTGCCCGGTCACCTCGAAGAGGGTGTCCGCGTCGAGGTACTGTGCGAGCGAGGCGCGGCACAGCAGACCGAGCGGAACCGTGAGATCTCCACGGCTCCAGATTGATTCGACCCGGGCATAGGGCCCGGCCACCACGGCGGTGAGGTAGGTGGAGATCGGCAGGGTGGGGGAGAACTCCACCGTCTGCCGGGAGCCGTCGTCCTCGCGGGTGGCGACCGGGCAATTGGACACCAGCTCCCACCCGACCGGGGCTGTGACGGTAAAGGTGAACGGCGCCTTCATGTCCGGCTGCTCGAAGCAGGCGAACACGCGGCGCGCGTCCGACGGCTCGTATTGGGTGTAGAGGTAGGTCTGGCCGTCGACGGGGTCGAGGAATCGGTGCAGACCCTCGCCGGAACGGCTGTACTCGCCGGTCGCCTCGACCACGACCCGGTTCGTCGCCCGCAGATCCCGGACCCGGATGCGGGCACCGTCGTACTCGACGGGGGCTGCCGTCCCGTTGACGGTCACCGACTCGACCGACTGCCCGATGAAGTCGATCCACGTCTCGGCGGTGGTGGCGTCGAACTCGAGGGTCGTGGTCGTCGGGAAGCCCGGCCGGGAGTGGTCGGGCGCGGCCAGGAGGTCGAGTTCGACGCGATAACGGTGGACGGTGACCACCGCCGATCGGGCGGCGGTTTCGGTGCGGGTCAGGTTCGCGATGGTCACGGATCGATCCTGCCAGGCGGGCCGCGCGCCAGGGCGGTACCGACGGCTTCTATGCCAAGCGTCATACTTGGGGTCGATCCGTCATCGCCTACGAGGAGCCACCGTGACCCGGACCATCGCCCCGCCGCACCCCTTCGACTCCGCCGTCGAGCTCACTCCCGCAGGCGAGGGACGTTTCAGCGGTCACACCTCCCCGGCCTACGCCAACATGGTCGGCCCGTTCGGTGGGATCACCGCCGCGACCCTGCTGCGGGCGGTGCAGCAGCACCCGGACCGGCTCGGCGACCCGCTCTCGCTGACCGTCAACTACGCCGGCCCCATCGCCGAGGGCGCATTCGAGATCTCCGCCCGGCCGGTCCGGACCAACCGCAGCACCCAGCACTGGGCCCTCGAGCTGTCCCAGGACGGGGTCGTCGCGACGACCGCGACGGCGGTGTTCGGCACCCGCCGCGAGACCTGGTCGTCCACCGAGATCGCCCGCCCGGACGTTCCTGCCGTCGATGACGTCGAGGCAGGCGCCTTCCCCGAGTTCATCGCCTGGTCCCGCAACTACGAGATGCGGTTCGTCGAGGGCGGAATTCCGACGGCCGAGGCCGCCCCGCACCCCGACACGGTCTCGACGCTCTGGGTGCGCGACACCCCCGCCCGTCCGCTCGACTTCGCGGCCCTGACCGCCCTGAGCGACGTGTTCTTCCCCCGGATCTTCCTGCGCCGCGGTCAGTTCATGCCTGCTGGCACCGTCTCGATGACCGTGTACTTCCACGCCGACGCCGAGGTGCTCGCCGAGCAGGCGGAGGACGCCCTGCTCGGTACCGCCCGCGCCCAGCAGATCCGCAGGGGCTATTTCGATCAGAGCGCGGAGCTCTGGGGACGCGACGGCACGCTGCTGGCGACGACCCATCAGCTGGTCTACTTCAAGGACTGAGGCGGCGGACGCCGGACCCGGTCCGGCGTCCCTCCGACACCCGCGCCTCACGCCAGGGTGCGCTGCTCCGCTTCGGCCAGCTTCTTCAGAATCAGTAACTGCTTTCGCATCATGACCAGGTCGCCGAGCGCCAGCACCCGCGCGACGACCCACGGTGCACCGCAGTGCATCCGGACCACGAGGCGGGTTCCGCCTCCCTCGGGCCGGACCGCGTAGGTGACGCATATCTTGCCGGTGACCAGCGTGATGTGCCGATCGGGAACGAAGGACACCAGATCGAACTGGGACATGAAGCGTTGCCCCACTTCGAGTTCGGCCAGCTCCGGGTCGCGTCGGCGCGGGCTGCGGCGGCCGAATCGGTCGAGCAGGTCGTAGCTGTAGGGCGCGACGCGCAGCTGACACAACCAGGCGTAGACCACCTGAGGTGATGCGTCGATGCTGATGGCCCGGTCCGCCTGCACCCCGCCGAAGGCCAGCTCGTCACACGGCAGGGGTTGCCCGCGCTCGGCCTCGGTGGCGCCCCAGACGAGCCCGGGGATCATGCCGCGACCGCTATCTGGCGCAGCAACCGACGCACGACCACCTGGTGACCGCCGCTGCCGATCACCAGCGCCCGGTAGATCTTGCCGTGCAGGCCGGGGAACTCTGCCCACGACTGCGCCCGGACCCGAGTACGGCCGGGGCCCTCTTCGTCGAGTTCGAAGATCAGCGCGTAATGCGAGAACCAGTGCCTGCCCGACAGCGCCAACCGGGCAGGCGCTTCGGCCGAATCGAGCCGGAAGCCCCTCGGCGCGGACGGGTCGTCCGGGTCCTTGCACATGACCTCGAGCAACGCCGTCCATGCCCGATCCCGATTCGCGTCGATCGTTCTGGCATGCTGGTCGATGTAGGGCAATCGCTCCATATAGAAGGAACGTACTAGTAATGGCACCACCCCGCAAGCACGACACCGATACGATCCTCGACGCCGCACGCGCACTCGTGCTCGCCGACGGCCCCCGCGCGGCAGGAGTCGCGGCGATCGCCGCTGCCAGTGGCGCACCCGTCGGCACGCTGTACCACCGCTTCGGCAGTCGCAACGGCGTCCTCACCGAAGCGTGGTTGCGCGCGCTCGCCCGCTTCCAAGAGCGCGTGATGGGTGTCGCGGGCGACCAGGACCCCGTCGAGGCGGGCGTCGCGATGGCGGTGGCAGCCGTCCGGTTCGGTCGCGAGCTGCCCGACGATGCAAAGCTCCTGCTCAACCTGCGTCCGAGCGATCTGCTCGACGGCGGCCCCGATGCGGAGTTCCGCGGTCGCCTCGACCGGATGAACGCGCCGTTGTTCGAGCACCTGCGGCGCCTGGCGCGCGACCTCCTCGGCACGGACGGCGACCGGGAGATCGACGCCGTCAGCCGTGCCGTTGTCGACCTCCCGTACGCCGCGCTGCGCCGCCACGCCCACGCCGCCGAGCTGCCCCAGTGGCTCGACGCCGACCTGGCCGCGACGGCACGCACGCTGCTGACCTCGTACCGACGCTGACGCACCCGCTGGGCCGGCATTCCGCCGGCAACCGATAACGTGTTCTCATGAACGAACAGCAGGTCGGCGACTCGCTACCCGATCAAGAGCATCACGAGGGCGGGTTCCGGCCGATGTCCGAGCTGATCAACGCCCGCGAGGAACAGGGTGCCGACATCACCCGGGGTGGACCGCACTACGGCGAGTTCATCGAGCAGGTGCGCGGCCTGATGGATCGCGCGCGGCTGGCCAGCCCCTCCGACGAGCTGGCGCTGGAGACGATCGGCGCGCTCAAGCAACTCAACGACAAGCTGGACGCCGCCGTTGTGAACGAGTGGTCCGCGCCGACATGGACCAGGTTCGATCTGCCCGGTCGCGGGAACATCACCCTCCCGCCCTTCATGATCGATCACGCCGACGCGAGCGGCGTCGACGCCCGCATCACCTTCCGCACGTACCACCTCGGCGGCAACAATGCCGCGCACGGCGGGCAGGTGGCCGTCGGTTTCGACGACCTGCTCGGCATGGCCGCCGCGATGCACGCGGGGTCGGTGACCAGGACCGCGTCCCTCACCGTGGACTACCGATCCGTCACCCCGCTCAACACCGAGTTGACGGTCCGCGCCTGGGCCGAGCGCCAGGACGGTCGCAAGGTCTACGTGCGCGCCACCATGCACGACGGCGACCGGCTCTGCGCCGAGGCACACGGCCTGTTCATCGTGCTCAAGCCCGGGCAGGCCTGAGTCGACAGTTCCGTCGAGGATGCTCTCGGTGGGCCGTCGCGGCTATCCGCGAGCGACGCGAAACCCGACATCGTCGATCCGGTAGGTGGGGTGACTCCGCCGCCGGGCTGACGCCCGGCAGCTCCAGTGCTCGTCGAACCAGCCGCCTCCGCGCAGCACCCGATAGGTTCCGTACACCTCGGCGTCGTAGAGGTCCCAGCACCATTCCCAGACATTGCCCAGGGTGTCGTGCAGGCCCCACGCGTTCGGCTGCTTCCCACCCACCTCGTGCGGCGCGCCGTCGGAATTCTGTCGATACCAGGCGATCTCGTCGAGGGGTCCGTGCCGCGGACCGGTCGTCCCGGCCCGGCAGGCGCGTTCCCACTCGGCCTCGGTCGGCAGCCGGTACCCGTCGGCCCTTGTGTCCCAGGTGACGTCGTCATCGACTACGCGGTAGGTGGCGGCGAGGCCGGCCTGCTCGGACATGGTGTTGCAGAACGTGATCGCGTCCCACCACGACACGCCCTCGACCGGCAGTCGCGCACCCCGGGTCGCCCCGGGCCACTCGCCGGTCATCTCGGCGTACTCGCCCTGGGTCACGGGAGTGGCGGCGATCTCGAAGGCACCGACATCGACGCGCCAGCTGCGGCTGGTCCGCCGATCCGAGAGGGTGACGTCCCCCGCGGGGACGGCGATCATCTTCATGGCCGGTCGGCTCCTTGCAATTCGTTCATCGGGCGCTGTCACATTCTCGGCGTGGGGGCCGTCATGGTGGTGAGTCCATTCGAACCCGATGAGGAGACAATCCGATGAACACCGCCTTTGTCATCGTCACCATCCTGGCCGCAGCGTGGGTCGGCTACTCGGCCGCCGCCGTCTTCTTCCGCACCGGATGGGTCGTGGAAGCCCTGACCGACTACGGCGTCCCCGAGTCGTGGTGGCCGTGGCTCGGCGCCGCCAAGGCCGCCGGGGCGGCGGGGCTGCTGGTCGGCCTGTTCGTGCCGGTGATCGGGGTCCTGGCCACGATCGGCCTGTTCCTCTACTTCGCGGGGGCGGTCATCGCCGTGATCCGGGCGCGCTCGTACGCCCACATCCCGTTCCCACTGCTGTACCTGGCGCCGGTGCTCGTCGCCGCTGCGCTGGGATATGCAGCCGCCTGAGCACGATCTCCCGGTCGGCACGGCGGGGCCGCGGCCGACCGGGGAGGTCCGGGTCAGTGCTGCGGGATGGGGTGGCCCTCGGAGGCCTGCACGACGACGAATCCGTTGCCGGTGAGACACAACTGGTACGCCTCACCCGAACCGCGACCGATCGCGGCGGACATCTTCGCGGTCTTGCGGATGGTCGACTGCAGCCCGGTCGACCACACCACCGCGCTCTGCATGTCGACAAACGTGGGGGTGTCCACGTTCAGCACCACGGGCGTGCCGTAGACGTTGATCGCGAGCACACCGCGCCCGCTGAAGGTGGTGTTGAACAACCCACCGCTGAGCATCGACGCACCCTCGACCCGATTGATGTCCCAGCTCAGCGAGCTCTCGAAGGCGAGAACATTCGTCCCGTTGACGGTCACCGACTCGTCCTCGAGTTCCAGCAGGAAGATCTCGTCGGCGTCGCGGGCGAGGAAGACGTCGCCGCTGCCGGACACCTTCATCAGCGACATGCCCTCGCCGGTGAGTGCCTTCTTGAACAGTTTGCCGAGGCCGCCGCTGCCCTGATAGGCGAAATCGACGTCACCCTGGTAGGCGACCATCGACCCCTGGCGGGCGAGGAAGTGCCCACCCGTTCCGGCCAGGTCCACCTTGAGCATTCGGGAGTTCTGGAGCACGAAAGTCCCCGGCTCACCACTACGTTCCGCGTTCTTCATCAGGTCGCTACGCATGCTCCCGATGCTAGCCGAATACGATTCCGTCCGGGGCGGGCCAACTCGTCGCGACGACCGCCTGAACTCTAGAATCATTGGAGCACTACCTGTTTGGTTGAGCGCACGACTCCGGGGTAGAAGCTGCATCGCCTCCCACCCCGGGGTCGTGTTCGCAACCCGCCGTTCGGTCAGCCGATGCTGAAGGGCTGTCCCCAGAGGGTGACGGTGCCCTTGACGTTCTCGGTGTCGACGGTGACGTTGACGTAGGAGCGGGCCTGCGCGTAGCCGGCGCAGCCCTCGACGCCCATGGTGGAGTCGGCCCAGGTGACGCTGCCGGTGGCGCCCTCGAAGGAGTGCTCGCCGGAGTGCGACTCGCCACCGAAGTCGTCGGCGGACTCGAGGTCGAGGATCGGGAAGCTCGCGGCCTCGCCGGGTCCGATCGAAACGGTGCCCGCGCCGCCTGCGGTGGGTTCGGCTGCGCCCGTCCACTCGGCCCCGATACCGGCGTCCGCTCCGGTCTCGCCGCCGAGGGTGAGCTGACATCCCACGATGTAGCCGGGCTCGATGAAGCCACCCTCGGCGCCGGAGCCACCGGAGATCTCGACCTTCGCCGAGCCCGACACCCACACGTTGCGGTGCAGGGGAGTCGACCCCATCGACGGCGACACCGTCGCGGACTCACCGGTCATGGTGACGGTCACCTCGGTGCCGTCCGCGAGCGTCTTGGTGACGGTGCCGCCGGGCAGCGGCACGAAGGTGTCGGCATTCGCCGCACCCGCCGAGAAGAAGCCGACCGCAATCGCGGCGGCCGCGCCGACGGCGGAGATCCGCAGCCCGCGACGCAGGCCGATCGTGCTGGAGTTCATGAATTTTCCTCTGAGGGTTCAGGTATCGAGTTGAGGTGTGGACTGTGCGCGCCGCAGGCGCTATCCGATGCTGAAGGGCTGGCCGTACAGGGTGGTTTTGGAGTAGTCGTTTCCGACGATCTCGACCACGGTGTAGGAGCGGGCCTGGGCGAAGCCGCCGCAGTTCTGGATCTCGAGCTGGGTGTCCTTGTACTGGACGGCGTACTTGCCGTTCTTCTTGATGTCCTTGCCCGCGACACCGACGAACTTGACCTGGCCAGCCGAGACCGGGACGGTCAGCGAACCGGAGATCGAGGGACCGGAGAGGTCGATGCCTGCGCCGATGGAGCCGCCGAGGCCGGTGATGTCGACCTGGCACCCGACGATATAGCCGGTGCTGACACGGGAGACCCCGTGCGTGGACGAGTTGTTGGTTCCTTTCCCGTTGGTCGCACCGTTCGAGGGTCCGGCCTCGCCGTCGTCCGGGGCGCCGGTGACATCGGCGGTGACCGTGCCCGAGACCCACGCGGTGCGGCCGGCACCGTTGGCGGCCAGCGACGGGGAGATCAGGGCGCTCTCCTCGGTCCGGGTGATGACCGCACCCGGACCTGCCTTCTGCCCGTCGGGCAGCGGCACGAAGGTGTCGGCATGGGCGGCACCGGTGGACATCAGTCCGATCGCGATGGCTGCGGCGGCACCGACGCCTGCCCGGTGGGCGAGACGGCGCGCACGAGAGTTGTTCGTGTTCATGGATTTCCTCTTGACGGTCCGCAGAACGGACATTGATGGGACATCGTGGGCGTCGGGTTGGCACGACGGCCGTTGCGGCTCACAGCCAGCCGCCGAAGCGGCGGATGAACCAGACCTTGACGCCCTGGGTGAGCACGCAGTACGCGGTCAGCGTCAGAATCAGCCACGGGAAGTAGGACCACGGCAGCGGAACCAGGCCCAGCGCCTGACCCCATCCGATGAACGGGAACACCAATCCGAAGACGCAGACGAGCCCGGTGGAGATCAGGACCGGCAGAGACGCCCTCGACTGGATGAACGGAATACGTCCCGTCCGGATGATGTGCACGATCAGCGTCTGCGAGATGATGGATTCGATGAACCACCCGGACTGGAACAGCGCGGCCTGCTCGGGGGTGTTCGCGGCGAAGACGAACCACATTAGCGCGAACGTGGTGATGTCGAAGATCGAACTGATGGGACCGATGAAGACCATGAACCGGGTCAGGCTGCGGGTCTCCCACTTGCGCGGCTTCTCGACGAACTCGCGGTCCACCTTGTCCCACGGGATCGTCAGCATCGCCATGTCGTAGACGAGGTTCTGCACCAGCAGCACGGCCGGGATCATCGGGATGAACGGAAGCAGTGCGCTCGCGACGAGGACCGAGAACATGTTGCCGAAGTTCGAGCTGGCGGTCATCTTGATGTACTTGAGGATGTTGCCGAAGGTGCGGCGCCCCTCGACCACGCCCCGCTCGAGCACACCGAGGTCCTTCTCGAGCAGGATGATGTCGGCCGACTCGCGGGCGATGTCGGCGGCGGTGTCCACCGAGATGCCGACGTCCGCGGTGCGCAGGGCCGGTGCGTCATTGACCCCGTCTCCGAGGAATCCGACGGTGTGTCCATTCCGCTTGAGCGCGTCCACGATCCGTGCCTTCTGAAGCGGGTTGGTCTTCGCGAAGACCGTGGTCTCTCCGACGATCGCATCGAGGCCGTCATCATCCAACCGGTCGATCTCGGCGCCGGTGATGATGGACCCGACATCGAGACCCACCTTCCCGCAGACGGTCTCGGCGACCAGCTCGTTGTCGCCGGTGACAACCTTCACCGCGGTCCCGTGGGCCCGAAGCGCTTCGATCGCGGCGGCGGCCGAGTCCTTCGGCGGGTCGAGGAACGTCAGGAAGCCGACGATCGTCATCTCGGTCTCGTCCGCCGTCGAGTAGTCGCGCATGGCACCGCCCGGGGCAGCCGGCAGACGCCGGGTGGCGAGGGCCAGGACCCGCTTGCCGAGCCCGTTCTGCTCGGCGACGAGCCGGTCGAGGGCCGAGAGCAGGCCCGGCGTCAGCTCGTGGGTTGCGCCGTTCATCTCGACCGAGGTGCACACGGAGAGCACCTCCTCGACGGCGCCCTTCATGATGATCAGGTCGGCGTCGTCGTCGTTGACGACCACAGACATCCGCCGGCGAGCGAAGTCGAACGGGATCTCGTCGACCAGGCCGTGCTCGCGGCGGATCCGCTCGACCAGGTCCGGGCCCGCGGCCTCGACGACGGCGCCGTCGAGGAGATTGCGCAGCCCGGTCTGGAACACCGAGTTCATCGTGGCCAGACGCAGCGTGTCGGCACTGAGCCTGCCGGCCGTGTCCAGGTGCTCCTCCAGCACGATTCGGTCCTCGGTGAGAGTTCCCGTCTTGTCCGTGCACAGCACGTCCATCGCACCGAAGTTCTGAATGGCATTGAGCTGCTTGATGATCACCTTGTGCCGCGACATGTACAGCGCGCCCTTGGCAAGGTTGGCGGTGACGATCAGCGGAAGCATCTCCGGCGTCAGCCCGACCGCGGTCGCGACACCGAACAGCAGCGCCTGGCTCCAGTCCTTGGTGAGCCCGTTGATGATGAAGACCGCAGGCACCATGATGACCATGAAGCGGATCAGCAAGAAGCTGACCTTCTTCACCCCGATGTCGAAGCTGGTCTCGGGACGGCTGGTGCCCAGCCCCTCGGTCATCGCGCCGAAGTAGGTGTCGTCCCCGGTGTGGACGACGACCGCGGTCCCCGAGCCGGACACCACCGAGGTGCCCATGAACGCGAGGTTCCCGGCCTCGAGGATCCGATCGGGTTCGAGTCCGGCCACCGGATCGCCCGTCTTCTCCGCGGACATCGACTCGCCGGTGAGCATCGCCTGGTTGACCTGCAGATCCTTGGCGCGCACGACCCGCATGTCCGCGGGGATCATGTCGCCGGCAGCCAGCTGGACCACGTCCCCTGGCACCAACTGCTCGATGGGGATCTCGGCGGTCACCACCGTCTCGCCCATCTGGCGGGTGGTGGAGACCGTGGTGCTCACCATCGCCTTGAGCGCCTCAGAGGCCCGCCCCGACCGGTACTCCTGCCAGAACCGCAACGACACGCTGACCAGGATCATCACGCCGACCGTGCTGATTCCCATGTAGTCGGGGCCCTCTTCGGGGTCGGCCAGGTAGACCTCGGTGATGTACATGATCACGCCTATGAACAGCAGGATCAGGATGAACGGATTCTTGAAGGTGGCGAGGAATTGCACAATTGCCGGCGCAGGTCGGTCGTGACGAACCTCGTTGCTGCCATGCCTGCGGCGCAGCGGGTCGATCTGGTCCGCTCTCAATCCCTTTGGAGTGGTGTGCAGTTCGGCGTACACGCCCGGCTGACGCAGGCGGGTGATCCCGGCGAGTGCCGCCATCTGACGGTCGGGGAGAACAGCTTGACTATTTCGTTTGGCAGCATTGCCCGGACGCCTCGGTGGCGCCGAGACACTGGTTTCTGACATGACAGATCTCTCGGTCGTGCACGAACTCGCTAGTGTTCGGGCACGACGAAATAGGCTCTGCGACTACGACTGTCGCGAGCATGATCGCGGCAAGGTGCCGCGCGTGGAGGTCCGGCGATGTCCGCGACTAGCGGGCGCGATGGACACCGGCGGTGAGGAATCCGGGCGGGGCCGGATATCGACTCGGCGGTTCGTCCACGGTGGTCACCTCCCGGGCTCGGACGCGGGCACGTCCAGGAGGGACGAAGCTCCGCGATGGTGTTTCCACAGCACAGAAGGGCAGGATCGAGGTCGCGACGCGACCGCGTGTGAATACCGACACGAACGAGTCGCGCTGCCGAATTCGACACCCCCACGTACGAGTTTTGGCACTGCACGACGTGTCCCACCCCACTGCGGGAAGCCACTTTGGGTCACCCCTTAAGCCGGGGAGACCTGTCCTGACCTTGGGCGTCTCTCGACGTCGTGAGATCAGTGGCCTGTGTTCGTGCAGACGCCTCACCTAACGAGGTGCTGCGCCGACAGGCAATCATTGCGGGCGGAGGATGTCAACCTGCGTGCCACAGATCACCGCTCTGCACGACGCACCGGCGCACGCTTCAGGTCCTATGTTGATCCAAATATTGTTGTGCAACTGTAGAATTGAACAAGCAAGAATCGAAATACATTTCGCAGCAATATTTTCCGCAATCGGAATGATCTTGGTGCACCGTCGTGCTTGCGGTTTGACATATATCGCGGGTGTCGGCACCATGGTCGGCGTAAGCACCTCGCTAGGCGAGGCTCCTGCATGAACACAGGCCACTGATCTGACGACGTCGACAGACGCCCAAGGTTAGGACAGGTATTCCCGGATTAAGGGTCTATCCCAAGTGGCTTCTCGATCGTATCGGGACACGTCATGCAGTGCCGAAGCTCTGACGAGAGGGGTGCCCGACCGGGACAGTTGTCGACCCGGCGCCCTCCCCGTGTGCGAGTCGACGCCCGCGTGCGTCCGGTCTGCGAGGAGGTGAGGAACGCAGTGAGTATCAGAGATAGTCCGTATCCGTGTAGGACTTTCATTTCGTTCCGAACCGGCCCCGGCGCAGCATCAGCCTTCTGCGACCTGACGCCTTCGTAGCCCGATCCCGGCCTGGGCGTGAGTACTCCAGTTGCCTCGACCGAGTTCCGGCACGGCGCCAATTCGACGGACCTGCATCGTCTCTGCCGTGGGGCCGGCTCCTCCGACAGGAGAAGACCGCGGCTTTTGTTATCACGCAACCTATTTCGTCGGCACGCGAGTCCGCGATGCTGCACACGATTCGACGCGCGGCAACCCGACTGTGGGGCCGGCGCAACCTGACCCCGCAGGAACGCGCAAACCTGTACGCGTCGCGAACACCGGTGGCGGTGATCACCGCCTCGATGGGCGGGCACCCGCACCCGGGCGGGGCGCGTCACTGGTGACGCCGCCGATCCCACCCGAAGGCTCCGCTCCGCCCCGATTCAGGGCGGAGCGGAGTCAGCGTCAGGCGGGCTGACCTCGTCCGGCCGGCTCCGATCCGCGATCCGCGATAGCTTCCCATATGACCTGCGCCACACTTTGCCTCCTTGCACATACCCCCAGGGGGTACTAACTTGGTCGACGGAACACCACACGACGAGAGGCCGAGACATGAGCACCAACACGCATGGCGACCACCAGGCTGCGCACACCGATCACACTGCTCACCACCACCACGGGCATCCGGCGGCCGCGGCGCACGCCGGCCACGGCGAGGGCGACCACACCGCCCACGCACACCACACCCCGGCCGACCACCACGGTCACGGCGCGAGCGGGCCCGGAGGTCTCCAGATCACACAGGACGGATACACACTCGACCTCGCCGAGACCATCGTCGGCCGGGGCGACGTCGACTTCCGGTTCCGCGTCCTCGGCCCGGACGGCCGACCGGTCACCGATTACACCCCGATCCATGACCGTGACCTGCACCTGATCGTGGTGCAGCGCGAGCTGACCGGGTTCTGGCACGTGCACCCCGAACTCGCGGCCGACGGCACCTGGTCGGTTCGACTGAACCTGCCGGAGGCTGGGTCCTACCGCGTGTTCACCGACATCTCGCCCACGCCGCTCGGGCGGACGATCACCCTGGGCGCGGATCTCGCCGTCGCGGGCGCCTACGATCCGCGACCGACGCCGAGCGAGACTCGCACCGCGGTCGTCGACGGCTACGAGGTCATCCTCGAGGGAAATCTCGCCCCCGGAGACGGCGAACTGCTGTCACTCACCGTGCGCAAGGACGGCCGGCCGGTCACCGATCTGCAGCCCTACCTGGCCGCCTTTGGTCACCTGGTGGTGCTCCGAGCCGGTGACCTGGCATACATCCACGTTCACCCGAACGGCGAACCCGGTGATGGGGTCACGGCTCCCGGACCCGACGTCACCTTCCACACGGCGGTGCCCGGTCCCGGGACCTACCGACTGTTCCTCGATTTCAAGCACGGCGACACCGTCCGCACCGCGGCGTTCACCCTCGTGGCCACCGCCCACCAGCACTGAAACCCAGCCCCGGAGGAGGCCCATGTTCACCTGCAGTTGTCGGCGAACCCGTGACCCACCCCTGCCCATTTCAGACATTCGAAGAAAGTGTTCGCGATGCGAAAGCCGTTGATCACATCTCTGTTCACCAACCGCGACTACCTGCGACTGTTCACCGCTCAGGTGTCGGCCCTGTTCGGTACCGGTTTGACCACCGTCGCACTGGGACTGCTCTCCTATGAGCTCGCCGGTGCCGATGCGGCCGCCGTGCTGGGCACCGCGCTGACAATCAAGATGTTCGTGTACGTCACGGTCGCGCCGATAGTCGCCTCCTACGCCGACCGCTTTCCCCGCCGGCTCTTCCTGGTCGAGCTCAACCTTATTCGCGCCGCGGTCGTGCTGGCGCTGCCGTTCATCGACCAGATCTGGCAGATCTATGTGCTGATCGCGGTGCTGCAAACCGCCTCGGCCGCGTACACCCCCACCTACCAGGCGATCATCCCCGACATCCTGCCGGACGAGCGCGAGTACACCAGAGCGCTCTCGGCCGCACAGCTCGCCGCGACGATGGAGACCCTGCTGAGCCCGATGCTGGCCGCCGCGGTCCTGACCCTCATCAGCTTCCACTGGTTGTTCGTCGGCACCGCAATCGGATTCGCGGTATCGGCCGTCCTGGTGATCGCGACCCGCATCCCGAACGCCCGTTCCGCCACCGCGGACACCTTCCGGGACCGGATCGCGGTGGGCATGCGGATCTTCGCCGCCACGCCACGGCTGCGCGGTCTGCTCGGCCTGAACCTGGTGGTCGCCGCGGCCGGTTCGGTGATCATGGTCAACACCGTCAACTACGTCCGTGACACGCTCGGCGGTTCCCAGTCGGGAGTGGCAATGCTCCTGGCCGCCAATGGGTTCGGCACGATGCTCGTCGCGTTGTCGCTGCCGCGGTTCCTCGACCGGCTCGGCGCCCGGCCGGTGATGTTGACCGGTGCCGCCACCCTGATCGCGGGACTCGGAGCAGCTGTCGCCCTGTCGGTCGCCGATGCGGGCGACTGGCGCTGGGGCGCGGCGATCGCGGTGTGGGCCGTGGTCGGCGCGGGTACCGCGGCGGTGCTCACCCCGACCGGGCAGGTACTGCGGCGCTCGTCGCAACCCGCCGACCGGCCCGCGCTCTTCGCCGCCCAGTTCTCGCTGTCGCACCTGGCCTGGCTGCTCACCTACCCGATCGCAGGGTGGCTGACCGCCGCCGGTCTCACCACCACCTGGATGACGCTGGCCGTGATCGCAGGCATCGGGATCACCGTGGCCGCTCGGATGTGGCCGCGTCATGACCCGGCGGAGATCACCCACCTGCACGAGGCCGGGACCATCGACGACGCCCGGCTGGCCGACGCCGTCCGCGTGGGGGAGCGTCTCTACCGGCACACCCACGTGTACGTCATGGACGCCGAGCACAGGCGCTGGCCTACCGCTCCCTACCCTCGTTCGCGGTCGAGGATGGCCACGTCGTAGGAGTCCGCCGCTTTTCGGAACTGCTCCTCGAGGCGCGGCCAGCGGTCCTCCGCACCGAAACGGGACCGCGCTCTGATGTACTGCTCGCGTGCACCGGACTCGTCGCGGGTGGCGAGTCGATAGCGGAGGACGTCGAAGTCGATGTCAGACCCCACGGACTGGGCGATATCGTCGGGGCCGCGAAGCTGACCCATCACAGCCAACGCACTGGTGAGTGCCGCGCGGAGCTCGTCGGCGGCCGCGGGAACGTCGGTGTCGGCGTGCACGGTCACGTGCGGCCCGATCCCGGTCGCGATGCTCTCGATCCGGCGCCGGTACTGGCAGTCGACCTCGGACGGTCGCTGCTGGGGTGTCCGTCCGATGACCCGGTCGAACTCCACCGAGTAGACACCGCAGTTGACGTAGAACCGGATCGACTCGTGGCTGTTCCCCGCCGACCGCTGCAGGTTGATGACGTCGACCAGACCATCCCGCTCCCGCGTGAAAGTCAGCTTTCGCTTCCGGAATCCCTGCTCCTTCAGTAGCGGAACAGCACTCTCACCGAGAAGAGTGGCAAAGGCATGTTCAGCGGACGGATGCTCCATTCGACCATGCTCGCAGACCCGGCGGCCGGCGGTCAGTCGACCACCGGCCGCAGACACCGTCAGAGTCCGTCGGCTGTGACAAACTGCTCGCGCAGAGTGAGCTTCTTGAACTTGCCGGTGGCCGTTCTCGGAATGGTCGAGACGAACTCGAACCGTTCGGGGAGCTGCCATCGCGCAAACTCGGTCGACAGATGCTCGCGCAGCAGCGCCGGATCCGCCGTCATACCGTCCCTGAGCACGAGCACCGCAAGGGGACGCTCGCCCCAACGCGGGTCGGGCACCGCGATCACCGCGGCCTCCGCCACCGACGGGTGCGCCATGAGATGGTTCTCGAGATCGACCGACGAGATCCACTCGCCCCCGGATTTGACCAGGTCCTTGGAGCGGTCGCAGATCCGGATGCAGCCGCGATGGTCGATGCGGACGATGTCGCCCGTGCGGAACCAGCCATCATCGGTGAAACTGTCTGCGCCCTTGCCGTTGTGGTAGCCGGCCGCCACCCACGGCCCGCGCACCTCGAGCTCGCCCATGGCGCGGTCATCCCACTCGATGAACCCGTCGTCCTCGCTGCGGGCTCGGATGTCGACGAACGGCATCGCGACACCCTGCCTGGCTCGGAACGCGTACTGGTCGTCTTTCTCGCTCTCGTCAAGGTCCGCGGGGAGCCGGCTGACGGTGCCCAGCGGTGCGGTCTCTGTCATTCCCCAGGCCTGGACCACCGTCAGACCGTGGCGGTCGTATCCCTCGAGCAGGCTGCGCGGCACCGCCGCCCCTCCGACGATCAGCCGGTCGAGGTGGCGCAGGTCCCAGCGCTGCGGTTGGGAGTCGAGAGCGTCGAGCATCGCCATCCACACCGTCGGCACCCCCGCGGTCATGGTGACCTTCTCGTCCGCGATCAGGTCGAGCACGCTGACCGGGTCCAACTTCGACCCGGGCAGGACCAGCCGCGCGCCGAGCAGCGCGGCCGCGTACGGGAGACCCCAGGCGTTGGCGTGGAACATGGGCACGACCGGAAGCAGGGTGTCCTGCGTCGACACCCCCAACGCGTCGGGCAGTGCCGCGGTCAGCGAATGGAGCACCAGCGCCCGGTGCGAGTACACCACGCCCTTCGGGCGCCCCGTGGTGCCGGACGTGTAACACATTGCGCCGGCGCGTCGTTCGTCGAGAACCGGCCACTCCATCGACTCGGCCCCGTCGATCAGCGCCTCGTAGTCGAGCATCCCCTCCGGCGCCGACTCGCCGTGCGCGACGACGATGACGTGCTCGAAACGGTGAGCATCGCGGAAGCCTTCGAACGCATCGAGCAGCGATTCGTCGACCACGATCACCCGGTCCTGTGCGTCGCCGACGATGAACGCGAGCTCGTCGGAGTGCAGGCGCGGGTTCAGCGTGTGCACGACCGCCCCCATCGCCGGGACCGCGAAGTACAGCTCGAGGTGCTCGGCCTGGTTCCACAGCAGCGTGGCGACCCGGTCGCCGTCGCCGACGCCGAGTTCGGCCAGCGCGGTGGCGAGCCGGCGCGCCCGCCGGGCACACGCCCCGAGAGTGGTCCGGGCGATGCTGCCGTCGGGGCGGCGTGAGACGACATCCTTTCCGCTGTGGAATCGCTCGGCTCGCTCGACCACCGCGGTCAGCGAGAGCGGATAGTCATCCATGGTCAGGCCGTTGATCACGTAACACTCCTAGATGGGGGCAGAATTCGGCGAGGCGCTGTCGCTGATCAGGCGTGGTGGGTGAACCCGACCTGGCCCGGGCGGCGGTTCGGCGCGTAGCCGAGCTTGGCGAGGGTCTCGTCGGCGTCCGCATAGGTGGTGCCGATCTTGTAGATGTCGCGGGCGTCCTTGCCGGTGGCGACCTCGCGTCCGAGTTCACCGGCGATGCGGACCAACTGTTGGATCTGCTGAACCGAGGTCATCTTCTCGCCCTTGCGGCCCCAGATGGTGTCCTCGTTGCCGCAGCGGGTGTGCAGGCCCATCGCGATCGCCATCGTGTTGACAGGCAGCACGCTCCGCATGAGGGACTCCAGGGTAAGGGCCGCGCCGTCCGGGACACGCTGGATGAAGTTCATGATGTTGTACGGGTTCGGGCCCTCCATGCCGCCACCGATGCCGGTCCAGGTCACGTTCAGCGGGCCGGTGTAGACCCCGCGACGGATGAGCCGCTCGACGCTCTCGAGGCCGGTGATGCCGGTCAGCGCGAACAGGGGCTGGATACCGGCGGCCTGCAGGCGGCGCAGATGCTCCTCGACCCAACCCGGGCCGGCCGGGATCGTCATCTCCCGGTACGTCTCCTGCAGCTCCGGACGCGCCAGGGATGTGCCCGCGATATCGTCCGCGGTCAACAGCTCTGCGATGTTCATCTGGCTGGTGTTGATCGCGATCGTGACCTGGTCCGGCTTGGGGTCGAGCTCGGCGAGCATGTGCCGGGTGTCATCGGAGAGCCACTTGGCCTCGGCGCCCTCACCTTCCGGAGCGAACGAGATCGAGCCGCCGACCTGCAGGACCATCTCCGGGACGGCCTCGCGCAGCCGACCGAGGAGCTCGTTGAACTTCGAGAGACGCTTGCTGCCCTTACCGTCGAGCTCACGGACGTGGATGTGCAGCACCGACGCGCCGGCCTCGTAGCAGTCGACGGCCTGCTGGACGTGCTCGTCCATGGTCAGCGGAAGGTCCTCACGGAAGTCGTTGGGCTCCCACTCGGGCCCGTACGGCGCAGCCGTGATGACCAGCTTCTCCTGGTTCTCCGGGAAGAGGGCGTCGTCGTGGAAGTGCATGTGTTGCTCCTGTCGGTGACTCTGGAAAGAGTTGGTGGGATGTGGTTTTCGATGGAACCGCGGGGCGGCGGCGGTCAGATGACGGCGCCACCATTGGGGCTGATGACCTGGCCGACGAGGTAGTGGGTTTCGCCTGCGAGGTAGACGGCGAGGGAGGCGTACTCCTCGGGAGTACCGAGTCGGCCAACGGGAACGATCTGGTAGAGGCTGCGCTTCTGCTCCTCGGTGGCCCCGTCGAGGTACTCCTGGAAGGGAGGCGTCAAGACGCCTCCGCAGGCGATGGCGTTGACGTAGATGCCTGCGCCTGCGACGTCGAGCGCAACAGTCTTGGTCAGGCTCACCACAGCGGCCTTGCTGGCGGAGTAGCCGGGACTGTGGGTGCTGGCCGCGGAGGTACCGGCGATCGATGCGATGTTGATGATGCGCCCGTAGCCCTGGGGCTCCATGAACTTCAATGCTTCACGGATGCAATAGAAGACGCCGTGCACGTTGACGCCCCACCACTTGAGCCAGTCGTCGTCGGTGAGGCTGCTGGTAATGCCGAGGGACTGGCGTTCCATCGGCGTGGTGATGTAGGCGTAGTGCTTGTTGCGACGCACCTCGTCGGCCGGGGAGTTCGGCACGCGGGCGGCGTTGTTGACGAGGATGTGGACGGTCCCGAACTGCTCGCCTGCGCGGGCGAACATCGCCGAGACCTCCTCCCGCGAGGAGACGTCGCACCGGATGGGCAGACTCTTGCGGCCGAGGGCCTCGATCTCCGCGGAGACCTCGTTCAGCCTGTCCTCCTGCACGTCGCAGAGCACCAGATCTGCGCCTTCCTGCGCCAGGGCCAGGGCAATCGACCTGCCGAGGCCCTGTGCTGCCCCGGTGACGACGGCAACCTTGTCGAGTAGCTGCTGCAACTTTCTGCTCTCCTTCAGTGGGTGGATAGACGAGCCGTCTCGACGCCCCTGGCGACGACAGGCTCCGATGAGCGTGGTGATCTAGGCCGGGGACACGAGCGCGTCTGCCGGGGCTTCCGATGTCTCGCCGGAGGTCTTCAGCGCCACCGAAGCAAGCTTGCGGAGACCGGCGGGGTAGAGCCTCACGCCGAGGACCAAGACCACGATCGACAGGACGGAGGCGAGCGGAACCCACTGCAACGCGCCGAGCAGACCCAGTCGATCGGACATCATCCCGACGACGAGCGGGCCGAGCGCCAGTCCGAAGACGTTGTTCGCGAGGGTGCCCACGCCGAAGGCCGAGGCCTGGATCGACGGGTGGCTCAGGCTGGCGACGACCGCCGTTGTGGCACCGGTGAATCCGGAGCAGAAGAATGCCCCGATTCCGATCAACGTCAGCTGCGCCGGCCCGTTGTCGAGTTGGAAGCCGATCATCAGGCACACCATCGAGATGGCGCCGTACGCGATCGCGGCACTCCACCTGCGTTCGGGTCGCCGTCGCCCGATCCGGTCGGCAGCGATACCACAGAGGACCGTTCCCGCACCGATCAAGAGCACGAAGACCGAGGCCGCCAATCCGGCATCCGCGGCCGCCATGTCGTGGTAGCGGTTGAAGTAGCTGGGAAGCCAGGCGAGCAGCACACCCGCGACGAAGAACTGCATTCCCGCACCGACATATGCACAGGTCAGAGACGCGTTGGTGAACAGACTCGAGATGGGGGCGCGTCCATTCCCTGGAGCACGTGTCCCGGGAATCTGCTGATCAGCGGCATGACGCGCCAGTCGCTGCTCGTTGACGAGGATCCGGAACAGGATGACCAGGCACAGACCGAAGGCCGCCATGATCAGGAACGCCCCTCGCCAGCCGAGCCGATCCGCGAGGATCCCGCCGAGCGCGACACCCACGACCGAGCCGAGAAACCCTGCGCCGATGACGGAGCCACTGAGCGAGGCATGCAGTCGTGGGGAGAAGACTCCCAGAATCACGGCCATGCCCACGCTCGCGTAGGCGGCCTCACCGAACCCGATCAGGAATCGTGCGCCGAACAACTGCGCGTAGTTTCCCGCCGCGGCGCACAGGATCGTGGCAGCGCTCCACATGCCGGCCATGACCACCACGCTCCTGACGCGACCCCAACGGTCGGCCAGCAGCGAAATCGGCAACGCCAACACACCGACGGTCAGGGCAACGACACTGGTCAGACCCGCGAGTTGCGAGTCCGACAGGTGCCACTCGGCCTTCAGTACCGGGAAGACCGAGCTGAGAACCTGGCGGGACATGTAGTCCGACATCATGAGGCCGAGGATCAGGGCGAAGACCACCCACGGATAGATCGTCGAGCGGTTGCCTGCGCCGGGAACCTCTCGGGACGGCGCGGACTCCTGGGGCTCCAGTTCCATGCGTGCTCCTGTTCTTGAAAGATCGCGTTGGGGCGACGCGTCTCGGATATGGCCGGTTCGGAGAGCTCGCTGCGGTCCTGAACCAGGGGTCTGCCCGCGAGAAGCGACCGTGTGGACGGATTCGACAAGTGCGGGTGACTCAGGTCACGCTATACGGATTGGGTCGACATCACTTGACCCATTGGGACACATTCTTTGGCAGTTTGGGACAGGGGAAATCGATGACGGCGCTGAAGGTGCGGAGTTCGGCTCTGACCGGGTACGTCGAGTTGACGCAGTCCCTCGGCTCGGACCCTGATCCGTTCATGCGTGCCGTCGGCATCGATCCGACGGCCTTGGCCCAGCCGAACACGTGGCTTCCCGCGGAGCGCGTTGACGAGCTGTTGGAGCGCACCGCACTGGCAACGGCCTGCCCGGCCTTCGCGGTCAGGATGGCGGACGGAAGGGGCGTGTCGATTCTCGGAGCTGTGGGTTTGGCCGCCAGGGAAGAGCCCGACGTCCGGAGTGCGATCGCGCTCATCCTGCGCCACATGCGGGTACACAACGAGGCGATTCGGATTCGGCTCGTCGAGTTGAACGGGCTTGCATCCCTTCGGATCGAGCCCGCGCCAGGGATGACACTCGGTCGCCAGTCCATCGAACTGGTCATCGCATCGTTGGCCCGGATCCTCAGCGCCTTCCTTCCGGAGGACTGGCGACCACTGTCCACGTGCTTCGTCCACGACGCACCGCCCACACTCGACGTCCATCACCGCGCGTTCGGGACGGACATCGCGTTCGAGCAAGACTTCAACGGCTTCGTGCTCTATTCGAGCGATCTGGACTCCGTCAACCCGCTGTCGGACCCGATGTTCCAGCCCTATGCACGGCAGTACCTGGATCTGCTCGCGCCACCGGAGGATGCCTCCGTCGTCGGACGGGTGCGCGACATCATCGAAGCCCTCCTCCCCGGCGGAAGCTGCACCGCGGCCCGTATTGCGCGCAGTCTCGGAATGGACAGGCGGACCCTGCATCGACACCTGTCCCAGGCGGGCGAAACCTACTCGTCCGTAGTCGATTCGGTACGCGGAGACCTCGCGCGCCGGTACATCACGCGCGGTGATAGGAACCTCACCGACATCGCAGGCGAACTCGGATTCTCGGATCTGAGCGCCTTCTCGCGCTGGTTCCGCCGACAGTTCGGCCTGAGTCCCACGGCCTGGGCTGCCAGGGAACGTGACCTCGGCCCGCGGCCGAGATAAGGACTCTCCGGCCTTGTAGAGCCCGGGTCGGCTACACGATCGGGTGCCAGGTCAGCGGGCGGCAGGCGATTCCTCCCAGGCATCTCCGGTCCACGAGATCTCGATGGCATATTCACTGTTCACCCCGGTGGCCCAATAGTCCACGATGCCATGATGCGCTGAATCGAGTTCGATCCAGCCGATGCGGAACCCTCCGCGCAGGACACGTTGGGCTCGCCGGTCGATCTCGGCCAGCGAGGCGCAGAGGCCGCGGATTCGCGACTCGATCCAGTCCGCCGTGGGATCGACGACGGTGATCTCCAGGGTGTCCTCATCGCCGAGCGGGATCACGATCAGCAGCTCGCCGGAGCTCGGCCGAACCTCCCGTGTCGCATGATGCTCGTAGGCGCGCAACAGGTCTCGCGGTTCGTAGGGCGCATGAGCACCACCGGAGCGTCTGGGACGAGCAAAACGGAACACCGGCCCATTTTGCCCCAACGAGGAAGAAGCGATCACTCACGGCTTTTCCCCTTTTCAAGATATAGCGCACCGGGGGGCTTGCCGCAAGACCCGGGTGATGCCGCAGAATCGCTGGCCTGAGTCAGAACTGAGGAAACGGGAGTCAACAAAATGCCAGTGACGGACACCGACGTGATCATCGTGGGCGCAGGCCCGTCCGGCCTGATGCTGGCGGGTGAGCTGCGCCTGGCCGGGGTGCGAACTCTGGTGCTGGAGCGACAGCCGCAGATTCGCGACATCCCGAAGGCCAGCGGCATCGGCGGGCGGATCCTGGACCTGCTGCGCTACCGAGGTCTGCTGGAACGGTTCGAAGCAGCCAGCAGCGACCCCGATATTGCACCCCGATTCCCCTTCGCTGGTTTGTATTTGGACTTCACGGACATGGTGGATCCGCCGATGCGGGCGCTGCCGATCCCACAGATGGAGATCGAGCGACTGCTCGACGAGCACGCCTGCGGGCTCGGCGCCAACATCCGCCGCGGACACGAGGTGGTCGGCGTGAGTCAGGACGACACCACGGTCACCGCGGACGTGCGCGGGCCGGACGGGCCGTTCCGGGTGACCGCCCGATACCTGGTTGGGTGCGACGGCGGACGCAGCCGGGTCCGGGACATGGCCGGTATCCCGTTCCCCGGCACCACCTATCCGGAGGTCAACAGGCTCGCCCAGGTCGCCGTGCACGAATCGGTGACCGTGCAGGGCAACGGCGATATCGACGTCCCGGGGCTGGGCAGAATCCAGGCCGGGTTCACCCGAACCGACCGCGGCGTGTTCGCGTTCGCGGCCGGCTCCGGCGTTCTGTCGCTGCAAACCACCGAAGGCGAATCCACCGAATACGACGATGACGAGCCGCTGACCCTGACCGAGCTCGGCGACAGTGCCCGACGGGTGCTCGGCGCGGATCTCCCCTTGGGAGACCCGATTCGGCTGTCGCGCTATACATTCAAGGATCGGCAGGCCGAGCAGTACCGCGCCGGGCGCATCCTGCTGGCAGGCGATGCGGCCCATCTGTTTCCCGCCACCGGCACCGCGCTCAACGTCGGCATGCTCGACACGGTCAACCTCGCCTGGAAGCTGGGGGCCGATATCCATGGCTGGGCACCGGCCGGACTGCTGGACACCTATCAGGACGAGCGCCATTACGCCGGCGGGCGTGCGCGGCTCCAGACCCGAGCCCAGGTGGCGCTGCGGCGCGGGCACGACGCAGCCGCCGACGCGCTTCGGCAGGTCTTCCAGGAACTGGTCGCCGACGAGCCGGCGCTGCGCCGCATGGGATCCCTCGTCGGCCACACCGACATTCGTTACCCGATGCCGGGCTCCGATCACCACGCCATGGCCGGCACCTTCGCACCGAACCTCACCCTGCACACCGACCAGGGCATCACCAGCGTCGCGGAAATCATGCACCCCGGTCGGCCCACCCTCCTCGACCTCGCCGACCGCCCCGACCTCCGCGAGGTCGCGCGGGATTGGGAGCACCGCATCGACATCCACCCCGCCAAGACCGAGGATCGCCCGGCCGACGCCCTGCTGATCCGACCGGACGCCCACATCGCCTGGGCGGCCACCATCGACGAGCCCGCCGATGCCGCCGGGCCCGCGCTGCGGGAGGCGCTCTCGTCCTGGTTCGGCGAACCCAGCTCGGGTCGCTGAACCGGTTCCCGCTACGGTGCCGATTCCACCGAGGCGGCATACCGCCGGGCCAGCGTGCGCAGATGCGCGACCAGCTCCGGCGGTCCGTCGACGCGAAAGTCCATCATCAGCATGCTGAGGTAGACGGCGATGGTCTCGAGGGCGTCCGCGCCGGTCAGCAGGACGCAGGTGTCCGCGTCGACGGCCTCCACCACGCCGACGGCCGGATTGATGCGGGCGATCACCGTTTCGGCGGGCGCGAGCACGGTGACGCGGGCGTGCACCTTCCAGCCGGTGCTCGCGATGTGGCGCATGACGAACGCGACCAGGTCCTCGTCGGGCAGTGCGCGGGGCCCGAACCGGCGGCTGCCCGCGGCTGCCTGGCGCACCTGTGCGACGGGAATCGCTCGCCAGGAATGGGTTCCGATGTCGTAGGCGACCAGGTACCAGCGACGCTGCCAGTTGATCAGGCGGTACGGCTCGACTTCTACGGTGTCGCTCTCGATCTCGATGGACACCGCGGTCGTGTCGCGGATCGCCCCCGCAAGGGCGGTGAGCACCGCGGCAGGCACCGGTGCGTCCGGCTCCCGCGAACCGGTGGTCGCCGGCCCGAGTGCGGTGGCATTCCGTAGTGCTGTCACCTGACGCTGCAACCGCTTCGGCAGGATCTGTTCGAGCTTCGCCAGGGCCCGCGTGACGCTCTCGGTGATGTCCGCGATGCCGGTGGAGCCGTCCGCCGCGAGGTCGATCGCGACGGCGACCGCCACCGCCTCGTCGTCATCGAGCAGGAGCGGCGGCATCGTCGAACCGCGGCCGAGCCGGTAGCCGCCGATGGCGCCGCGTTCGGCGTGAACCGGGTAGCCGAGTTCGCGCAGTCGCTGGATGTCGTTGCGGAGGGTGCGGTCGGTGATGTCGAGCCGTTCGGCCAGCTCCCTGCCGGTGTGCGCGCGGTCCTGCAGCAGTGAGAGCAGGCGCAGGACACGCGTTGTGGTTGGCGCCACATTCACCTCCGAAATTATTAGGAACGAATCCAGCCTAATGGCCTCATAGGCTCAGGTCACACCCAGGAAGTACGACGAAAGGTCCGCCATGAACCACATCACCAACGCCGACGCGACCGCGACCCTGCGCCCCGTTTGGCGCGACGTGCTCTCGACCTCCTACTCGGCGCTGGAAGGCGTCGTCGCAGGAGTCGGCGACCAGCAGTGGCAGCTGCCGACCCCGTGCTCGGAATGGAATGTCACGCAGGTGATCCAGCACGCCGCGGGCGACCAGCTCGCCTTCGCCCAGGCCCTCGGCGTCGGGGCCGGACCCGCCTACAACCCCTTCGACCCCTCCGGTGCCATCGACGGCTCGGCAGCGGCACTGGTGCGCGAGGCGATCGAACAGACCGGCGCCGCGTGGGCGACCGTCGCCGACGACACCGATTCCGTTCCGACCCCACTTCCGCACGGCGCGCTCGCGACCCCGGTCGCCGCCGTCATGGCCGCGCTGGACGCCGCCGTGCACGCCTGGGATATCGCGATCGCGACCGGCCAGCCGTCGCCGCTGACCGATGAACTCGCCGGATACCTCCTGACCGCGGCACGCACCGCGCATCCGGCGCCCGGCAGTGGCATCGAGGCGGAGATCGTCGAACCGCTGCGCCAGTGGGGCGCATACGCCGCGGTGCTCGAGGACGAGTCGGGCGATACCACCGTCGCCGAGCTGCTTCGCTACCTCGGGCGTGACCCGCGCGCCTGATCCGAGGCGGTGCCGGCGTGTGCCAAAGCCGGGGTCAAAAAACCGCCCCTTCCGCGATGGGAGGGGCGGCTTCGAGATCTGGTGCTGACGCGGGTCAGAAGGGCCGGCCCAGCATCGTCGCGATCAGCTGCAGCGGCATCGTGATGAACGACGCGCCGACGAAGAGCGCCGATCGCAGCGGATCACCGGCCAGGTATCCCTCGCGGATCCATTCCAAAGCATCAGTCGCCGAACCCATGCGCTTCCCTCCCTGTTTGTTTGCAATACAACAGAACTGTCGGCGGCAAAGCACGTTCCGTTACAGCACGAAACTGCTCGTGCCGCGCACACCGCGAGGCCACTTCTCGAGGGGATTTGTCCGTCCGGACGAAGAATGGAAAGGAGTCCGTACCCCTTTCCGCTTTCAATGTATAGCGCACCGGGGGGCTTGCGGCAAGACCCGGGTGGTGCCGCAGAATCGCTGGCCGAAGCCAGGAACTGCGGAAATGGGGGGCACATGTCAACTCAGGGATACGAGGACGAGTTGCGCGCCGAACGGAGCCACGTGGCCGAGCTCTACGCGCGGCTCGACGCCGAGCGCGCGCGGGTGAAGGGCCGGCACAGCGCGGCGCTCCGTGGCCCGATCGACGCCGAGAACGGCGGGACACTCGTCGACCGCGATGCCGAGGTGCGCGCGCTGGCGAGGGAGGTGAATCGGCTGGAGGTCGCCGACAACGGGCTGTGTTTCGGCCGATTGGACGCCCTGTCGGGCGAACGTTCGTACATCGGCCGGGTCGGCATCTTCGACGAGGAGAACGAGCTCGAACCGCTGCTGCTCGATTGGCGGGCACCCGCGTCGCGCGCGTTCTACGTCGCCACCGCCGCCAGTCCGGAGGGCATGCGCCGGCGCCGCCAGTTCCATGCTCGTGGGCGTGAGGTCGTCGATTTCACCGACGAGGTGCTCGGCCGCCCGGATGGTGCCGCCGACGATGACAGAGGAGACTCCGCCCTGCTCGCGGCGGTCAACGCGCCGCGCGGTGAGGGGATGCGCGACATCGTGGCGACGATCCAGGCCGAGCAGGACCGGATCATCCGGCTCGACCACCCCGGGGTGCTGGTGATCGAGGGCGGCCCCGGCACCGGGAAGACCGTGGTGGCGCTACACCGCGTCGCTTACCTGCTCTACACCCAGCGGGAGCGGATGGAACGCCACGGCGTGCTCGTGGTCGGGCCGAACCCGGCCTTCCTGAACCATATCGGCCGCGTTCTCCCGTCGCTTGGCGAGTCCGACGTGGTGTTCATGACCACCGGCGATCTCGTGCCCGGTCTGCGCGTCACCGCCGAGGACGCCCCGGAGGCCGCCCGGCTCAAGGGTTCGCTGAAGATCCTGGACATCCTCGCCGCCGCGATCGCCGATCGGCAGCGACTGCCAGGGGATCCGCTGCCGGTCGATCTGTCGGACGTCACGGTGCGGATCGACGCCGAGACCGCGGAGTGGGCCAGGGAGGAGGCGCGCGCGAGTGGGCTGCCGCACAACGAGGCCCGCGCGGTGTTCGCTGACATCGTGGCCTACGTACTCACCGAACGGGCGATAGGCCGGATCGGCCGGGGCTGGCTGACCCGGAAGGACGAGCAGGCGTGGGAGGAGCTGCGGGCCGACCTGGTCGCCGAACTCGCCGACAACGACGCGTTCACCGCCGCGCTCGACGAACTCTGGCCGATCCTGACGCCGGAAACACTACTGGCACAGCTGTACACGTCACCCGAACGGCTGCGCGCGGCGGGCGCTGGCCAGACACTGCTTCGCGCCGAGGGCGATGCCTGGACGGTATCGGACGTGCCGCTGCTCGACGAACTGGTCGACCTGCTCGGCCCGGACCCGCGCGCCGAGCAGGCCGCCGCGCGGGAACGGAAAGCCGAGGCCGAGGCCGAGGCGGCGTACGCCGCCGGCGTGCTCGACCTCATGGTCGGCCGTGCAGACCACATGGACGACGACGACCATCTGTTCGCGACGGATTTGCTCTACGCCGAGGACCTTGCCGATCGATTCGTCGAACGAGACACCAGGGAGCTCGCCGAACGCGCTGCGGCGGACCGAGACTGGACGTACCGGCACGTCGTGGTCGACGAGGCCCAGGAGCTGTCCGAGATGGACTGGCGGGTGCTGATGCGGCGCTGCCCGGACCGATCCTTCACGGTGGTGGGCGATCTCGCCCAGCGCCGGTCGGCGGCTGGCGCGATCTCGTGGGACACGATGTTCGAGCAGTACGTGCCCGGCCGCTGGGTCTACCGGTCGCTGACAGTGAACTACCGCACCCCGGCAGAGATCATGACCGTCGCCGCCGCGCTGCTCGCGGAGTTCGCTCCCGGAGTCGAGGCCCCGGAATCCGTCCGAGCCTGCGGCGTCCAGCCCTGGTCCAGGCGGGTCTCGACGGGCGAACTGGCTTCTGCCATCGAAGAATTCGTTCGGGACGAAGCCGGGCGCGAAGGCACCAGCATCGTGATCGGGCCGGCGGACATGCCGGGCACGGTGGCGGCGTCGGAGACGAAGGGGCTGGAATTCGACTCCGTCCTGGTCGTGGAGCCGGAACGGATCCTCGCCGACGGCCCGCGCGGCGCGGCCGAGCTCTACGTCGCCCTCACCCGGGCGACCCAACGTCTCGGGGTGCTGCACCAGGGCCCGTTGCCGCAGGCCCTGGCCGAACTCGATGAACCCGGGACGTCCGCGCCCTCAGCTCAGGAACCCGACCTCCGACAGTTCGGTCCGGAAGCCTCCCTCACTGCCCGCCTGAGCTGAGATCCAGACGGTCAACCCGGAGTACGGCGCCGAGGCGACAAGGGCAATGGGCGTCACTCCCGATTGCAGGGTCGCTGCTCCCAGCACCGCGGTCTCTTCGAGAGCTCCGCCGACCGGGGGGAGGGTTCGTATCTCGACGCGGGCTCCCGCGGAGGGCGATGCGATCCACACCCCCCTCAGCGTGGTGTCCACGGGCAGCGCCACCGTCAGCCCGACACCGTTCTTGAATTGCGGGAACTGTTGCATGTACGTGTCCGTCGACCAGGCCGTCTCCAGGTTCCCGTCGATGGCCAGGCCGCCCGCGAGCGCGTTGTCCGGGTATTGCTGGGGCGAGTACACGGCCGCTCCGCCCGGAGCGACGGGGATCAGTGGAGGCGGCGGTGGCGGCGCGCCAACTCCGTTCGTTTCATCGGCCGAGGCGACGGCCTCGAAGGTGGGCGGATCGGCGATGGCCGTCCCGATGAGCCACCCGATCGCGCCGAGCATCGCCACGGCGACCGCTGCGATGCCGGCAAATGCGGCCAGAGCGCCCGGTCGCGTCGGGTCATCCTGCGTCGCGGGCTCTGCATCGGAGATCGGTTCGGGAACCGGAGCCTCCGGGGGGAGTGGCTGATCGACAATCCCCCGCAGCGTGTCGGTAATGGCGACCGCGGTCACCTCCGGGCCGTCGCGCCTCGTCATGAGGCCCAAGGCGTCGGGACTCTGGACTCCCGCGGCCAACGTCTGGACCACGCGGCAGAAGCCCCGAACGTCACCGTCGCGCTCGCTGGACGCGGGCGTTCCGGGAAAGGCGACGTACGCGATGCCATCCAGGCTAACCCGCACGCGCCCGGCGTCTCCGATCGCCAGTACCGCCCCGGACTCGTGAAAACTGCGCATGGCGTCGGCAAGCTCGACGACCGCGCGGGCCACACCCAGGACCGACGTCGAGCCGGCGGACGCCTCGTCCACTGACACACTGGGTATCCACTCTGCGACCACCGCGCTGAACGAAGCCCCGTCGACCATGTCGAGAACGGAAGCGACAGCGGCAGTCCTGACCTGACCCAGCACCACCGTTCGCGCAAAGACCTCGTTGACGGACGAGCGGCCGAGTTGCGTACTGACACCATCGATGATGGTCAGCGCGACTTCGCGATCCAGGACCCGATCCATCGCATGCCAGAACTCGAAATCGGCGGTGACACCCCAACGCCGGAGTAGACGGTAACGACCGCCTCCGAGAACAGATCCCGCCGACCGGACCGCTCGACGTCGCGAATGTCCGTTCGGTGCAGGGCTTACGGCCTCAGTTGCGCGACTGCGGAGCTGACCGGCTTGCATTGCTACCCACCCCCACACAGACAGATCCCGCTCGGGCGCTCGCGAGAACGACGCGGCCCTCCATACGTACCAAGAGAAACGCTATCGGATGGCCAGGCCCACACCTGATTCGACCAAAGGTGCGCGTTTGGTCGAATACCCGTGCAGGATCTGGAGAGTCTGCCGAGCAGGCGCGATCTGGAATCTGCGCTCGCCGGGATCTAGTGGCCCGGTAATTGACTGGCGCTCAGACGAATCCGCCATCGAAGAACGCCAAGAGTGCCGGCGTCGGATCTGTCGCGGTGGTCGTGTTTGCCAAGCCGACAACGATCATGCCCAGCGACACCACCGCCGAGAGGACAGCGCACGACCCCAAGATGCGCCTCGTTTCCCTGGCGGATGACTCCGTGCTCGCAAACCACTTCCACAACACCACGCTCAGGCCGACGAGGACGGCGGCCACCATCGCGGCGATCACGGCCATCACCGCGTGATATCGAGAAAAGTCGCTGATCATCACATCGAGGGCAGGCGGGATCCGGTCACCACCCGCACTCGGGGGGTCGGCCAGTTGCTGCCTGACCTGGCTGAGAGTATCGGCGAGCTCTCCGTCGGTTTCGCCGACCGGCAACATCGACATCAGCGAGGAGAAGGGCGCCACGGCACCCTGGACGTTGGCCATCACCACCACCAACGAGAACAGGGCGAGCATCGTGACCAGAACGCCGCCCGCCGCGAGCGCGGCACGCCTCACCGCCCCGGTGCCGCCTGAATTCGCGAACGACTTCCAGAGGAGAACACCGAGCACAACGAGCGCGACCAGCAGGATCGCAGCGATCGCACCCTTGGCCATGTGGTAGCGGACCCAGTAGTCGACAACCCCCTCCATACCGGGCGAGAAGTCCCGGTCGCCGGTGCTCCAATACGCAACGAACGTCTCTCGGACGGCGTCGAGGAGGCTGCTCTGGTCGGAGAACCCCTCGCCGGGCCCGATCGCCGCCAGGGTGCGCGGGGCGACGACGAAGGCGGCGACGAGCGCCGCGGCGAGCGCGACGAGCAGGGCGAGGACGCGACCGGACACTCCCGCGGGTCGCGGCGGGGCGGCGTAGCGGTGCAAGAAGGCTCCTTCAGCTGGTTCGAGCTGTGCGCTCGGGTGGCGTGACGCTGTCTACACCCGATCACCATTCAGCACCCGCAACGGTCCGTCACTGGGGTTCGCCACCCATTTGGGGTGGGGCCAGCCACACCTCCCTTGGCTTGAGAGCACCTACGCCAGTTCCGGACATCAGGTCCGCGTCATCGCAACTTCGGTGCGTACCCTCTGTCCTCACCCAAGGTTGCGACCGCAAATGACGCCACGGCAGAAGTTCAACTATCAACCAAATCGATTGAGCCGCCCCGCATTTCTCGCGGAACATACATGCGGCGTTCCCGCGCGCTTCATCCGTGATCCCTAGGCTCGCCGAATGAAATTCAGCCTTCGAGCGGCAGCCGTCCTGCTCTTCTTGATAGCGAGCTATCTCAACGCGGCCCCCGCTGCGCTCGCTGCAGGAGCGTCGCCCGAACAGGTTGCCAAGGATTGCGCCGCGCCCATGCTCAAGCAGGCCGGCGACATGATCTACGAAGACCCCGAGTGCCATCTCACCTACAAGAGCAGCAAGCAGGTCTGGGGCAAGGCCACCATTCCCAACAAGCTCGGCGGGAGCAACAGCCCAATGGCCTACGGCTGCACTACCAGTGGCAGCGTGGCCGTGTCCGGGACCAAGTCCTCCTCCACCAGCTTCTCCTTCGGCCTCGACCTGGGCGCGAAGAAGAAGTTCGGCGACTGGGAGGGGTCGATTGGACCCAAGCTCGGTTGGAGCTGGACCTGGAGCACCAGCGACACCCACACCCACACCGCCGTGGTCCCGCTCGGGAGCGTGGCCTGGATCACGGTGCGTGAGCCTCTGATCGAGGCGGTCATCGACATCGACGCCGATTACGACGGCAACAGGCACGAAAGCGCCAGGGGAGTAACCATTTTCGTACCGGATACCAGCCGGTCGTTCGCCTGGCAGTATGAGAGCCGTCCGATGACCGACACGGAGCAGAGGGACATCTGCGGCAAGACCCCGGCCAACAACGCATACGGCATCTGGTCGGCCGGTTCCAGAGCTCCCTACAAGAACGAGCTGAGCGGCAAATGCCTCGCCCTCGGCGGCACGATCCCGAACGGCGGGCTCGTCGTGCAAAAGACCTGCGACGGCAAGGCCGGGCAGAAGTGGAACGCGGTCAAGGCGAGCAACGGCTATTTCACCATCCGCAACGACAACGGCTATTGCCTCACCACTCCGTACAACAACGGAACCCCGCCCGGCGCGAACACCCAGCTCATGTGGTGGGGCTGCGAGAGTCGTTGGGACTCAGGCAACCAGATGTGGTCGGTCAATCCGACAAAGGACGGAAAATACACGTTCAGCAACCAGTGGACCGGCCTCTGCCTGGCCCCGCACCCGAACGATGTGACCAAGAACGGCGGCCGGGTGGTGATCCGCGCCTGCAACAAGTGGTGATCCGCACCTGCAAGTAGCCGCCCGATTACTGACGCCGGCATGAATCGTCTCGTCGGAGAAGGAGGCGGTGTAGAGTCCCTCTCTTCGTCTCCGGATGGAGTCCTCAGGAGTACGTAACGTGACGAGACATCGCGAACGGACCCATCCGGCGCACGAGCGCAGTGGTCACGGAAATGGATACCTCGACCCAGTACCCGCCGGGGAGCGCGGCATCGACGTCCCGGCAATCCTGCAGGGAAGCCGAATTCCCATCGGAGGGTATTCGACAGAAGTCGGCGGCGAGCCGATCCGGATCACGGTGGGCCGACACTGCGTCGACGACGACGGAACATTCGTTCCCGAGGCCGGAAACATAATGATCCGGTTTGGCGTCGTGGATATCGCCATGCGCCCCTGTAGCGCCGTTCGTGTCGTGCGACTCGCGGCGCCAGTGAACTTGGGCCCTGTCTACGTATACGTCCCCGAAGCCGGGGCTACGTGGTCGAGATATCTGGTTACCGCTTTCTTCTCGGGTTCGGGATCCATGCTCGAAGCTCCGCCGAATTTCGATTGGCGGAAGTACGCGAACGTATTCGGAGAATTCTCGGTATACCGAGCAGACGGTGCCCAGGACCAGCTGACGTCGGTATACCGCTCGATGAACAGGAGTTTTTACCACTCGTATATGGACGGACGAGGCAGGTACTGGAAGCTGCACGTCACCCCGCCGCCCGAAAACTCAGGGCTCGGTGAGGCATTCGATGCAACGCTGGGCGCTCTGTCGCGCAGATCCGCCATCAGAAGCAACCTCAGACCCATAGCGCTCGAATGGCTACACGGCGGAATCGTCAAGTTCACCTTTCAGCGAATCCGGACACAGCGCTGCTTCTACTTGGAACTCGAGATTCCCAGCGTCAGCCAGATGAGGTTCGGCCGCTTCTTCCTGCCGGGAGACATGGTGCTCATTCGAGAGCCCGACCAGTTTGCGGCCGGACTGGTCTCAATGCTGCATGAGCGGTCGGCGGCATCACGTTCGTTGTTCGGTACTGAATGCGAGTGCGTGCAGGGGCTGGTATGAGGACAGTGGACCCGATTCATGTTGCGCCCGTGGATCCACGAGGGGAGGACGCATGGTGGCTGTGGTGACCGTAGACCTCTTCGGCTGGCTCAGTTCGGTCGACGGTCTGGCTACGACGCTGTCCGCCATCGGCCGCGACGTACTCGGTGAGGACGCCGGGTACGGCAGCATTGACCAGGAGACGGTGGCCAGACTCGAAGCAGAGTGGACCAGCGTGATCCCACACCGAATCGCGGAAACGACCAGCAAACAGATGTGGTGGGCGCTCAACAACGACGACATCGAATCGCTGCGGAGCGCGTTGGAGCCTATCCTTGCCGCCCAGATACCGGGTCCCAGCGACGTGGAACCGCTACAGCGGGACCTTGTCGCCTGGGCGATCCACATTCACCGCTACACCGCGCGACACTGAACCCCAGGACGGCCGCAGTTACCGGACTCGTTGGCGCTGCCATGTTCGTTGCGGTGCCGGGCGTAGCCGGCGCCGCAGACGCGGCCAATCCTTGCCAGCTCGGGTGGGCCCGGGACGGGTTCAGCTCACCATGCGGACCGACCGCCCGAGCATTCCGGTTTCGACTGAAGTGGTCGTCCCCTGACGCACGTCGCCCCATAGGGGTCGGCCGCCCGGTCGACCGGCGACTTCTCTGACCAGTTCACCCTTTTGGCGTCTGCGTGGCCGTTCTGCGCTCGCCGTCGTTGCGAGCTTCGATGGCCTCGACGGACTTCCTGAGCCCCTTACCCAGGACGCGGGAGCCAACGATCCCGAGCACGCTCGCGAGCAGCCGCCCCTTGAGGTTCTTACCGTCGCGGACCACGACGACGTCCACGTCGGTCACACCCGTGGGCTCCTGCGTGAGGGTGTAGGTGTGGCCCGAGGCACCACCCCACAAGTTGGAGTCGGTCGTCGTCATCACGACACGATGGGGGTCGGTCCAGTCGTAGTGGAGTCGTTCCCAGATACCGCTCGAGCCCTCCGTGACATCGGCGTCATGAGGGCCTTCCTGATGCACCTTGAGGTAACTGTCTGCGCTTCTGCCGAAGATTTCCTCGCGACCCGGCCCGAAGTCGGTGAGGCCTGCAAGGACCTGCTCAGGCGTCGCGGTGGTCGTCTGGTGGAGATGAATCGTGGTCATGGCGCCTTCCCTGACACGTGGATGATCCGATCCGGCCCTGAGGCCGGGGTCGGTGACGCCCATCCAGAACATCACGCGCGCGAACGTCACGGAAGGGGACGGCTCGACCCGATTTGCTGGTCCTCGGAAGTGTCTAGCCCCGCAGGCGGGTGATCGCGTGCGGGGTCAGGTGCCGCGCAAGCTCTTCGAGGAGGCTGACGACCTCGGCGACCCGTTGCGGGTCGTCGGTGTCGATGGCGGTCGCGACGGCCGCGTCGATGGGGCTCGACCTGACCTCCTCCACCCTCTCGGAGGGCTGGGGTGCGGCGTCGATGAGGAGGCGCCGTCGGTCGCGGGGGTCGGGCGCGGTGACGACGGCGCCCGCGTCGCGCAGCCGGGCGACCGCTGCCGAGACCGCGCTCTGGGGAAGGCCGGTGCGTTGTGCGATTTCTCCGACCGCACTACCGGGATGTGCGCGCACGTCGCTGACCACGATCAGCACGGACCGAACGCTGGTGGAGTGCGGACCGATGCCGTCGGTGGGCAGGGCCTCCTCGCCGATCTTCATCAAGGTCCTTCCCAGCAGGAACAGTTCGACTCCATCCATGCCCACAATCTACATCAGTTCTGATGTATCAATATTGATTCATCAAAACTGATGCTTTACGGTGGTTCTCGAACGGGCCGAGTCGCCCCAATCGAGAGGACCTTCGATGAACACCACCACGGCCCCGGGCCTGACGACCGGCATGCTCCGGGCTGCCGGCGCCACGCTCTACTACGAGGTGCGCGGCACCGGACCGATGTTGTTGATCTCCCAGAGTGGCGAGGGAGACGCCGGGCGCAGCAAAGACCTGGTCGACCACCTCGTCGCCGATCACACCGTGGTGACCTACGACCGCCGCGGCCTGTCCCGCAGCACGCTGGACGACCCCGCGCAAGGGGTGAGCCTGGCCGAACACGCCGATGACGTGCACCGCCTGTTGTCCCACCTGAGCGATGAGCCGGTGCTCATGCTCGGCTGCAGCCTGGGCGCCTCCATCGGGTTCCACGTGGCTGTCGACCACCCCGGGCAGATCAGCACGCTCATCGCCCACGAGCCCGTCACGCCGCGGCTACTGCCCCCCGACCGGCACGCCCACCACGAGCAGGAACTGGCGCACATTCAGCGGGTCCACCGCCGCGACGGACTGGCCGCCACCTTCAAGGTGGTCGCCGAGGTGCTCGGCATCGACCCCGCCAACCCCGACGCCGAGCCCGGCCTCACCCCGCAGCCCATGACACCCCAGCGGACGCGCAACTTCGACTTCTTCGTCGAGCACGACTTCACCGCTGTCATCGGCGACACCCTCGACGTCACCGCGCTCGCCGACACCCCGACCCGAATCGTTGCGGCCGTTGGGCGCACGACCCCGCGCACCGTCTTCGACAACAAGTGCGCCTTCGCGCTGGCCGACCTGGTCGGCAGCGAACTGCACGAATTCCCCGGCGGCCACAACGGCAACACCACCCACCCCCGCGCCTATGCCGCCGCCCTGCGCACCGCGTTCAACGCCCTCTAGCCGACCCGCGACATCGCCGACCCGCGACATCGATATGTATCTCGGGGAGGTTCGTGATCAAGAGGGCGGAAGCACGCTCATGCGCTGCTTCTGTTCGAACCGGTCGATCAGAATCCGAGGCTGCCGGTATCGATGCTGCCGCCGCCCGAGCATCCCGGGGTCTCCGGAGTCGGCACCGGGGCGCCGTCGGGGGCTGGGTTGACCGTGACGGCCTCCGACACCGTTGTGCCGTACTGGGTGACACTGATCGTGTGGGTACCGGCCGTGGTCGGTACCCACGACAGGTAGCTGAATCCCGAGGGGGCTTGGCCCGGCAAAAAGGAGTAGACGCAGGTTCCGTTGTCGCTGAGGGTCACCCGCGACTGGGGGAGGGGGAACATCGAGCCGCCGACCCCCTCCACCGTGATGTCCGCCCTCACACCCACGACGTATCCGCCGGGCGGCGGGAAGACATCCAAGGCCAGCCGGCCGTCGGGGGACGTGGCCGCCGACGCGGCCGGGACGGACATGCCGACCGCCGCGGCCACCATCATCAAACCCGATGCACCCCAACCGATCCGGCGAAAAAGCATCCTGCTCGCAGTCATCTGAATCTCCTGTTCGGGCCCCGCGTTGGGGCCTTACGCACACTAACGTTCGCAGTGTGTGAAATGAGGAGATTCCATTGGTTCGGGTTGGCCCAGATTTCCGGGGCAGCAGAGGCAATCGGATCCCGACCGCGAGGCCCTGGTGTGACGCCGTCGCGGCAGTGTGCCGATGACGCGAAGGGGGCTGAGCGTGCTCCGGCAGCTCACCGCCGCGGATCTGACGGGCGTGATCCAGATCCGCAGCGGCGAGATCGCGTCAGCCGTCGACCCGCGCCCGCGCGGCCGCTGCGGCGTCGTGCCGGCCGAGAGCCTCGTGGGCGTCGCCCTCCATCAGCGCGACCCGGACCGCGAGCCGCGGTGCCTCGGTCACCCGCGGCGCGGCGTCGGCGAGCACCGCAAGGGCCTCCTCGTGGCGGTCGGTCGACAGCAACGCCTGCGCGACGACGATCAGTGCGCTGCCGGAACCGACGACGTCCTCGGCTGCGGCGTAGGCGTCGGAGGCGGCGAGCCCCGTCCGTACCGCCTCCTCGAACCGGCCCAGCTGGGACAGTGCCCGAGCCGTCGAGTCCTCGATGTCCGCACGGGTCCACGGCTCGGCGTGCTCGGCCGCAGCCCGCAGGTCCTCGAGCCCGTCCTCATCGGCGAACTGGCACCGAGCCCGCCCACGTGCGTGCAGGAGGTCGGCGAGCGCGTCCGGCTGATCGGTGAGTTTCCGGGCGTCCTGGACCGCGCCGTCGAGGGCTTCGACGGCGTCCTCGTCGTCGAACTGCATCATCAGAAGCCCGAGTTCCTTGCCGACCCGTGCCGCCACCGCGTAGTCCTCGCCCGCCCGGGCCAGCTCCCGGCCCTCGGCCCACACCGCGACCGCTGCCCCCGGCTCGCCGGCATCGCGCCTCGCGTAGCCGAGCCACAGCAGGGTCAGGGCACGAGATGCGGGCTCGGTGTCCCTGGCTTTCTCGATCTCCGCCACCGTCGTGAGTTCGTCGACGGCCTCGTCGGGGCGTCCGGACCGCACGAGCGTCACGCCGAGCCGGTAGCGGTGGCCGACGGACTCGGTACCGGCCAGATCCGCCTCGCGCATGGCCAGGCGCAGTCGGCCGGCCGCCTCGTCCAGCCGGCCCAGGTCGTCGCAGATCTGGGCGCTCAGGGCAGCCAGCGGAGCGGTCACGGACCGGGCCGCGTGGGCAACGGACAGGTCGAGTGCGGCATCGACTGCGGTCAGCGCCTCCTCGAACCGGCCGCCGCCCGCCAGCAGCTGGGCCAGCAACCGCAACAGCACCGTTCGGCGTCCGGGGGCGGTCGACGGAGTCAGTTCGGACTCGAGCCAGGCGAGCGCCGCATCCCCGCCCTCGGCGCCCAGGATCGTGTCGACCTGCTCGTCCAGCGGGCCCGCCCCCGTCACCTCGTCGACGAAGGCCGTCGTCGCGGCCGGGTCCGCCGAGGCCGGAGGGGCCGGCACAGCGTGTGTCGTGCCGATCGGCAGGTCCCAGCGTTGCCCAGCCAGAGTCCTTGCGGCGGAGACCTTCTCGCTGCGGCGCGCGGTTCCGTTGCGCTCGTCGAAACGGGTCGCGAGTTCCTCGGCGGCACGCCAGGACGCCTGTGCCAGTTCGGCGACGGTCCAGGGGCCGGTGTGCGCGCCGAAGAACCGGCGCAGGGGCTCCGCGTCGGCCCCGCGGACGTGCTCGTGGCCGATCCCGGCTCGGTCTGCGGCCGTGCACGTCACCGCGAAGGCGGTGAGGGCGTCGAGGTGCGCGACCGCGTTGAGGTTGTCGTGCGCCAGCCAGCCGATGTGCCGCTCGAGCATCTCCAGCGCGCGCTGGGCGTTCCCGGTGACCGAGAGGAAGATCAGATGCTGCCCGATCATGTCGATGTTGTCGACGTTGCGGCGCGCGAGTCGGTAGCCCCGCATGTGCATCTGCTCGGCATCGTCGAGACGACCGACCTCGAGCAGCGGCACCAGCGTGTGGGCAATCGCCCGCTCCGGTTCGTCGGCGCACCCCATGTCCTGGTCCAGCATCTCCTGGACGACGGCCAGTCCGGCCTCGAGGTCCCCGGTGGCGAGCCGGAACTGGGCCTCCTCGGAACGAACGCACGCCTCGCAGTGGCTGTAGTCGTCGCGCGGGGTCCGTCCCAGCTCCTCCAGGTAACGGGCGGCCTCCTCGATCCGGCCCGCCTCGAATGCCTGCCAGAACCGGGTCTGCACCACCCCGGACAGGCCGACGCCGGCCTGCCGGTACGCGGTCTCCATCTGTTCGATCGACTCGGCGATCGTCGCCCGCGGGAACATCGGGTTCGAGGCGAGCGCGTCGGCGATCCACTTGTGGAACCACAGCAGGTCGTGGTCGTCGACCTCGGTGGGGAAGGTGGCCGGGTCGGCGGCGTTTCGCCCGACGCACCACGCGAAAGCGGTGAGCAGGGCGTCGGTGTCGCCCGTGATGGAGGCGGACTGGATCAGTCGCATCCGCACGGCGTAGGCGGCGGCCTCGTCGCCGTTCTCCTCGGCGAGCGTGATCGCCCGCTCGATGAGTTCGCGTTCCGCCGGTCCGTAGGACGTCGAGTCGATCTCGCTGATCAGTGCGTCGAGGGTGGTCTCAGTCGGCATGGTCGTCCTTGTCGATGGTGGAGGGGGAGTGCGGTCCGGGATCGGTGACGACGCCCGCGTCGAGACCGACGGACAGGTGCACGATGTCGGTCATGGCGTCGGTCAGGGCCGAACGATCGGCCGCCCGCAGCGGCCGGTGCCCGGCGAGCAGTGCCTGGACGTAGAGGATTCGCACCGCCCGCGACAGCACCGCATCGTCGTCGACGGCGGCGAGTGTACGCACCAACCGATTTCGCCAGTTCAGGGCCAGCCGACCGGAGGCGTCGGCACCGGAGGCCGCAGCTGCATCCTCCACCCGGCCGAGGACATCGGCCCAGAATCCACCGACCGACTCGCCGGCCTGCTCGCGCCGCAGGTTCCGGAGCACCGCCTCGTCCGCGACGTACAGGGCAGGGACGGTTTCCGGCTGGAACGCCCGCACCGCGGTCGCGCAGTCGAGGTCCGCCAGGGCGGCGTCGGCACGCTCCTGCAGGCGGCGGGACGCAGCCCGCTCGGACAGCGGCGGCACGTCGAGGTGGTCGATTTCGTCTGCCACGGTGACGATCTCGACTGCGGCATCGGGCACGAACTCCGGCAGCCGGGCCGCGATCTCCGCGTCGTAGACGTAGCCGCCGTTGACGATCGGAGCGCCGGGGCGGGCGATCCCGGCCAGCTGCCGGAACTCGTCGACGGTCCGGGTGTACCGCACCGTGCCGCGGCGGGCGGCCTCGCCGAAGGTCGTCTGCCCCTCGGTGGTCTCGATCGGCAGGTGAGGGACGATGAACCGGGCCAGTTCGTCGTCGTGGAGGACGAGCGCCCGCAACGCCAGGTGGTGCACGGACAGGAACGCCGCCAGCCGGCGCGGCGACTCCGCCGCCAGACCGATGACCCAGCGGCGAACCGCGGCCCCCAGTTCGGCGCGAGTCTCCTCGAGCGCGGAGTCCTCGATCAGGGACTCGCGGGAGGCCGTCGGGTGCAGCCCGGTGGTGTCCACGACGGACCGCACGAAGAACGCCCAGTCCGGCAGGAGGTCGTCCATGCGCTCGGACAGCAGCATGCCGCCCAGGTAGACGCGGCTCGACTGCCGCTGGCCGGGGGAGAGCTGGAACGGCAGCACGAACGCGGTGCCCCGCGTGCCGGTGGACGGGACATGCAGCGGAATCGTGGCGAAGGGCTCGGCACCGACGATCTCCCGGCCGAGCTCGCGCAGCTCGGGCGACGGGACTGTCGTGCGCTCGAGGAACGGCGCCGGTCGGGTCACCGTCTCGCCGGCCACGGTCACCCGCACCGGCAGGTGCCGGCCGAACCGGTCGGCCAGCTCGTGCGCCCCCACGCGCGATACGAGTCCGGCGGAGTCCGGGCGGGGGAACAGTTCGACCCGGGTTCCGACCGGCAGTTCGTCGGCGAGCTCGGTCACCGTGAACGTGCCGTCGGCGCGCCCGACCCATTCGACGGCGGGCGCACCGGTGGCCGACCTGGACCGGACCCGGATCTCGTCGCTCACCATGAAGCAGCTGAGCAGTCCGATCCCGAACTGGCCGAGACGGTCGGTGCGGGGCAGATCGAGGATGTCGCGCTTGGAACTGCGGCCCACCGTCGCGAGCAGCTCACCCACCTCGGCCGCGGTCAGTCCGACGCCGTCGTCCTCGACCGCGAACACGGCCCCGGCCTCGTCTGCGGGCAGCACCCGGATGGTGCCGACGTGGCCGGGCTCGTGGTCGCGACGAGCCGCGATCGCATCGCACCCGTTCTGCAGGAGCTCACGGATGAAGACCTGCGGCCCGGTGTAGATGCTCGCGCTGAGAAGCTCGATGATCCCGCCGAGGTGTACCTGAAATGGACGGCTGTCGCCGTCTGCTCTAGTAGTCATCGGGGACAGAGCCTATCGAGCGAATACGACATTTCAGCCAGGGGCGATGCGGCCCCTTGTCCTCCTGCGCAATCGGCGAGTTCTGCGGCCAGTAGTCATCGCGGGGGTGCACTCGAGGTGGCCGTCGGAAGTAGTTCAGTACGTCGCCGGGAGGCGAGAGTGCCGGACTGACGACCGCGGGGCTACCGCCTGAATCCGCGCAGAGCGCCACGTGTGCGGAGCGGATACCGATGACTTCGTCCGCCCCGAGCCGTCGTCGAGCGCAAACAGATCGTCCAACACCACACCATGGCCCGCCGCGGCGGCCAGGATGGCTGCCTCGACGCCACCCTGCCACTTCGGCCTTCTCCGATATCCGTGTAGCCACAACAGGTTGAGTCGTTCGACCTCGCCAAGACCGGTCAAGACCTCGTACCGCGATCCGTCAGCCGCACACACTGAGCGGGTCCTGTCCGACTGCAGCGTGAACTCTTCATCCAGCCGTCGAGGATTCCGTACGTCCCAGAGGGTCACAGCGCCATCAGCATCGGTCGACAGCAGATCTGGCACGTGACGGAAAACCATGCTCGAGAACGGATTCCCCCTCATACTCGGCGCGCCAGCGGGCATGATCCCCCGCTGTTCCTCGCCACATCTGCGACGCCCCCTTCTTTGGGGCGACGCGCTGACAGCGCTGGTGCTCCCGGCCTTCGCGCTGAACGGAGAGTTCCTGAGCGCCATGGCCGTCGAGCAGCATGCCTGAGCCGACCATGTCGGGGCCGCGCTGGGAGGCGACCGACTCGCAGAGCTGAGCGAGCTGAGCGCACAGGTGATCGCCGCCTCGCGCGACTACGCGGGCAGACCCCGGCCGCGTGCCTGAGCGCGATCCGAACTGAGCCTCAGCGACCGAAAAGACGGCCGAAGAACCCGCCCCTACCCGACGCGAGCGGCGCCCACTCGAGGTTCCACAGCTCCCCGACCGTGATCCTGGCGAGGCGGCACACGAACTCCGTGACTACGATCTTCACAACGAGATGTACTCAATCGGTTGGGTACTCTCCTATATCTTCACGGGCAAGGAGTCGCTGAAATCGGAAGCGACGAGGCGAGTCGGATCGTCGAGAAATGTGCTGCGACGCATGATATCTCGCATTGCTACGAGGCGGTGCGCGACCTGATCGCGGATGTCGAACGCTTGGACGCGAGTCCGGCTGACTCCACTGCGTGAGCAGCGACTCTCTCCAAGGTCACCGGCCCGAGCGTCCGGCGGCACAGCGCCACTCGACCATCGATCCTCCAGCCGGAGTTGTCGCCAGCATAGGAGCGGCAAGAAGCCCGGGACGGTTCACAATTGCCCGATAGTTTTTGCGGGCCGCGGGGGTTCCTCCGTCATCGGAAAGCGATACTTCGGTAGCCAAGCGACCAACGAACATTCAGAATGGAAGCAAACAATGCACAACACCTCGCACGTGCCAGATGCGACTCGCTTGGCACGCGACGGATTTTGCGTGATGCGCAGCGAGCTCCCTGAGGACCTGCGCGCCGCCCTTATCGCGGATGCGGACCGACACACTTTCACGACGCCTCACGCTCACGTCGGTGGCGCCTTCGCTATGACCTCACTCGAACACCAGGACCGCGCGCCGAGCCGAGCGAGCGGATGGATCGGCGACGCTGCGAGCGCTGTGGGCCTGGGTCCCTTCGCTCCGAACGAGGCGAGCTACCAGCGCTACCTACCAGGCGGCAACGGGATTCCACCTCATCGCGACCAGCGTTACTACGCGTCGTACATCGCGATCGTCACCCTGCAGGGCACTGCGACGTTCGCGATCCATGCGTCCCGCAATCACAGAGATGTCATCGAGCAGTGGACCACCCACCCGGGCGAGGTGATATTCCTACGGGGTTGGCAACCCGGACAGCCTCACGACCCTCGGCCCTACCACCGTATCGACCCACCAGATGACGTGCCGCGCCTGATGTTCCAACTCCGCCACAACCTCGCCGCGAGCACTCCGCCGTCTCCGCTGCTCGCCGAGCTCACCGACACGGAAGTGCTCCAATCAGCTGAACTCGCCGCTACCCGGCCCGCTCAACGAACATGACGTCCGCCGTAGAGGTCTCGACCGCGGTCAATTCGCCGCGCAACAACACCCGAAGCTGCTACGACCCGACCGGTGACCGCACCCACCCACCGACCGAATGGCCACCGTTGCCCGTTCACGAGGAACTCATCGCGCGCAACGCCGCGACACTGTCGGCGTTCGTGATCCGTGCCCGCCGCGTCGCGGCGCCGTCATCCAGGTGCGGAACCTACAAGAGACGACGGGTGTCGAGATGCAGCGAAGATTGACGGGACGCGCCCGCTACTTTGTCGGATCTCGGGAGAGTCGGCGAAGCCCGTCAATATAGGTGTACCGCCGGATCGAAAGGTGGCGAATCCGCTACGCCATGACCCCACAACAGGCTCGTTCACGGACCGCACAGCAATGGATCCCACACCTGGCCGATTACATCGCGTCGACACGGCGAGAGACGATGCGCCTGTGAGTATCTCCGACAAGAAGACTGCCGACCGCGATGCACTCGCGGACGATGGCGAACAGAACGTAGAAAGTGCATCTCGTCCGATCCCGTACGTGCCCGAGTCGCTTTCGGACATCGACCTTCGCCATGTGTGACCACCGCTGAGAAGGCTGTGTTTAGTCGGGGGGCGATGGGCAGACCCTGCGGTCATACGTCAACGGGGCATCCGGGTACTTCGAGCACTCCCTGGACGCCTACGGACGCGCCGGCAAGCCGTGCCCGCGTTGCGGCACGCCGATGGTGCGCGAGACCTTCATGAACCGCGGTTCGCACTGCTGCCCGAGGTGCCAGCGACGGCGCTGACGCTCGTGTTCAATGCCGGGAAGGATGTCGAGACTTGGCGCGTGAGCGCAGTCGCTTCTGGCTCTGTGGCTCAGGTCTACGTCAACGCGGAGTGAGCGAGCGATCGGCGTGTAGCGCGACGTGAACGTGTCCGTGGCTTGCAGGCGCTGCTGCTTGACGCCGGAGCGCCTCGGGTCGCGGTGGCGTCCCGGCGGATCTCAACCTCGAGCGGATCCGGATGAGCTGTGGGTCAGAGACGGGCAGGTCTCAGCGGCTCAATGACCTGGGCCTCGGAGCGCTCGCGCAGCTTGAGTAGCGCCTCGTCAAGGCTCGAGCCGAGCAGGTGGAGGGTGTTCATGCCGCGCGATTCCCACACCGGAAACTCCTCGTCGGCATTGCGGCTTGCGACGTCCCAGAGGAGAAGGTCGCCGTTCTCGCTCCAGCCGAAGACTTCGAGTCGCTCGGCGAGGTCCCAGCTACCGTCGGGCTCGATCATCCAGTCGAATTCCTCCTCTTCGCCGTCGCGGAACACCGTGTGGAAGTGCTCGGTGAGGTTCGCTGCACGGGCCCGCCCGTCTGCGAAACCGGGTTGCACGGGCGGGTAGATGAGCCACAGGCCGAACGTGCGGGCCCAGCCGCAGGAGCGAACAAACTCGCGGTAGCTCTGGGGGTACCCGCCGCCGTCCGGGAAACGGAACGAATCGAGTGCCTCGAAGTCGACATGCTCGAACGAGGGGGATTCAGGCGCGGGGACACTCATGACTCGATTATGGTCGGGTTGCGGGAGCCACACCCCTGGAGCCAGATGGAGTGAAGGCGGCGACCGTCAGTCCCACACCAGGAACACGACGCGTTCGTGTCCGGACACTGCAGGGATCCGGCAGTACTCCTCGCCCGACATCGGACGCCAGTTGACCGTAGACATCGCAGGTAGAGCTCAGGATCGCGTCGAACCGCGCTAGTTAAACTAGCGTCGCGTTTCGCTAAATCTTCGCCGCAAGTCGACACCAGCACCGGATCTGCTCTCAGGACGCGATCGGCCGTCCTGGTTGACGATCGTCAAACAGGACAGGCGAGTGAAGCAACCTTTCACATGCTCTCGAACGTCTACATGAATGAGGACGGTTGAAGGGAGGGTTGTATGGGTGTCGAAGATCTGGAGTCGTGGGTATCGGGACAGTTCGCTGGGGCGGCGCACCGGCTGCAGGTTCGGCTTGGTGGTTGGGCAGATGGCGAGGACGCGGTTCAGGAGGCGTTGGTCCGAGCCTGGCTGAGCACCGAGCGTGGAAGTCCCATCGGTTCGTTGGCGCCGTGGATCACGACCGTCGCACACAATGCGGGCCTGGACGAGCTGCGTCGCCGCAGAAGGGAAGAGGCTGCGCTGCGGCGTGCCGCGCTGTATGCGCAGTCGCCGGTCGTCGACGCGGATCGATTCTCGCGGTTGGACGAGGTAGCGGAGGCGGTCAAGGCGCTTCCGCCGCGACAGGCACAGGTACTCGTCTTGCACTACTACAGCGATCTGAGCGTCGCTGATATCGCTGCCCGCCTAGGGATCTCGGTGAGCACGGTGAAAAGCACCCTGCATCGAGCACGCGCGACGCTTGCGACCGTTTTGCCCCACCCCACACGAGACAGGAGCACAAGGATGAACGGCTGGACCATTGCGGGTAGCCACCCCGCCGATTACTCGTTCGACAAGACGACCGAATCTGTCGGTGGCAAAGCCATTGCTCGACTGCGGTGCACCGCTGATTCGCCACAGGGTTTCGGTACCGCGATGCAGAACATCGCCGCCGACGAGTACGTCGGGTGTCGGATCAGGTTCGCCGGCTCCCTCCGCGGCGGTGATGTTGGAGGGTGGGCGGCACTGTGGCTGCGCATCGACGGGCCCGCCGGGGTCGAGGCATTCGACAACATGCAGGACCGTGCGGTGCGCGGCTCTACCGGGTGGATGAGCGTGGAGATCGTGTTGGATGTTGTCCCGCAGGCCCGCGGCATCGCCTTCGGTGTACTGCTATCAGGTGCGGGAGCAGTCGATATTTCAGGCTTGACGTTTGAGAAGGTCGGAACCGATGTACCGACGACCGGCCCCACAATCACCGAACCAGTCAATCTCGACTTCAGCAGCTGACCACTGTCCTGATCCAGGTAGAACCGGCGATGCGGTGCGGACCTGAATCCGTCCCGCTCACTGGTCGTCAAACAGGACAGAGCAACGGCTAGATCGGCGAGGCGACCATGGAACAGGGCGAAGGTCCCAGCTAGCCGCCGAGATACCCAGTCTCAGGGTTGATCTGGCTGAGGAAGTCGCGGATTGACTCGCGATGTTCGTCAACCGTTATCGGCTCAAGTGCGGACGGGCTGCCTGCTCGATCTTGAATGCTGGGGTAGGCCACCCATTGAAAGCTTGAGAATCCGTACCCTTTGTTCGGTCCGGATACCCAGTCATAGTCACAGGCGCCTGGTTCCTCCGGGCGCAGTTTCGCAGCGAAGACCTCCCCGTCGACCGTTAGGGTAAACGGCCCATCGTTTGCCGTCGGGCGCCGTGCGCCTGACGGCTCGTTGTGTTCGTCAGCATTCATGCTTCGCTCCTGTCATGCGAGTGAAATCTCTGCCCTGAACGCTCTCATTCCGAGTTGATCCGTGTTGCTCGCCGATCGTCGAACAGGCCACCTCGCGTCGGGATTGAGGCGCTATCGCGACGTGCCTGCCTGCCCGCCCGCCCGCCCGAGGAGAAGGGGGTACTGCGTGTCGGCAACGCCTTGTCTTTTCCGTTGTTCAACTGGACCAAGCTCAGTTGGGCTGCGCTCTGGAGCGGCCCCGCACGATGCCATCGTCCTCGTTCAGCTCGCCAGACATCAGTGCCCCGCGGTCCGGGGGAGCGTCGTCGATGTCGTTTTCGTCCAAGACTCCGGTCGTCATCGCTCTCTACTGTGAAATCAGCCGAGGACAACGGGTCCTCGCGGGCCGAGAAGGCCTGTTTCTTTCTGAGAGTTGGGGAATGTGATGACGCGCGAGTTGGTATGGACGGGTTTCATGTCGGTTGACGGTGTGGTGGACTCCCCGGGCGGCGAGGCGGAGGGGCACCCGAGCGGTGGGTGGGTCGCCCGTACGAATTTCGTGCCTGAGGCCTTCTCTCTGAAGGGTGAGGAACTGGAGGAGACGACGGCGCTGCTGTTCGGTCGGCGCAGCTATGAGGCGTTCGCCCCGCTCTGGGTGGAGTCCGAGGATCACGTGAGCTACAAGGACCTGCCCAAGTACGTGGTGTCGACGACGCTGGGCGACACAGCACTCGTCGAGGGGTGGGGGGACACAACCATCCTGCGTTCGGTCGAGGATGTGGCTGGCCTGAAGGAAACCGACGGCGGCGCAATTTTCATTCACGGCAGCGGCGAACTAGCGCGCGGGCTGGCCGACGCAGGTTTGATCGATCGCTACAACCTGCTGGTGTTTCCGGTGGTGCTCGGCGCTGGCAAGAACTTGTTCGGGCACATGAGTCGGCCTGAGCAGCGGCTCGAACTACGTGATTCAGCTGCCTATTCGAACGGTGTGGTCAAGGTCGTCTACGACGTCGTCCACTGATCCGCCCAGCGCGATCGCACCGCCGATGCCGCCCCTGAGTTGACCGGCTGTGCGGCCCACGAAACGACGCAGAGCGCGGGCGAGGTGTGGTTCGTCGTAGTAGCCCAACGACGCGACCACGTCGGCGACCGGCCGACCGGCCACGAGCAGTTCGCCAGCGCGTTGGGCACGTTGGATCTGCTCGACGCCACCGCGGGTGAGGCCGGTTGCGGCGCGGAACCGCCGCTCGAGGGTGCGGTTGGTGGCGAACGAGGGATTGCCGGCTAGATAAGCCGACACCAGTGGGTCTCTCGTGAGTGTCCCGTTTCGTACGAGGTGGCCGATGAACGTTTCAGCGTCGTCGGGGTGGGGGATCTCCCATCGACTGCCGTCGAGCCAGAACCGTCGAGAGGTGGTGTCGGGTAGGTCAATGCCGGAATCGACCAACGTCGAAGTCGGCGTCATCCGCAGAGAGGAGCCGACGGCGAGCTGGATGCCAGTGAACTGGGCGTTCTCGGGAACCGGAGCGGTGCTGGATCGGGTTTCGGGGCCGACGACAGCCGCGGAACGCACCCCGTCTTGCTCCCAGAACACCAGTCCCCACGTCTCGCACGCGACTGCCGTCATTTCGTTGACGTCTTCGCTGCGACTGGTCCATACCGACGATATCCACGGCGAGTCGGACGTGCGCGTCTCGTTGTGTAGCCCCACGGTGCTTACCCTACGATCAATGTGTCGCAACATCGATTTGTGTCGGTGACGAACCTTTCCGCCCCGCCAGGCCGAGATCGACGCGGCGGGCGATGTTCTCCCGCTGCGAGCATTCTCCGCCGGGAGTAGTCCGGCCCGGAAAGCCGCCACGCCAGACTCAGTCATCAAGCTCCGGCAGCTGTCCTGTTTAGGGAAAGGTAAATGAGACGGTTGCTATGGTCGACTGATGATCGAGATCCGACAGGCATGGCGGTGGCTGCTCCAGCAGCCCGTCTAACCATATCCACGGGCTGTACGCAGCCCGCGACGTCATCCGACTTGAACGAGGTTCGTACAGTCCCTGACCATCCAGGAGCCGTACGTGACTTCCCTCGCCACCACCGTCGAACGCAGCGAGCAGCTGCGCGCCGACGTCGCAGAACACCCGCATCGATACCGGATCCTCACCGGCGAACGACCCACCGGCCCACTGCATCTGGGGCACTACTTCGGGACCATCGCCGAACGGGTCCGCCTGCACAACCTCGGCGTCGACACCTTCACCATCCTCGCTGACTACCAGGTCATCACCGACCGCGACGCCATCGGCCAGGTCCAAGAGAACGTGCACAACGCTGTGCTGGACTACCTCGCCGCCGGCATCGACCCGGAGCGGGCGACGATCTTCACCCACTCCGCGGTGCCGGCGCTGAACCAATTGCTCCTGCCGTTCCTGAGCCTGGTCACCGAGGCCGAGCTGCACCGCAACCCGACCGTCAAGGCCGAGCACGCAGCGTCCGGTCGGGCACTGAGTGGCCTGTTACTCACGTACCCGGTTCACCAGGCGGCGGACATCCTGTTCTGCAAGGGGAATCTCGTGCCCGTGGGCAAGGACAACCTGCCGCACGTCGAGATGACACGGGTGATCGCCCGGCGCTTCAACGACCGCTACGACCACGTCTTCCCGGAACCGCAAGCACTGCTCACGTCCACGCCAGAAGTCCCCGGCCTCGACGGCAGAAAGATGTCCAAGAGCTACGGCAACGCGGTCACGCTGTCGATGACCTCCGACGAGACGGCGGCCGCGATTCGGCGCGCCCCGACAGACTCCGAACGACGCATCACCTTCGATCCCATCGGTCGACCGGGTGTCTCCGCGTTGTTGACCACCGCCGCACTGTGTTCCGACCGAGACGAACACGAACTCGCCGACGAGATCGGTGACGCCGGCGCCGGCGCACTCAAGAAGCTCACCACCGCCGCCGTCAACGAGTTCCTCGCTCCACACCGCCAACGCAGAACGGCCCTGGCCCAAGAACCAGGGCACATCCGCAGCGTCCTTCGGGACGGAAACCAACGCGCCGTCGAGATCGCGGAGCGAACACTCGACGAAGTTCGCACCGCGATGGGAACGACGTACTGACCCACCCTTGAGGCGGATGCCTGGGGTCCTGTTTGTCGATCGTCTTACGGGACACTGATCTCACGCGACTAGTCGGTGGCTGGGGCGGCGCAGTCGATCTAGGTGATGGTCGTGTCGGCCGGCGCGGGGTTACCGGTGCATTCGCGGCCGTCGCTTCCTTGCGGCGATCGGCGCCGAGGTTCTTGGATGCCGAGGCAGGGTCGTCGAACGGCAACGGCAGTGGCCCGCCCGCGTGCAGGGCCGCCAATGCGGGTGCAACCCGGGGCAGGTCGGCGATGTCCCGAACTCGTACGCCTTGCTCGCGCACCATCGCGCGACCTCGCGCAGCCGAAGGTCCTCCATCTCGACGAGTGTGAGGACCGGGGCCCGGTCGTACATCGCAGGAGGGTGTCGGTCACGATCATCGTGACCGACACCCTCCGGTGCAGTGGCGTGACCTGAGCCTGTAACGCCAGCTACACCGAATCAGACAAACAGACCGTCCATTACTTTCACGGGGGTAGATCTGCATGAAGCGTTCAATGTTCGTCATATCTGGTGTACTGGCCATCGGATTGGGCACCGTCGTGGCTCCGACAGCAGCCGCCGAGTGATGAGACGGCTTCGCAGAGCACTGATTCCGGCGACCCTAGCGGCCTCAGCACTTGTCTTGTCGGCCCCCACTGCCTCCGCCCACCACCAGGAGTGGACACCCCTGCCGACGGCACACACCCTCGGCCGAGGCAACTCGATCCCGTGCAGCGGTCAGATCACCGGCACCGTGCAGACGCCACACGATCGGCCGGGAATCGCGCTGGTCACGCTGTCCTGGACGCCGTTTTTCACCAGCCCCTGCGCGATCACGGCCTACGTGAACTTCTGGAACACCGCCACCCATCAGGGCGGCACGATGCTGGCGAACCTGACCAATGAATCCAGTGGCCTCGCCACTCCCCGCGGGAACTGGAATCAGCAGATCAGCATCCCGATCGGCTCCGGCCCCGCCGGCCTGACCGTGACCACCGAGGCGTTCAGCACCGGCAGCTTCGACCCGAATCGGGTGATGACCCGGTTTGTGGTGGCCTGAGACGACGGGGGACCGCGTCCGCCCCAGCGCCGAGGCCGTTCAGAGGCGCCTCACGGCGGGCGTCGTGCGCAGCTCGAATCGCTGGAGTGGCCGGCGAATCCGCTGCATCGACCCGCATAGCGGGAAACGCTCGGTCTGACCAGGGCAAGCCAGAACTAGCACGGTTCGCCTAGTCGGCCCACCGGGGGTCGAAGTCCGGATGATCCGCGTACGTGGCCGCAAGTTGCACTAGAAGTGGCTTGCCCCCGTGGTTCTCCTCGTCAGCGCCCGGGCGAAGATCCCAGTTCGATTCTCGATACACGCGGTCGACCAGCCCCCGCTTGAACGAGACCTCCCGTAACGCGCGCGCCGACTGACTTCCCCCGTTCAACTCGGTGATCGCCGCGCGCTCATCTTCGGCGAGCCTTGCCTCGAGGAACTGGACGATGTTCATCGGTTAATTCTCCACACCGCAAGTCCGAGAATCGTCGGATGCGAACCATTCCAACGAGTGTCCTGTTTGACGATCGTCAAACAGGACACCGGATCTTGACTCTCGCGGCGAGTCGACCGAGCCGATCGAACGGGCTTCCAGTAGGAGTGCGGTATAGCGCTCAATCCAACGCGCCCCGGAGAAGACAGCGTCATGACGTCGCTATCAGGGATAGTCCCAGCGGATCTCGCCGTCCTCAACGACTGGCACCCACCCCGCACAGTCCGTTCCTTGTTCAAGCGCCGAAGCAGTGCAGTCGAGCATGGCTTCGATCGAGTCCCACTGGAAGGCTGCACCCCCGTCCTTGTAGAACACGATGACGCAGCCGCTGCGGTCGCCGCCACGGGTGTCGACCGCGAGGTAATCCCCGGCGCCGTCCTCTCCAATTGGGATGAAGGCAGGCAGGTAGGTCTCGACCCTAGTTCCCGCCGGTTCCGCCATCAGCACGTCGGTGCCACCGAGATCGTCGGTGTTGTCCTGCGATGACCGAACCATCTCGTCGTGGAGCTCGACAGCCCAAGCAACGGAGATCGGCTGGTTGGCGGGAAGGACCCAAGGGCTTGGGGGGTTTGGATGACCGCCGTTATGCAGCGCGAACCACTCGTGTAGTTCCCCAGGCCAGGTCTGGCCCGTTGCCGCTTCGGCCGCGAGCACGGCCTGCGGGTCGGCCGGCGGAAGCAACCTCGTTGTGGTCGTCGGGGCATGCTGCTCGCACCATCGGACGATCCGGGCCCAGTTTGACTCAACACTCATGCAGCCGAAGGTATCCGCGGAAGCATCGAACCTCAGCGAATCACACAGAACACGAACACTGAAGAGAACGGCTCCTTATTGCTGGCGGAAGTCCTGTAGCTCGTTCGTCAAACGGGACAGCACTTACGAGGGCTTGAGTCCCGGCACTGAACACGAGCGTCAGCGCCGTCGCTGGCACCTCGGGCAGCAGTGCGAACCGCGGTTCATGAAGGTCTCGCGCACCATCGGCGTGCCGCAACGCGGGCACGGCTTGCCGGCGCGTCCGTAGGCGTCCAGGGAGTGCTCGAAGTACCCGGATGCCCCGTTGACGTATGACCGCAGGGTCTGCCCATCGCCCCCCGACTAAACACAGCCTTCTCAGCGGTGGTCACACATGGCGAAGATCGATGTCCGAAAGTGATTGGGCACGTACGGGATTGGACGAGATGCACTTTCTACGTTCTGTTCGCCATCGTCCGCGCGTGCATTGAGGTCGGCAGCCTTCTTGTCGGAGATACTCACAGGCGCATCGTCTCTCGCCGTGTCGACGCGATGCAATCGACCAGGAGTGGGATCCATTGCTGTGCGGTCCGTGAACGAGCCTGTTGTGGGGTCATGGCGTAGCAGATTCGCCACCTTTCGATCCGGCGGTACACCTATCTTGACGGGCTTCGCCGACCCTCCCGAGATCCGACAAAGTAGCGGGCGCGTCCCGTCAATCTTCGCTGCATCTCGACAGCTGGACGAACGGCCCGCCCGGGGTCCCGCCTAACAGTCCTGCATGCAAGTCGCTGCGGTGTGCTTCCGGTGTCTCCTACGCGATGCGTCGTTCCTTCCGCAGACCTCGCAGACAAGACCGAATACCTGACTGCCGGAGTGAGTACGGGAGTCGACGGCTTCCTGCAAAGAAAATTCGATCGAGGAAGAACTCCGCACTTGTCCGGCCAATGCTCTGCGATAATCTTCGAGTGGGACAACCCGGGCACGACGCGGCGACACTGCTGGACGATGCAGGGATCGAACTTAGTCCCGGCTTGACCGACGCCGAATTCGACTCGATCGACGAACGCTTCGGATTCCGATTCAACCCGGACCACCACAGTCTCCTCGCGACAGCCCTACCGCTGGGCGACCGCTGGCCGGATTGGCGCAATGGTAGCGACCTCGAGTTAAGGACCTGGCTGGACAGCGTGGCCGAAGGGTTCATCTTCGACGCACTGAACCAAAATCCACCCTTCTGGCCTGCATCCTGGGGCGAGTTACCCTGCGCACCTGAGGATGTAGCCACGACCGTGCACCGAGAACTAGCGATGTGGCCTCGCCTCGTCCCTATCTTCGGGCACCGGTTCACCCCCGCAGCGCCCTCCCCGGCGGGATCGCCGGTGTTTTCCGCGTGGCAAACCGACATCATCTACTACGGGGCCAACCTCGTCGAGTATTTGACCAACGAACTGCCATTCGGCCAGGGACGAAAAGCGCTCTCACCTATCGTCGTGCGAGTGCCGTTCTGGTCACGGTTCGTCGAGTCGGCAAATAGCGCCGACTCGATTTGATCGGTCCACCAGGGCAATAATCGTTATCGAGATGCAGCGCAGACTAGCGGGACACGCCCCGCTACTTTGACGGATCTCGGGCGAGTCGCCGAAGTCCGTCAAAGTAGGTGCGCGGCCCGTGGGACGCGAGTTGCGCGGTGGTGACGACTTGCAGCGAGGATTGGCGAATCGCGCCGCTGGATTGACTGGTGGCCCCAGCTCGCTGCGATAGGAAGAAGGCATGACGCCGGAGTCACAGCGGCGCGCGAGAACCTCCCAGGCAGCTCGGTCCCGCCACAGGCTGTGGTGGCGGGACCGCCGCCGCGCTACAGCGGCGTGGTTATCGGTGCCTCCGGCGCCCGGGTGACCGCGGTGGTCCCGGTCAGCAGGTAGTCCGTGATTGCCGTATCGACCGTGGTGTTGCCGCCCTGGATGGCGGCGCCGTGGTCCCCGCCTTCCACGGTGACCAGGTGCGCGTCCATGTCGCGGGCATGTTGGGCTCCGCCGTCGTAGGGCGTCTGCGGGTCCCGCAATCCCTGCAGCACTAGGGGCGCCGTGGCCAAACCATGGTTGCCGATCTCCGGTAGCGCGGTCACCGGCGGCGCCCCTGCGCACCCCGGCCCCGCGCTGTAGCCGTAGCCGATGGCGTCGAACAGATCGCCGGTGACGAACGTCGAGAAGAGCCAGCCCGGGAGCCGCTCCGGGCGTGGCGCGACCGCGTTCTCGTTGCAGAGCACGACCGCCTGCATCATCTGGGTCCGGACAATCGAGTCGAGTTGGTCGGCAGTGAAGTCGCCGGACACACCCTCGGGAAGCGCCCCTGTGCCGTCCCGGATGACGCGGGCGACCATCGGCCAAGTGTTCCGGGCGGGCAGCACTTGGCGTGTGAGGGCATAGGTGCTCGACGCGGCCTGGGTGTGGGCCGAATCGCCGAGTCGTCGCAGGAACGCCTCGAACTGCACCCGGGCAGGGCCAGTCAGGTCCACACCGGCCCGGTACGCGGCGGCGACGCCTTCCAGGCCGGGTGGGACGTCCCCGATCCTGGCCGGCGGGGGCGCCAGGGTGGGATTGCCGCCCGCTTCCTCGACGATGCGGTCGGACCAGCGCTGGTACACCTTCAGCGGGGTGTCGCCGAGGCCGTAGGTCGCGTCGTTGGCCGCGATCCAGTCCATGAGGTCGTAGAAGCGCGTCTTGTACCCGTCGTTCTGGTGCCACAGGACGTCGTTCCACATCCAGTCGCGATCGACCGCCGAGTCGAGCACCATGCGTCCCGTGTGCTGCGGGAACAGGGTGGCATATGTCGAGGCGAGGATCGTGCCGTACGACAGGCCGTAGACGTCGATCACACCGACACCGAGCGCAATCCGCACCTGTTCCCAGTCACGGGCGGTGTTCTCCGTCGTGATGTGCGCGGTGGCGCCGGGCGTCGCGCCGTCGCACGCCAGCCGCGCCGCCCCACCCGCGAAGCCGACGTTCATCGCGGCGAAAAGCTCCGGGGTGACGGCGCATTCGACCGCCCCAGCATGCGCGAGACCCCGCGGCTGCACACCGATGAAGTCCCACTGCCGGCGGATCTGTTCGGGAAGCGCCTGCGCGAACATGCTGTTGGACGCGATCGCGTCGCCGCCGGGCCCACCGGGGTTGGTGAACAGCACGCCCCGCCGGGCGACCGGATCCTCGGCGCGGTGACGGGTGACGAGGACATCGATCGATCCGGCCGTCGGATTCGCATAGTCGCGCGGCACCGTCACGGTTCCACACTGGTCGGTGTCCGGATCGAGCGCGTACTCGACGGGGCACGGGCCCCAGGCCAGCTCCCCGCCGACCGGGTCGGCGGCAGCCGACGGTACTGCGACGGAAGCGAATCCGACCGTCACACCGATCGCGACGACACCGAAGCGAGCACCCCGACCAGTGCGGGACTGCGACTTCCGAATACTGTTCCCCAAGTTCAGCACATCCACGACGGTACTGCGCGCGAACGCTTTTCGGCCAATCGCTCGCCGCCGACATCGTTAGCCTATTCGCGCGATGGGCCCACGCGAACGCCACCCTGATATGGGGTCGGCGCGCGGGATCTCTCCCCCGAGCAGTGGTCTGAACTCTTTGCGATCGCCGATCAATGCGCTCCGGCCGCCGACCGGAAACGGATCGGGTACGGGCGATGACACACCCCAACGCCTCGTTCTCTGCCGAAGGGCGCTGACGGCTCGTCGACCGCTGCCAGACGCCCCGGCTGCCGCAAGTTGGCAACGGCGCCGGCGCCGGCGGTGAACGGATGACGTGATCGCTATTGCACTCCTCCCAGTCGTGAGCGGCCGGGCTTCCTACGCAGCCTCGGCTGGACGGTCGAGGTCTGTTCGGCGGGTTCCTGTTTCACCGGAATCTCCTTCAGAACCGCCAATGGACGGCGTTCAGTCATCCCTGCGCGGCAGGTTCTCCGATACCGAAGCCGTCCTCGACCCCGTACACCACCTGACGTGTGGATACCGGAACCAGGTCATTCGTAGAGCTAGGCGCAGGCCGCACTTGAACCGACACCACGGAGTTCGATCACCGCACACTGTCGGGCGCGCGTATGCCGACTACGCCTGACTCATTTCAGCAGTCGGCCCGCTGCCATCAAACAGTCCTTGTTACCCGTCCTGCTCGCTGATCCTGCGAGAGCACCCTATCCAGGACCCATTTCAGCTTGGTCCCATCGGCAGATCTCGCGATCGCGGGCTCTCTCGACGACGCCTCCGTCAGGCACGCCGGATGCACAACGAAAGTTAGCTCGCGATCACACCGGCGGGCCGTGCTGCGACCTGTTGAGCGGCCCGCCGGTGCGTGTTGTACAACGCCCACCAGGTGCGGCCAGGGGTTACAGCGCATGCGGATCCACACGCGAGGTCGCACCGGCCGCGAACCGGATCTACGACTTGTCACATGACGCCCGTCTCAACAATCCGTCAGATGTCCGATTTTGTCTCAAGTTTCGGTGTCCGCGGCAAATGTTGCCGCCCGCGCCGAAAGATGAGACAACGACCATGGGATACGCGGCGGTTGAGACGGTATCGATATCCCACGTTGAGACACGGTGCATAAAGTAAGGCTCAGTTACCTTCTTTTAGTGGCGCCGGCGCGGACATCTTGCCGCTGTTTCGTTCCGCGCATGCCGCTTCCGAACGCAACCCCACGGGCGGCATATCGTCCGCATATCGAAAATTGCATACACGCTGGCAACACCGCGTTGTCTTGACTTTCGGCATGTCCTACAGCGACCTGGGTTTGATCGACAGCGAAGTGATCGCGGAGCGACGCGTCCGAGCGCTCGACGATTCGTCACCCTCGGCCGTCCCGACCACTGGGGTCAGAGTTTTCGGATGCGGTCACGACGAAGCCGTTTTGTTCCGCGAGATGGGACCCCGCCTCGGGCTAACGCCAAGCATCACCGAGGAAGCGGTCAGTGAAACCAACGCTGAACTGGCGCGTGGCAACCGATGCATCAGCGTGAGCCACAAGACGCAGATCGACAACTCCACGCTGCTGGCGCTGAGCCGAGTCGGAGTGGAGTACATCTCCACCAGAAGCGTCGGGTACGACCACATCGACGTGGAATTCGCGGCGAGCATCGGCATCTCGGTCGGCAACGTCGACTACTCGCCCGACAGCGTGGGCGACTACACACTGATGTTGATGCTGATGACCGTACGCCACGCGAAATCAATTGTCCGCCGCGCCGATACGCATGATTACCGGCTGAATGAGACGCGCGGCAGGGAGCTGCGCGACTTGACCGTCGGGGTGATCGGAACAGGGCGCATCGGCACAGCAGTCATCGACCGGCTGCAGGGATTTGGCTGCCAAGTGCTGGCACATGACAGCGGGCCTCACGCCTCCGCCGACTACGTTCCGCTCGATGAACTGCTGCGGCAGAGCGACATTGTCACGCTCCACACTCCACTCACCGCGGACACACACCATCTCCTCGATCGCCAACGCATCGACCAGATGAAGCACGGCGCGTACATCGTCAACACGGGTCGCGGACCGCTGCTCGATACCGAGGCCCTCCTCTCCGCCTTGGAGAGCGGCCGGTTGGGCGGCGCGGCGCTCGATGTCGTCGAAGGAGAGGAAGGGATCTTCTACGCCGACTGCAGGAAAAAGCTCATCGAGAACAAGGCCCTGGTGCGGCTACAGCGCCTGCCGAATGTGCTGATCAGTCCGCACTCCGCCTACTACACAGACCACGCCCTGAACGACACCGTCGAAAACAGCCTCGTCAACTGCCTCAACTTTGAAAGTGGGAGAACAGCATGAGCAGATTGAAGGTCGGGGTCATCTTCGGAGGGGCTTCCGAAGAACATCCCGTCTCCATCAAGTCGGCGCGAGAGGTGGCAAGAAATCTCGACACGGAGAAGTACGAACCGTTCTGGATCGGCATCACGACCGGCGGCGAGTGGAAGCTCTGTGACGGCCCCGACGCGGATTGGGAGAATCGCAGCGCCCGTCCCGCCGTGCTGTCACCCGATCGACGTGTGCACGGCCTGCTGGTCATGGAGCAGGGGGGCTACGAAACCGTGCGCCTCGACCTCGTCTTCCCCGTACTTCACGGCAAGCTCGGCGAAGACGGCGCGATCCAAGGCCTGTTGGAGCTCGCCGGCATCCCCTACGTCGGCTGCGACATCCAGGGCTCGGCTGTGTGCATGGACAAGGCCCTGGCCTACACCGTGGCCAAGAGCGCGGGAATCGCCACGCCGACCTTTTGGGTTGTCGCGGAGAACGAGAAGGTCGACGCCGATCATCTTCGCTATCCGGTCTTCGTGAAGCCGGCCCGTTCGGGTTCATCTTTCGGCGTCAGCAAGGTCACCCGTGAAGACGAGCTGCCGAACGCGCTGAGCGCGGCGCGACAGTACGACTCGAAGGTCCTGATCGAAGAAGCCGTGGCCGGCAGCGAGATCGGCTGCGCGGTCATGGGTGAACTATTCGGCCTGATCACTGGGGAGGTAGACCGCGTCGACCTCTCGCACGGATTCTTCAGGATCCACCAGGAGGACTCACCCGAAACGGGATCGGAGAACTCGACGTTCATCGTTCCCGCCGACATCTCCGACGAATCGCGCCGGCTCGTCCAAGAGACCGCCAAGGTCATCTACCGCACCCTGGGCTGCAAGGGACTTGCCCGCGTTGACATGTTCCTCACCGACGACGGGCGGGTGGTCCTCAACGAGGTCAACACCATGCCCGGCATGACGTCGTACAGCCGGTACCCGCGGATGATGGCCGCCGCGGGGCTGCCGATCTCCGACGTGATCGACCGGCTCATCTCGATGACAATGCACGGGAAGAAGCGATGAACGACGACTTCGTCTACGTCGACGACTGGGTGCCCGGAGTCCGCTGGGATGCCAAGTACGCCACGTGGGACAACTTCACCGGCAAACCGGTAGACGGCTACCTCGCGAATCGGATCGTCGGCACCCGGGCTTTGTGCGCGGCCCTTGAGCAAGCACGCGAGAAGGCAGCTTCCCTCGGCTTCGGGTTGCTTCTCTGGGACGGCTATCGTCCTCGACGCGCCGTCGACAGCTTCCTACGCTGGTCAGAACAGCCGGAGGATGGCCAGACGAAGCAGCGGCACTATCCCAACATCGACAGACCCGAGATGCTCGAAAAGGGATACGTGGCAACCCAGTCGGGCCACAGTAGGGGCGGCGCCGTTGACCTGACGCTCTATCACCTTGCGACCGGTGAACTTGCTCCTATGGGTGGCGACCACGACCTCATGGACCCGATCTCACGTCATCGAGCGCGAGGAATCAAGCCAATCGAGTCCAAGAATCGTGAGCTTCTTCGTTCCATCATGGAGGACTGCGGATTTGATCGGTACGACTGCGAGTGGTGGCACTACACGCTGAAACGCGAACCATATCCAGATGTCTACTTCGACTTTCCGATCACGTGATGGGTCTCCATTGTGTCTCGCAGTGGGGGCGTTTGGCGACCAACGACGAGGTCGTGATGCGGCGCACACGCCCATCGGGGCTGGAGGTCTTCTTGCGACACACCGATCCATCGAAACTGTACGACTGGGCCTCCGACGGATACCCCTCGAGCGAGGAGTACCTGTTCTGGTCCCGCAAGGTCTGCGGCTTGGCGTGTCTCCAGTCCCTGCTCCACGGCTGGACTGACGTCCGACTGTCGATGGGCGAACTCCTTGCGCTGGCCGTCGAGTGGGGTTGCTATGTGGTGGAGCCTTCGGGCAAGGTCCACGGCCTGCTCTACAGGCCATTCATGGCGTGGGTCAGCACACAATTCGGATTCGACTGCCAACTGGTCGAGCACACCCCGATTCAGGTATCGGCCCGAGAGCTGCTGCCCGGGCAGGTCATGATCGCTTCGGTATCACCCGAGATTCGCGATCCCAACACCTACGAGCCGCGACGAGGAGGCCATCTTGTGCTGATCTATGCAGTCGATGATGGAGTGGTGCGGTTTCATAATCCGTCGGGCTACTCCCACAATTCAGACTCTGCATCGCTGCCCATGCATGTGTTCGAGCGGTTTCATGCCAACCGAGGAATCTTGGTCAGAGGGGCATCGTGATGCTGGCTGGCGAACCCGCACCGCGCGTCGTTGTCGCGGGCGGCCATTCGGCCGGGCACATAGAGCCCACGATGAACTTCGCCGACGCGCTGAGCCTGCTGGAGCCCACGGCCGAGATCACCGCGCTCGGCACTGTCCGTGGCCTGGACACCACGCTCATCCCTGCCCGCGGCTATTCACTCGAACTTATCCCGCCCGTGCCACTGCCGCGCAAGCTGAGCCGCGACCTGCTGCACACGCCGGGCAGACTGCGCGACTCCGTCCGGGCGACCGGAGCCGTACTCGACCGCGTGCGGGCCGAGGTCGTGGTGGGCTTCGGGGGCTACGTGGCCATGCCCGCTTATCTTGCCGCACGCCAGCGGGGAATACCGATCGTCGTCCATGAGGCGAATGCCCGGCCTGGAGTGGCGAACCGACTGGCGGCCCGGATGACGACCCACGTATTTACCGCCGCGCCCCGTGTCCACCTGGCTCACGCCAGCGCGATCGGCATCCCGCTGCGGCCGGCGATCACCAGGCTCGACCGGGCCGCGCTGCGCGAGGCGGCTCGGCAACGGTTCGGCCTGCGCCTGGACGAGCCGGTACTGATGGTCACTGGCGGTTCGCAGGGAGCTCAAGCGATCAACGCCGCCGTGGCCGGCGCTGTAACAGCGTTGCGGGCGGCCGGCGTGCAGGTGCTGCACATCACCGGGCCACAGCGCATGGTCGAGCCGCCCGACGGCGACCCCGGCGACCCGCCCTACGTCGTCGTCCCGTACGTCGATGAGATGCAGTACGCCTACGCCGCAGCCGACTTCGCGATCTGCCGCTCGGGGGCGATGACGTGCGCCGAACTCGCCGCTGTCGGCTTACCGGCCGCCTATGTGCCGCTGCCGCTGCGCGGCGGTGAGCAGCGCTTGAACGCCGAGGCGGTCGTTGCTGCCGGCGGGGCAGTGATCGTCGACGATTCCGATCTCAACGCAGGATGGATCGAAACCACTCTGATCCCGCTGCTCGCCGATACCGAGCGGAGAGCGGTGATGTCGGCTCATGCGTTGGCCACCGGCGCACCCGACGTGGGTTCGCTGCTGGCCCGGCACGTGCTTACGGTCGTCGCTGAGCGGCGGGCAGTCGCACTGCGACGGAGAGCCCGCCGGCAGCTCGGGGGCTGAGCGTGAGGGATCCGTCGTGTGCCTGAGTGATGCTCTTGACGATCGCCAGGCCAAGGCCCACCCTCGCATCGTCCCCGCGGGTGCGAGCAGTGCCGCGCTGAAACGGCTCGGTGAGTGTCGAGACCAACTGTGGACTGAGCTTGTCGCCGGTGTTCTCGACCGTGAGCATGACGGACTCGGGGCCGATGGCGGTGCTGATCTGCACGCTGCCGTGCTCGGGGACGTTGTGGACGATCGCATTGTGCAGAAGGTTCGTAGTCAACTGCAGCAAGAGTGCGTGTGAGCCGATGACCGGCGCGATGTCCCCCGAGGTCTCGATGCTGACGCCGTGCTTCTCCGCGAACGGGAGGAGCGTCTCGGCGGCTTCTTCCGCGATGAGCGACAGATCGACGTCTTCTCGGCTGAAGGACCGTTGGTCGGTACGGCTGAGCAGGAGCAATGCCTCGGTGAGCTCGATCGCCCGTGCGTTGACAGCGCGGAGGCGTTCGTCGAGCTCGCCGCCGTCGCGGTTCGGATCGTTGCGGGCGACATCGAGAAGGGTTTGTGTGATCGCCAGCGGGGTGCGCAGCTCGTGGGAGGCGTTGGCGGCGAATCGCTGCTGCGCGGCGTCTCGTGCTTCGAGCTGTGCGAGCATGGCGTCGAAGGCATCGGCAAGTTCACGGAACTCGTCGTTGCGTCCCTCCAGTTCGATCCGGTACGACAGCGAGCCACTCCCCGCCTCCCGCGCGGCGCGCGTAATGCGCGTCAACGGGGCAAGCATTCGGCCCGCGAGAATCCAACCACCGACAAGGCCGAACACCAGCAAGAACCCGAGCGCCAAGATCGCTGCTGGGACAAACACCACGGGACCGAAGTTGCTCGGGTCGAAGACCCGGGCAAAGTCGGCCAGATCAGGGAATTGGAAATTCGTTGACCGCCCTCTCAGCAGGAAGACCCAAACCGCCGCAAGGAGCAAGACACCGGCGAGCATGAGGAACCCGGCATAACTGAGAGTGAGTTTGAGGCGAACGCCCAACCCAGGCGCTCTATCCACCGTCGCCGCCGCCTCTGGCGTCCGGTTCGGTATCGATGCGGTACCCGACCCCCGGCACCGTGGCGATCAGCCACGGTTCGCCGAGCCGCTTGCGCAACGTCGAGACCGTGATGCGCACGGCATTCGTGAACGGATCGGCGTTCTCGTCCCACGCCCGCTCCAGCAACTCCTCGGCGCTGATCACACCGCCCTCGGCAGCGACGAGAACTTCGAGCACCGCGAACTGCTTCCGGGTCAGCGCGACGTACCGGCCGTCCCGGTAGACCTCGCGACGGAACGGGTCCAGCTGCAGACCAGCGATCTCCCGCACGGGCGGCCTGCTGTGCGCGCGCCTGCGGTCGAGGGCCCGGAGACGGAGCACGAGCTCCTGCAGCTCGAACGGCTTGGTGAGGTAGTCGTCGGCACCGAGCTCGAACCCGGAGGCCTTGTCGTCCATCCGGTCCGCGGCAGTGAGCATCAGGATTGGTATGCCGCCACCGGAAGCGACGATGCGCTGGGCGATCTCGTCACCGGAGGGGCCGGGGATATCACGGTCGAGGACGGCGATGTCGTAGGCGTTGACGCCCAACAGATCCAGGGCAGTGTCCCCATCACCGGCGATGTCGGCCGCGATCGCTTCCAGGCGCAGCCCATCGCGGATGGCTTCCGCCATGAACCGCTCGTCCTCGACGACCAACACACGCATGCTCGCCATGTTAGGCGGCCGCGTATATCGCCGGCGTATCAAAAATCGCCTTCGGGCTGGCAACAGCGCATTGCCTTGATTGAGCAGTATGGGCCAGACCGCAGCACGACCGAAGACCCGCAGGACTCCCAGACCGACCATTGTCGGCCTGGTCCTCGTCATCTTCGCTATGACCGTCGGGATCGTCGTAGACCGGTCGGCATCGCCATCGGGGACGACTGGACCTGGTGCAGTGCGGGTCTGAGGTAGGCGGCACCAGAGATACGCGGACCGATGCCGATCGCGACATGACTGAATCTGACGGAGCCCTCCCCGACGGCGCGACAGTCTTCGATCGCCAGCACCCTGGCATAGCGAACCTCAGCCAGCACTACTCCAGGCCATGCTCGCAGCCGCGAACGACGCCGCTGACGACGGCATCCAGCTCTAGCGAGGCGCACGCCTTCGCGAATGCTGGCCACTGAGCAAGCTGTGTACGAGCACGTCGCTTGAGGTTCACAGACAATCGAGAGATGAGCAGCGCGAGTCAGATCAGTGAGCAGGCCGTGGTCCTGGCGATGGACTACGGACTGTTCAGTCTCTCCGGAGGCCTCGCGGATTTCGAGGACGAACTCGAACTGCTCGCGCAGGCGCAGGCTGCGCAGCCGTGCGCTGGTGACGGCAAGGCGCTGGTGGTGCTGAGCCCGCACCAGAACAACTTCGAGATCATTCGGGATGCGTCCGTCTCATCGGATCACAAAACCCCAGGTTCTTGTCTCAACATCTCAACATGTCCGAATTCTGTCTCAAGATTCGGTGTCTGCGGCAGTGGGTGCCGCTGACGCGGAAATCTGAGACGAGTACCTGAGATAACAATGCGGATGAGATAGAAGTCGCCCCACATGGTGAGACGAACCAGGGTTTGCAAGCCTTCACTTGCTATCTGTTGCGGGCTGACCCGTCATCACAACGAACACTCGTGAACCTGTGTCCTGTTTGACGATCGCTGAGCAGGCCGCCCGCCGCATGCCCTAGGCGTGGGACCGTCGATGCAGCCGTGGAGAGCGCCGGGCGCCGCTACGCTCGCGGACGCAGGACGGACTCAAGGGAGCTCGGTGACGAAGATCAGCAGGACAAGAGGGATCCAGGTCGACGGCGGGTGGAGTGTCGACTCCAATGCGTTCGTCGACGAGCACTACAACGCACAGGACGTGCCGTTCGATGACACCGTGCTGTTCACCGCGGTGAACAGCATCACCGGCGAGACGGTTTCCCTCTCCTATGAGAACGCAGCCATCGGCTACTCGCTCGAGCAGATTCTGCTGTCGAGATCGTTGGGCCGATGGATGTACGACGAAGACAGGAGTGTCCACACGACGATCGCAGCCGGCCACGACATCGAGGCCATCTATGGCCTGCTCCTCCGGTTCCTCAACCCACTCAACAAGGACCTGATTCCTCTCCGGCTCTCCAGTTGGACGGTTGTCGTCAACAATCTGACTGAAACAGAAGCTGCGCACCACGACGTGGAACTGGTCTTCTCGGCGACTCGTGGGAAGCTCTTCATCGACGTCACCTACACCCGGATCGAAGATCGGCCGTACTGCGTCTACATGGGGATGTCGAAGCATCCCTACACCGAACTCACCTACAAGCTCGACAAGCCGACGACGACACGGAAGGTGATCCACCTGAACGAGGTGGACGCTGTTGCCGCGTTGATCGACGATTTACTGACGGGACTCGAGCCCTTCTATGCGAGCGTCGGCTGACCATGGACGCCCCGGGCATGCCCCGGGCATGGCACTTTGACCTCCCCGGGTGCCTTGTCGCGCAGCCCCTTCCAGCTCGGATGACGAAGGCTCCGCCGGTATGCTCGCGGTACTCCGCCTCGCATACCAGTAGCGGTTCCACCCGTGCACGCCCCGGATTCGCGGCCTCAACGTGCGTCCTTGTTTGACGATCGCCGGACAGGACGGCTGACGGCACCCTGAGAGTCATAGACGACCGTGCCGGAGCTGGTGAGAGAATTCCGGCCGCGGCGCTCAGGGCGAACCGTGAAGTGCCCAACCGATTACGGTTGGGCGCTTCACGTGTCAGGACGATCCCAGCGTCCCTGGGAGCAGGCCAGGCGGGGTCGGGACCGGATTGATGGTGTGCAAGTTCTGCGAGAACGGGACCCGCATCACCTGATGGGTCTGCCGCCACGGATCGAGCTGAAAGCAGTCGAGCGGAAGCGGGCCGGTCACGGCCCCCGGGTAGGTGTAGCAGTAGATGTCGATAGTGCCGAACGGACTGAGCAGGTTCGAGTTGTTGTCCCACGACCTGCTGGGCTCCCACGGCAGTTTGAACCACCTCATGTTCAGCTCGTACCCGGGCGGCGGAACGTACGCCTCCGCCGCACTCGCCTGCGGCGCCGCTACACCCGCGCCGAGCGCCGCGAGTCCGACGGCCACTGCGCCAGCTCGGACGAGAAATGAGCGCTTCATTCAGATCTACCCCCTGCGAAAGAAACGGACAGTCTGTATGTCCGCTGGGGCAGGCGCATCGTTACTGGCGGTGGCCGCGAGGGCGCTTGAACTCTCGGGTTCCCCTTCTACCGGCCGTCCTGTCTAACGATCGCTGAACGCGACACGGGTTCGAGAGCTGCGGAATGGAGGCCCCGGGGAGAATGTTCACCGCCAGCCTCCTCATGCCAGCGAGTCGTCTTGTGCCCCGGCTGTGCGTGGGGACTGAGACCAGAAGCGAAGGACGACATGACCGGCAAGCACTTCGAGCTGACCGACGAAACGCGAAACTACTTCGGCCACAACCTGCATCGCATCCGCGCCACACGCGACATGACACGGTACTGCGTCCGCAAGGGCGACGTCGGAGGATGGGTTGAATGCGAGCGCAATGTGTCTGGGTACGCGTGGGTGTCAGGCGACGCGAGGGTGTTTGGCGACGCGTCGGTATCTGACAACGCGGAGATCTCAGGCAACGCGGAGGTCTCGAGCAACGCGAGGGTGTCGGGCAACGCGGAGGTCTCCGGAGACGCGCGGGTGCACGGCGACGCGCGGGTATACGGCGACGCCGAGGTGTACGGCAACGCCAACGTGTACGGCAACGCGGACGTGTCTGGAGATGCGACGGTGCATGGCGAGGCGAGGATATTCGGCGATGCGGAGGTCGAAGGCAATGCCAGCGTGTACGGCAACGCGGACGTGTCCGGCGACGCGCGGGTATCCGGCCGCGCGGAGGTGCACGGCCGAGCAACTGTCACCGAGCGCCAGGACATCCTCGTCGTATATCCCATCGGCTCCCAGTCCGTCACCGCGACTCTCACCCGCACCGCCGCCGGCCACAACTTATCGGTCGGATGTTGGCATGGCGGCACCATCGACACACTCCGTGCCGAGGTAGATCGGCGCTCACAGACGTGGCCAGGAACAGCGCAAGATCATGCCCGCTGGCGCGCCGAGCACGAGGCACTGGAGGCGCTGTGCCGGGCGCGTATCGCCGGGTGGAAACGTATGGACGAAGACCCCTACTGACTGTCCTGTTTGACGATCAGCAAACAGAGCGGGACTCCGGTGAGCGAGCCGATCGGATACGTCAGTCAACTGCCATCAACTAGTCCTGGTTACCCGTCCTGCACGCTGATCTTGCGAGGGCTCCCTATCCAGGACCCACTTCCACTCGGTCCCAAGTTCACCACAACGTCCCAGAGCCAGACTTGGCCAACCGACCCCCCGAGAACGCCCTCACACAATCTTTCGATTTCGTGACCCTCGCGATTCGGGCGATGGCGACCGAGGCCTTGTCTCAACAATCCGGAAATGTCCGATTTCTATCTCAAGTTTCCGTGTCCGCGGCAGTGGGTGTAGGTTCCGGATCTACTTGTCCGATCGGCCTGCGGTTTTCAAGATCTTCCACGGCAAATGCCCTAGAAATTCCGGCTGCCGATGTCCTATTCCGCAGGCCCTCGGGTACTGGGCATCCAAGGATCACCCTCTCGGGCACCTGAGCAGCGATCGTTGCCGTCCCTCCACCCGCATGGTTCTGGGGCGGAGGGGCGCCGGCCCTCGATGCCGAGGCACACGGTCGGTATGGGCTCCCGGACTAGGTCCCGTTGTCACGGAAGGTCACCCGCTCCCACGGGAGATAAAGCACCGTGGGGAAACCGTCCCATCGATGTACACGCCGGTACCCACCACGAAGCCACCGGCGGGGGGTGTTGATGGTCATGATCGAATCCGCCGACGTGGTCGCCGCCGTGAGCCCGGCCGTGGCGGCTGCCGCCCTCAAACAGACTGTGCCCCAGCCGATTCGGCGGGCATTGCTGCTTGTGCTCATATGCTGCTCCTGTTCGCGGCCCGGGCGGTCAGAATCCGAGGCGGCCGGTACCGGCGCTGCCGCTGCCGATGCTGCCTCCGCCCTTGCACCACTGGATCTCGTCGTTCGCCGAGGTCATCAAGATCTTGCGCGAACAGGGCTATACGGTGCGCGATTCCGACGCACCCGATGACAAGTAACCGCCTCAGACGACGGCGACAAAAGTTCGGGGGCGTGTTTGCCGATTCTGCTGAGCGCCTTGGCGTTACGGGCCGAGTGGACGCATTGCAGGACGGGAGATGATGGGTTTCCAGATGTCGACGGCCCACGCCGTCGGTTCCGGCCTGATTGCCGAGACAATGGGAGCGTCCCCTCCGCACTGGCCGCGGAGGGGACGCTGCATTCTCCGGGATACCCCGGGCTTCCGGGCCGAGGGCTACTCGCCGAGCCGCTCGTCCGCGTAGACGACCATCGCGTCCCGCTGGTACTCGGCCAGGCCCTCGGCGATCTTCTCGTAGTTCGCCTTGAACCGCTCGTCGTCCACGTACATCTGCCCCATACACTTGTACGCGTCCCGGTTCGGGGTCCAGAAGCGGCAGATGCCCTGGTACTGCGTGTGGATCTCCGTTTGGACCGCCACGTCGACGACCGGGGTGCCGGCGGCCATGAACTCGGCCATACGGATCATCGCCGCGGTCATCTCACGCTGCATGCGCTCGACGTCCTCGGCAGTCATCGTCGCGGCGTTGCGCTGAGACTGTTCGAACTCCTCCGGCCAGCGTTCGCGGGCCTCGTCGTCGTGCTGCGTGTTGTCGAAGCCCTCGAACAGGTTCTCCGGGCGATTGATCTTGACTGTCATTTCCGTCTTCCCTTCGAGTTCGGCGATGGTGTGCGCCACGGTGTCGGCCATCCGCGCCAGGCGGTTGCGCTCTCCGAGTAGGCGGATGTGCTGCCGTTTGAGGGCGGCGAGTGTGTCCGGCTCGGAGTCGACCGCCTCGGCGATCTCGGCAAGGCCCAGGCCGAGTTCGCGCAGGACGAGGATCTGCTGCAAGCGCAGCAGTTGCTCATCCTCGTAGTAGCGGTAGCCGTTGGTGCCCACGTAGGCGGGCTCGAGCAGTCCGATGTCGTCGTAGTGCCGCAAGGTGCGGGCGGTGACGCCCGACATCCTCGCCACATCCGCGATCGACCAGCTCATGGCGCTTCCCATCTTCCGTGAGGCCGGTCCGTCCGGCCTCGTCTTCGACCGTAGAAGTTGCCGCTACGTGAAGGTCAAGCCGGAATGCACCGAATCAACCGGGAATTCGACTCATCACCGCGTCATCCGGGAGGTGATCGCCGCCTCGCGCCGACTACCGCGGGCAGACCCCGGCCGCGTGCCTGAGCGCGATCCGCACTGAGCCTCAGCGACCGAAGAGACGGCCGAAGAACCCGCCCCTACCCGACGCGAGCGGCGCCCACTCGAGATTCCACAGCTCCCCGACCGTGATTCCGGCGAGGCGGCAGACGAACTCCAGGTGCGCGTCCTCCGGGTCGTCCTCGGTCTCGAACACCGCCTCGGCGTCGATCGGGGCGCCGAGGTCTTCGGCGACCTCGCGCTCGGCAAGTACTCGGAGGCGGGGGTCGTCGCCGAACGACTGGACCACGTAGACGTCGCTCGTGCCACCGAGGGTGACGAGCACCGTTCCCGCGGGCGGCTCGGAGAGCTGCGGAAGCTGCTGGAGATCGAGACCGGGATCCACGAGCACCACGTGCGCGCCGACCTGCGCGGCCGACGGGCCGGCCGCGGTGCTGCGGCTCGCGTCGTCGAAGTCGATGGTCGAGTCGGCGTCCACGCCGAAGGCAGAGAGGTCGGTGTTCGGCACGAAGCCCAGCATGAAGTTCATCGACATTTGCGACAGCCTAGCGACCGGGGACGGCGGATCCCCGGATCGAGTAGCCGCCGTACGCCGCCGGGTTGGCGCTCGCTACTCGCCGTCGGCCCGCCCGTCCGAGTACTGCGCGACCACGCGGTCACGCCAATCGCGGAAGTCGTCGAACTTGCCGGCGAGAGCCTGCCGCAGCTCGGCAGCGCTGTTCACCCAGTCCATGTCCTCCTGATCCGGAACGTCTCCCGGGGCATGGTTGGCGCCGGCGACGACATAGGTCGGGTTGCCCTGCGGATTGACGATGAGGAATCCCGCCGCGACGCACAGCTCATAGATGAACGTCGTCTCCTCCTCCGACAGCGAGGCGTGATCGATCCCACCGCTCAGCGGCTCCTCCTGATCGAGCGGGTCGAGGTACAGGTCGGTCCGGTGGCCGTCGAACAAGAGCGCCTGCCCGTCCGCATCGACCAGAAGCGAACCTTGGCCGTCGCTGTCCATCGCGCGCAGGCCGCGCGCCTCGAGGAAGGCGGCGACGGCATCGCGATCCGCGTCGCGCTTCTCGTCTCCCTGGACGCGGACAAAGATCAGCGAGAATCCCATGCCCGGAATACTGTGCCTTCTCGCATCCCTCCGCAAGGAAGACAATGACGATCGCCTCGTTGGCTTGCCGACATAGGAAGAGTTGCAGTTCCAAGGGACAAATAGGCTGGAATCATGACAAGTGCGGGATATCTGGGTCCGGAAAAGGCCAACTAGATCCGGAAGCTACAAGCAGTGTTGCAAATGTAGGTTCCGGATCTACTTGTCCGATCGGCCTGCGACTTTCAAGAAGTTCCACGACGTTTGTCCCCGAAATTCCGGCTGCAGATGTCCTTTTCCGCAGGCCCCTCGGGAACCGGGTATCCAAGGATCACCCCGTCGGGCACCCTGGCAACGATCGCCAGCGCACCTTCACCCTGTGCTACTCCGGTTCGTGGCCCGGGCTGTCAGAATCCTGCCCAGCCTGCCGAAGTTGAAGGCGGCGAGGCTACCGCCGCTCCCGCACCCTGGCGTCTCCGGAGTCGGCACCGGGGCGTCGTGGGGGCACGGATTGATCGTGACGGTCTCCGACCCCGGCCTGTCGTTCTGGGTGACACTAATCATGTGGGTACCGGCAGTGGTCGGCGTCCACGGCCGGTAGCTGAATCCCGTGGGAGCGTTGCCCGGCCAAAAGGAGTTGAAGCAGGTTCCGTTGTCGATGAGGAGGGTCCCGGCTCGGGATCGTGCCTCACCCGCCCCCGGACCTGGTGGACCAGCGACGGGCGTGCCCGGTCGGCATCACAGGAAATGCGCTGCTGCGCACCGGGATCAAGGGTCGCTTCTTGCACCCGCAAGCGCGGAACCTGTACGGGGCACGACTCTCTAACCAACCTCTAAGACTTCGCTAAGCAACGCCGAGTTTTCCGCTCATAAGTTCGTTGATGTCGAGGCCACCAGAGCCACGACCCGAACGAGGAGATCACCCGTGCGCAAGATCATCGCCAACACCCCCACCCGTCGGCGAGCAGCCATCGTCGCCGCCGGAATCGCTGCTGCCGCCGCGATCGCTGTGCCCGGCATTGCCTGGGCCAGCGGCTCCTTCTCCGAGACCGCACCGACCTCGGTCGGCACCCCCGCCGCGGAGCCCGTCCCGGCCACGCAGTCCGACACACCGACCATCGGGGAGGCCTCGATCGCCCCCGAACTGAGCCAGGAGGAGATCGACGCGCTGGTCGCGAAGGGTGAGCTCACCGTGACGGAGGCCACGGCCACAACCCCCGCCGAGACCCGCGGCGAGGGCTAGGCAGCCCGTGGGCACGGACGGGTAGGACGGCGGCGTCACACTCGCGGTGCAGGCCTGCAGGCCTGCTGGCCGGTGCGTGCCCGCGGACGGCAGGGCCTCGCTGTACCGCGCTCGGGCACGATGGATCAGGTGACTGACAGCGCCCGCATCCTGATCGTCGACGACGACTCCAAGGTCCTCTCATCCCTGACGCGGGGGCTCCGCCTGTCCGGTTTCGAGATCGAGACCGCGCACGACTGGGCCTCCGCGCTGCGCGCTGTGGTCGCCACCGGCCCCGACGCGCTCGTGCTGGACGTGAACATGCCCGGGCTCGACGGCGTCGGTGTGGTCACCGCTCTGCGGGCGATGGGCAACGAGGTGCCGATCTGCGTGCTCAGCGCCCGCAGCTCGGTGGGCGACCGGATCGCGGGACTGGAGGCTGGCGCGGACGACTACCTGACCAAGCCGTTCGAGCTGGGCGAGCTGGTGGCGCGGCTGCGCGCGTTGCTGCGGCGGGCACCCCGCACACCGACCCCGGCAGGCATCGTCAGCGTCGGAGCCCTGGAGGTCGACCTGCCGGGGCGCCGTGCCCACGTCGGCGGACACCGAATCGACCTGACCAAACGCGAGTTCGACCTGCTCGGTGTGCTCGCCGAGAACACGGGAATCGTGCTCAGCCGGACGCAGCTGATGCGCCTGGTGTGGGGTTACGACCGCGGTGCTCCCGAGCACGACGTTCCCCGAACCGGCGGTGACCGCACCCGGCGACCACGCCGCCGAACCCGACACACTGCGAACGGAATCTGTGGACGGGACCACCGTACGTGCCCGCGACGTCCCGGTCAGCGGTGCCGCGGACACCTACGTTGCCGTCTCCGTTCCGGAGGATGCACTGACCGTGGCGATCCGGAAACAACAGTGGCAGGTCGCGGCGGCCGCGGGGGTGGCGATCGCGGTGGCGGCGGGGCTTGGCTGGCTGCTCGCCGGCCGCGCCGTGCGGCCATTGCAGCGGCTCGCTGCCGCCACGCACACCATCGGCCGCGATCCGGGCGCGCGGCGGCCGGATGTGCGGGGAGCACGGGAGGCGGAGGAGCTCTCGGATGCGATCGGGTTGATGCTCGACCGGATCGCCGTGGCACAGAAGCGGACCGAGGATGCGTTGGGGTCCGCCCGCGACTTCGCCGCGGTGTCCGCGCACGAGTTGCGCACGCCGCTCACCTCGATGCGCACCGATCTCGAGGTGCTCGCAACGATGCCACTGTCCGATGAGCAGCGCACCGAGGTCGTGCGCGACCTGCTCGTCACGCAGCGTGAGGTCGAGACGACGCTCGCGGACCTCGAGCGACTGGCCGTGGGCGAACTGTCCGACGCCGCCGACCACGAGGAATTCGACCTTGTCGAACTCGCCGATCGCTGCGTGCAAGAGTCGGCGCGCCGGCTGCCCGACGTCGACATCGAACTGTGCGGTCCGGATGTGATGGTCGTGCGCGGCATTCCGTCCGGGCTGCGACTGGTGCTCGACAACGCGATCACCAATGGCCGTCCGCCACGGCAACGCGGACCGGGTACGGATCACACTCGCCGCGAGCGGTGCTCAGGGCGTCGACATCACGGTGGACGACGACGGCACCGGCATTCCCGAGCATGAACGGGCGGCGCTGTTCGGCAGATTCGCCCGGGGGTCGACCGCGCATGCCGAGGGCTCCGGGCTCGGTCTGGCGCTGATCGCTCAACAGGCCGCACTGCACGGCGGCACCGCCGACCTGTCCGAGAGTCCGCTGGGCGGCACCCGACTGCGGCTTCGGCTTCCCCAAAACCCCGCACGCTCGGCGACAACACAAGTGCTGGACATATAGGCCCGGAAAAGGCCAACTAGCTCCGGGACCTACACGACGCAAAAGGGCTAGCCCCGCGCCATGTCCACGAACCGCGACAGGTGCAGCTGGTGCGCGACCGTGATCGTTGCCGTGGGACCACCACGGTGCTTGCCCAGGATGATGTCGGCCTCTCCGCCGCGCGGGTCGTCCCGCTCGAAGGCGTCGGGCCGGTGCAGCAGCATGACCATGTCGGCGTCCTGCTCGAGCGAGCCGGACTCGCGGAGGTCGGACACCATGGGGCGCTTGTCGGTTCGCTGCTCGGGACCACGGTTGAGCTGACAGATCGCGACCACCGGGACCTCGAGCTCCTTGGCCAGCAGCTTGAGGCTTCGGGAGAACTCGGAGACCTCCTGCTGACGCGATTCGACCTTCTTGCCGGACGACATCAGCTGCAGGTAGTCGAGCACGATCAGCTTGATGTCGTGCTTCTGCTTGAGCCGGCGCGCCTTGGCGCGGATCTCCATCATGGTCAGGTTGGGGGAGTCGTCGATGAACAGCGGCGCCTCGCTGATCTCGCTCATCCGCCGCGCCAGCTTGGTCCAGTCCTCGTCGTTCATCTTGCCGGACTTCATGTCGGCGAGCTTGATCTTCGCCTCCGCCGACAGCAGACGCATGACGATCTCGGTCTTTCCCATCTCGAGGGAGAAGATGACGCTGGCCATGCCGTGCTTGATCGAGCAGGACCGCAGGAAGTCCATTCCGATGGTCGACTTACCGACACCGGGGCGGGCCGCGACGATGATCATCTGCCCGGGGTGCAGGCCATTGGTGACCTCGTCGAGCTCTGTGAACCCGGTGGGCACGCCGAGCGAGAGACCACCGCGGCTGGCGATGGAGTCGATCTCGTCCATCGTCGGCTGCAGCAGCTCCTCGAGCGCAACGAAGTCGTCGTTGGTGCGGCGCTCGGTGACGTCGTAGACCTCGGCCTGGGCGCGGTCCACCACCTCGGCCACGTCCTGACCCTCGGACCCGGCGTAGCCGTACTGCACGATCCGGGTGCCGGCCTCGACCAGACGGCGCAGGATCGACTTCTCCGCGACGATCTCGGCGTAGTAGCCGGCGTTCGCGGCGGTGGGCACCGTCTGGGTGAGCGTCACCAGATACGGCGCGCCGCCCACCCGGCGCAGGTCGCCACGACGCTCCAGCTCGGCCGACACGGTCACGGGGTCGGCGGGCTCGCCGCGGGCGTACAGGTCCAGGATCGCGTCATAGACGTTCTGGTGGGCGGGCCGGTAGAAGTCGCCGGGCCGCAGCCGCTCGAGCACGTCCGCGATCGCGTCCTTGCTCAGCAGCATGCCGCCGAGCACGGACTGCTCGGCCGCCATGTCCTGTGGCGGCTGGCGCCCGAAATCCTCACGGGGCGGCTCAGCCGGCTCCGAGTAGTCCGAGTGACCCCGATCATCGACAACCGCCACGCGATAACCGTCCTCTCCCGCAAACCTCGACGCCCGGTCGGCCACGCCGTCCGGTGCGTCCACACGCAATACATACGCGCCCGGACCGACAGGTTGATCCCGACCCCCGAAATCGGGGTCCGGCACAGCCGCCGCAGGACGCGCGCGCACGACGTTAGGCATCCGGACCGGCTCGTTCAACACGGGCTGTGTACACAACTGTGGATGAATTGTGGAAACCGCAGTTGACCAGTGTTAGCGCCCTGGGGACAACCTGAGGATAACTGTGTGACTACTTCCCATCTGCGCAGGTGATCGTACCTTTTCTTATTCACGCACCTGTGGATGAAAATACTTTCGGCGTGTCCCACGGGTTGGGCATCCGGGCGTGTTGCCGAAACGCGCTGACCTCGCAATATGAGTTGCATCACAGTGATCGATCACACGAACTGGACGCTTGTCTTGGGACCCCGTCACAACGCGCGGAAAGTTATCCACAAACGACTCGGGGCCCCGCAGACCATAGGTCCGCGGGGCCCCGAGGGCGAACGTGGGTCGGACTAGCCGGCGACCACGTTCAGGTGGAACTTGGCAACGACGTCGGGGTGCAGGTTCACAACCACGGCGTGCTTGCCGGTCGCCTTGATGTGCGCCTTCGGCAGCTCGAGGCTGCGCTTGTCGACGACAGGGCCACCGGCGGCCTTGATGGCGCCGGCAACGTCGGCGGCGGTGACCGAGCCGAACAGCTTGCCCGTGTCGCCGGCCGTCTTGACGGTCAGCGAGACGCTCTCGAGGCCCTCGATCGCGGCCTTGATCTCCTTGGCGTGGTCGAGTCCGCGCACGGCGCGGGCTTCCTGCGCACGGCGGATGCCGTCGACCTGCTTCTCGGCGCCACGGGTGGCGACGATCGCGAGACCGCGGGGCAGCAGGTAGTTACGGCCGTAACCGTCCTTGACCTCAACGGTGTCGCCGGGCGCACCGAGGTTGTCCACGTCTGCAGTGAGGATCAGCTTCATGTCTTCCCTTTCCTTAGCGAGCCGTCGAGACGTAAGGAAGCAGAGCGACCTCACGCGAGTTCTTCACGGCAACGGCCACGTCCCGCTGGTGCTGGACGCAGTTGCCGGTGACACGGCGCGCGCGGATCTTGCCGCGGTCGCTGACGTACTTACGCAGCAGCGTCGTGTCCTTGTAGTTGATCTGCGTGTTCTTCTCTTTACAGAAGGAGCAGACCTTCTTCTTCATCACCTTGTCGCGCAACGGCGGCTTCGGCATTGTCTTTCTCCGTACTTTCAATGTTCGTTCGCATCAGATCCCGGCGCTGTCGCCAGAGCGGAGATCAGAACGGGGGTTCGTCGTTTCCACCACCGGAGCCACCGAACGAGCCGGACGACTGCGGGGCGCTGCCCCACGGGTCGTCGCCGCCGGAGTTGGCAGCCGGGCGTCCGCCGCCCGAACCGCCCGAGGAACTGAACCCTCCGCCGCCTCCGCCGCCACCGCGGTTGGCCTTGTTGACCTTGGCCGTGGCGTACTTGAGCGAGGGGCCGATCTCGTCGACCTCGAGTTCCATGACAGTGCGCTTCTCGCCCTCGCGAGTCTCGTAGGACCGCTGCTTGAGCCGTCCACTCACGATCACCCGAGAACCGCGAGTCAGGGACTCGGCAACGTTCTCTGCGGCCTCACGCCAGATGTTGCAGCGCATGAAGAGCGCCTCGCCGTCTTTCCATTCATTGGACTGACGGTCGAAGGTGCGGGGCGTCGATGCGACGGTGAAGTTCGCAACCGCGGCCCCCGCGGGGGTGAATCGAAGCTCGGGATCAGCCGTCAAGTTTCCGATGACGGTGATCACGGTGTCGCCTGCCATGTGGGTTCCTCCTGCAGTGTGTGGAATCCTGTTGCGCCGAGCCTAGGGCCAGGCGCAGACAGAAATCACTTGTTGTGGCGCAGAACCTTGGTGCGGAGCACCGACTCGTTCAGGCCGAGCTGACGATCCAGCTCGTTCACGGTGGCAGGGGTCGCGTTGATGTCGATCACCGCGTAGATGCCTTCGCTGTGCTTGGCGATCTCGTAGGCGAGACGGCGCTTACCCCAAACGTCGACCTTGTCGACACTGCCGCCGTCCTGGCGAACAACATTGAGGAACGTATCCAGCGACGGAGCGACGGTGCGCTCGTCCAGGCTGGGGTCAAGGATGACCATCAATTCGTAATGACGCATAAGACCTCATCACCTCCTATGGACTAGTGAAACGGCCACGGACTATCCGTGACAGGAGGGTCGTTGCGTCAGCAACCCATGCAGGTTACACGAGCGGCCCCTGACCTGCGAAATCGCGTCCGTCCGGGCGACGGCTACGAGGGCGGAGGAATCCCTCCCGCGGCCTGGACCACCTAGGCTGACAACCATGCGGACGCGCGCCCAGGCAGGGACACCGGCGGTGGCGGTCACCGTGACGCTGCTGTGCGGGCTCACCCTTGCCCTCGGTTATCTGAACAAGGCCAGGTGCGCGGGCGCCCCATTCGCCGAGAACGGCCGCAGCCTCGTCTTCGACCGGCTCAAGGACAGCAACTTCTGCTACTCCGACATCCAGTTCCTCTGGCTCGGCCGCGACATCGACAACCACGTCTTCCCCTACCTCACGGGCGGCATCACGCCGGACGGATTCCTGACCGGCGGCACCGTCGAGTACCCCGTGCTCAGCGGGTTGCTGATGTGGCTCGGCGGGATCGGTGCACACAACGATGCCGAGTTCCTGCTGAACTCGGCGCTGATCCTGGTGCCGTTCGGGCTCGCCACCGCGTGGATGCTCGGTCGGCTCGCGGGCTGGCCTGCGCTGCTGTGGGCGGCCGCCCCGCCACTGGTCCTCTACGCCTTCCACAACTGGGAGCTGCCGGTCGTCGCGGCCGCCACCGCGGCGATCTTCGTGGTCGTGTACTACCAGCGGATCCCGCTGCGCACCAGGGCGATCGGCGCCGCCGTCCTGCTCGCGATCGGCCTGTGCCTGAAGATCTACCCCGGCGCCTTCGTGCTGCCGCTGATGGCCTTCGTGTTCACCGGCGGGGCCGACGGCGCCGAGCTGCCCTCCTCGGTGCGGGGCCGGTTCGATCCGAAGGGTGCGCTGATGGTGGCCGCCGCTGCGGCGGGCACGGTGATCGCGATCAACCTGCCGTTCGCGCTCGCCGGCTATCCCGGCTGGCTCGCCTCGTTCACCTTCCAGTCCGATCGCCAGGCCGACATCACCACCAACTCGATCTGGTACTGGGGGGTGCGGCAGCTGTTCGGCGGCGTCGAGGGCCCGGACAGCGCCTACGCGTCCTTCGTCGGCCTGGCCTCACCGCTGCTCATCGCCGCGTCGTTCGCGCTGGCGCTCTGGCTCGGCTTGCGCCGGTATCGCCGCGAGGGCAGCTACCCCTGGATCGCGGTGAGCGCGGCGATGCTGTGCGGCTTCATGTTGCTGCACAAGGTGCATTCGCCGCAGTACACGCTGTGGCTGATCCCCTTCCTGGTGCTGCTGCGGGTGCCGTGGGCGCTGATCGGGGGCTACCTGCTCGCCGACCTGGCGATGGGGATCGGGGTGTTCCGCTACTTCTACGAGCTCGCGAGCGGATCGGACGCGTCCGTGATGGAGTTCGTCGTGCAGTTCGGCGTCTGGGGGCGCGCGGCGTTGCTGGTGGTGCTGTTCTTCGTCTTCCTCCGTGCACGCCCGCGATGGGACGCCGCGGGCGCCGACGCGGGCCCGCGGCACGGCCTCGGTCATCGGGATCCGGCCCTCACGGCGGCGTCATGACCGGACCCTGGTTCGAGCAGCCCACGCTCACCGGCGAATACGTCCGCCTCGAGCCGCTGACCCTCGCGCATGCCGAGGACCTGTACCGGGCCGCGGACGACCCGACACTGTTCCACTGGACCTGGCGCCCGATCGAAAGCGTCTCGGACGCAACCGAGTACATTTCCCACGCGCTCGACGACCCGCAGCGGCTGGCGTACGTCCAGATCGACACCGCGACCGGCGTGGTGGTCGGCACCACCTCGTACTACCAGATCGACCCGCTGCACCAGTCGCTCGCGATCGGCTACACCTGGCTCTCCCGCTCCGCCCAGGGCGGCCGGATCAACCCGGAGGCCAAGCTGCTGCTGCTGCGCCGGGCCTTCGAGGATCTCGGTGCGGTGCGAATCGAATGGCACACCGACGAGCTCAACGCACACTCGCGCGGCGCGATCGCCAAGCTCGGCGCCGAGTTCGAGGGGCTGCTCCGCAAACACCGCCGCCGCCAGGACGGAAGTTGGCGCAACACAGCACTTTTCTCGATGATCGACGACGACTGGCCGCTCGCCCGCGCCCAGCTCGAGGCGCGGATCAGCGAATAACCGGCGCCTCCGACCACGCCTGCGTGCCGCGCCGGTCCCGCGGGCGCAGCCAGGACGGCAGCCACCCCGGCGGCCGGTCCGGGGCGCCGTCGAGGACACCACCGACCGGGTCGTCCACCCCGGCTTCGCGCACCAGGTCCAGTTCGGGGCGGCGGATCTGCCGGATCACCAGCACGCACAGCGCGACGACCGCGACATCCCGGAGAATCACCGTCGCGGTGAACCACTGCTCGGGCAGCCCCTTGTTCTGGACGCCCAGGTAGTAGTACATCCGCGGCACCCAGACGAGGGCATCGATCGTCATCCACGCCAACAGGATTCGACGATGCGGCAGCGCGAGCACCGCGAGCGGAACCAGCCACAGCGAGTACTGCGGACTCCACACCTTGTTGGTGAGCAGGAAGGCCGCGATCACCAGGAAGCACAGCTGCGCGACGCGGGGCCTGCGGGCGGCGGTCAGGGCCAGGTACCCGATGCCGACGCAGGCGGCGGCGAACAGCACCAGCGACACCGCGTTCAGATTCGTCGGGGTCTCACCGCCGGCCAGCGGGCCGTCGAAACCGGGCCAGCCGGTGAACGAGGAGATCACGTTGTAGATCGAGTCCGGGTCGGCGCCCCGCTCGGAGTTGAGCCGGAAGAACTCCCGCCAGCCGGCCGGGAACAGCAGCGCGACGGGCAGATTCACCACCAGCCAGGCCGCGGCCGCGCCCGCAACGGCCTGCCACCACGGCCGCATCCTGCCCGCGCGCAGGCACAGCACCAGCAGCGGACCGAGCAGCAGCAGGGGGTACATCTTGGCGGCACCGCCGAGCCCGAGCAGCACGCCTGCCAGCACCGGCCGCCTGCGCGCCCAGCCGAGCAGGCCGCCCGCCGCGAACGCCGTCGCCAGCGGGTCGAAGTTGGTGAACGCGTGCACCACCACGAGCGGGGACACCGCGACCAGCGCCGCGTCCCAGACCCGCCTGCCTGCCAGTAGCACCGTCGCCCAGACCGTGACCAGCCACGCCAGCGACAATCCCAGCGCGACCACGTTGAAGTAGAGGACCACCTGCAGCGCCCCTGGCAACCAGGAGACCGCGTCCCAGGCCTTGGCGACCTTCATCGAGCCGTATTGGTAGAGCCCCGCGAGCACCGGGTACTCCATGTACCGCACCTGCGTGGACCCGTCGCCCGCCTTCTCCTCCCACGACTTCTTGTACGGGAAGGCGCCCTCGTCGAGCCGTTCCGCGCCGTACAGCGGCACCGTGTCCGAGTAGCACAGCGCGGTGTACTGGCGGCTGCCGCTCCAGTCCAGGCCGAGCGCACCGCCGGGCCCGTTCGGGGCCTGCTGGAGGCACGCCGCCTTGGTGGACCAGCCGAGGGCGAGGAAGACGACCGCCAGCAGCAGGATCACCCGCAGCGGGGTGAGGAAGCGGGTCCGGCCGACGAGCGCGTGCCGCCCGACCGGTCCGCCGATGACGCCGCTGAGCTCGGCCACCATCGGATCGGTGCGCCCGGGCAGGTCCCGGTCCACGACTGACCGGCAGTCGTCCGCCAACGGGCCCGGCGAGGCGATGACCGCGCCGCCCGCAGGCTCCTGTGGTGGAGCATGCGGAACGACCGTCACGGTGCTGTCGTCAGGTTGCTCGGCCACCGCAGTGACGTTACCGATCGGCTATCGGTTCGGCCGGATCGGCGCTCCCTGCGGGCTGCCTCCCTGCGCGTTGGCTCCCGGGCTCAGACCGTCCTCGGCCTCGACCTCGTCCTGCGTCGGCTGGCCCGGCGACGGACCCGGATCGACCGTCGCGGGCGGTGTGGTCGGCCTCGGCGCCAGACCCGGCAGCGGGATCGTCACGCCGGGCAGGACCTCCACCTGGCGCGGGGTGATGATGACCGGAGGCAGCGTCAGCCCCGGTGCCGGCGTCGGGCTCGGCGTGACGGCCGTGGTCTTCGGCGGCACGTACGGCGCGGTGTACGCGGGCACGCCTGCCTGACCGGCGATCGCCTCGGGCTTCGGGAAGGTCTCGACGTCGGTGCCCTTCAGCGCGCCGTCCATCGTGGCCTTCCAGATGTCGGACGGTAGCCCCGAGCCGTACATCAGTCCGCCGTAGCTGTTCTGCAGCGGCAGGCCCTGCTCGGTGCCCACCCACACGGCGGTGGCCAGCGACGGGGTGTAGCCGACCATCCAGGCGTCCTTGTTCTGGCCGGTGTCGCCGAGCTGCGCGGTGCCGGTCTTCGCGGCGGACGGACGCCCGCCTGCCAGGCCGTGGTTGCGGGAGTAACCCGCGATCGGCTGCATGGCGGACGTCACGTTGTCGGCGACCGCCGGCTTGAGCCGGGCCTCGCCTGCCGGCGCGGGCCCGCGATCGAGCAGCACCGTGCCGTCGCCGGTGACGACCTTCTGCACGAAGTGCGGCGCGCGGTAGACGCCGGAGGCGGCCAGGGTCGCATACGCGGATGCCATGTCGATCACACGAGACTGGTACTGGCCCAGCACGATTCCGTACTCGGAGGACCCGTTCGGCTCCTGCAGGGTGATGCCCTTGACGTCGGGGATCTCCTCGGGGATACCGGCCTTGTGCGCGATGTCCGCGATCTTCTCCGGGCCGTTCTCGATGGACATCATCTGCCGGTAGAAGCTGGTGTTCAGCGACCGCTTGAGCGCCTCGGCGATGGTGCAGGTGCCGCAGGACTCGCCCTCGACGTTGGTGATGGTGATGCCGCCGATCGTCAGCGGCCCGCTGTCGTACATCTTCGACAGCGGGATGCCCTGATCGAGGGCCGCCGCGAGCCCGAACACCTTGAACGACGAACCGGTCTGCAGCCCGGACTGGGCGAAGTCGAAGCCGGCGCCGTCGGCGCCGCCGTAGTAGGCCTTCACCCCGCCGGTCTTCGGGTCGACCGAGACGACCGCGGTGCGCAGCTCGGGCTTCTCGCCCTCCATGTTGTTGTTGACCGCGTCGACCGCCGCCTGCTGGGCCTGCTGGTCGATGGTCGTGGTGATCTGCAGTCCCTCGGTGTTGAGGACCTGCTCGTTGATGCCGTTCGCGGCGAGTTCCTTGATCACCTGGCTACGGATCAGGCCGTCAGGACCCTTCGCCGAGACGCCGTTGTCGACCTCGGACTGCGAGATCGTGTGCGGGTACTTGGCGCCCGCCCGCTCGCCCGCGCTGAGGGTGTTCGCACTGACCATGCCGTCCAGGACGTAGCCCCACCGGCTCTCGGCGCCGGTCGGGTTCGTCTCGGGGTCGAGCAGCGACGGCAGCTGGATGCTCGCCGCGAGCACGGCGCCCTCCTCGACCGTGAGCTCCTCGACCGGCTTGTTGAAGTAGGCCTTCGATGCCGCCGCGATGCCGTACGCGCCGCGGCCGAAGTAGATGGTGTTCAGGTAGGCGACAAGGATGTCGTCCTTGGACCACTGCCGGGCCATCTTCGAGGAGATGACGAGCTCGCGCATCTTGCGGGTGAGAGCGCGCTCGTCACCGACCAGCGCGTTCTTCACGTACTGCTGGGTGATCGTCGAGCCACCGCCCGCGTCTTCCCTGCCGAGGACATTGTCGCGCGCGGCCCGGGCGAAGCCGGAGACGGAGAACCCGGGATTGGTGTAGAAGTCCCGATCCTCGGCCGAGAGCACGGCGTTGCGCACGTGCGGCGGGATCTGGTCGATGGTGACGTCGGTGCGGTTGCCCTCCGGCGGGACGATCGTGCTGATCACGGAGGTGCCGTCACTGTTGTAGATCGTGGCGACCTGGTTCGTCTTGATGTCGCCGGGCTTGGGCACGTCGGCGCCCGTGTAGGCGACCATGAACGTCAGCAGCGGCACCACCAGTCCGAGGGCGACGAGGCTGATCACGGTGCGGCGGATGATCTTCCAGCGCTTCGAGCTGCTCTTCTTCGGCGGCTTCGGCGGCTGACCGCCCGACGAGCCACCCCTGCCCTTCGGCGGCGGGCCCGCCGGGGGACGACCACCGGGCCCGTTACCGCTACCCGACGCGGTGCGGGGCGCGGCGGGCCGCTGTGCCGGGGGGCGCTGAGCCGGAGGCCGCTGCGCCGCGGGGCGGGGCGCCTGGCCACGTGCGGCGTAGTTGACCTGCCCCTGGTTCGGCGGCGGGTACCCGGCGGCCTGGTTGGGGCGCGGCGGCGCGCCCTGCGGATACCCGGGCGCCTGGTTGGGCCGGGCCTGCGGGTATCCGGGTTGAGCGTTGGGCTGTGAGTACCCCGGCGGTCGGCCCCCCGGTGGCGGGCCACTCGGCCGCGGCTGTCCGGCGGGTCGACCACCCTGCATGTTGTCGTAGGGGGAACTCACGTAGGAATCTCCAGTGCTCACGTAGACACGGCTGTGTCAGTTACATCGTTCGGCGGGTTGGTGGTGCTCACTCACTCGCAATGCGGCGACTCGGCGCACGCGCACCCGAGGGGCGGCGAGCCCGTTTCGGGGCGGGGGCCGCTCCGAGCACATACGACTGCACCAGGTGGTTCCAACTGCAGGTGCGGCACACCTCGACGACGTGGACGGAGAACTCCTCCTGGGTCGTCGCCAGCCGAACCAGCTCCTCCGACGTACGTGCCGAACCCGAGATCGGGCCCAGCCTGTCGCCGAACACCCACGAGACGAGGGTGAGCTGTTCTTTCCTGCAGATCGGACAGGTCGCGTCGGAGCCCCTGCCGTGGAACTTCGCCGCGCGCAGCAGGTAGGGACCGGCATCGCACACCTCGGCGACACCCGTCCGGCCGGAGTAGACCTCGGCCAGCAGGGATCGCCGCTGTAGCGCGTAGTCCACCACCTGCCGCTGCAATCGCACGTGACCAGAGTACGTGGGCAATCGTGCGAGGTCTCGGGTTGGCGGCGGCGCGAGCTGCGACACGCCGGGCCGACACCCGCGGCGCACCCCGCCCGACCAGTGGCTGCGCCGTGCCAGTGCCGGATCGCGAATCGGCACTGTCGATCGCGCCACTACCCGGCTGCCGGACCCCGTCGCGCCGCTTCTCCTATCATTTCGACCGTGGCCAGCCGCAATACGACCCGAGCGCGGGACATCGACCGCTCGAACACCTGCACGCTGCTCGACGCCGGGTACGGCGAGGGCCAGCTCGACTTCGACGAGCACAAGTCGCGCACGGCAGCGGCCATGTCCGCCAGAACTCTCAGAGAGCTGGAGTCACTGGTCACCGACCTGCAGCTGCCGACGGCCCTGACCGACACGCTCAGCGCGGCGGACCGGCCCGCGCCGCCGCGCCGTGGGGCGCTGGTGGCAGGCATCGCCGTGGTGGTCGCCGCAGCGGTCGCGCTGATCCTGATCAACCAGGACGGCCCCGATCCCGCGCCCGCGACGGCCGCCCCGCCGGTCGCGCCGCTGGCACCGATTCCCCCCGCAGCGCCCGCGCCCGACAAGTACGCCGACGTCGCACCGAGGGTCATCGCGCCGATCGACACCCTCACGGCGGCCGGCATCGAGGAGTTCATCCGTAAATATCGGGAGAGATTCGGTGACACCCTCGTCTACGACGCGAACTTCCGCAGCGACTACGTCAGCATCACGCGGATGATGCCCGACCAACCCGACCGCGAGCAGGACTACACCTTCCGCGGCGGTTTCGACCCCGACAGCGTGTCGAGCCACACCAGCGACGATCCGCCGTTCGACCTGGCGAGCGTCGACCTCGACGCCCTGGCCGGCCACCTCCTCGGCGCCGCCCAGTCGGTGCGGGTCCCGGGCGGGGCGATCAACTACATCGGGATGCAGTTCGAACAGGGCGACCCGACGGTGTCCATCTACGTGGACAACGAGGAGACCGGCGCGAGCGGCTACCTGGAGCTGAGTCCCACGGGGGAGGTAACCCGCGTGTCCACGCCCAGCTGATCGGCAGCGCGCTCCTATGCTCGGCGGGTGCCGAGCAACTCCTCGCTGCGCATGCGCGCCCGCGACACCGACCGCGTCGACGTGTGCGGGCTCCTCGACTCCGCCCACGACGACGGCCAGCTCTCCGACTTCGAGCACCGCGACCGCACCAAGGCGGCGATGGCCGCCCGGACCCTCGCCGAGCTCGACGCGCTGGTGTCGGACCTGCAGATCCCCGACAAGCTGAAGGGGTCGCTGCCCCTCCCGCCGACCGGCCCCGGCCTCGGCCTGCACCTCCGCCCGCGCCTCGCCATCGCCATCGGGGCCGTGGCGGCGCTCGGCGCCGTCGTCTTCTTCGCGATCGGCGGCGGTGACGGCGACGCGGACGCTCCCGACCGCCCCGAGAACGTGCTGTCCGCTCCGGGGCTCGCCCAGATGATCGACGAGCTGCGCGCCGGATACGGCGACGCGGTGGTCGACGAGGCGACGATCTATCCCGAGTACGCGCGGATTCAGCGCGCCCAGCCGGGGGCGCCCGGCATGTCCCAGGACATCGACTATCGGGACGGACTCCAGGAGCCCGATTCCCGCACCGGTCGGGACCCCAAGACGATCCCGGTCGATCTGGCCCGGCTCGACATTCCGGCCGTGGTCGGGCTGCTGCTCGGCGCCCCGCAGACGCTGGGCGTGGCAACACCGGATTCGATCCACATGTCCGTCGAGAACGGGGACCAGGGCCCCGAGGTGTCGATGTACCTGTCCGACGGGCGGATGGGCACGTCCGGACACATAACCGCGGGGTTCGACGGGGAGGTCTTCTCGATCTACCCCGCGACGGACTAGCCCGGCCCGGAGCGTACGTCTAGCCGTGACGCCTTGTCACACAAACGCGCCTTGTCGTAGGCTCCTATATATCGGCGCGATATAGTTTGCTGTCGCATCAATCGATAGGTGACTCAGGAGGTGCAGTAATGCTCGAACTCGCGATTCTCGGGCTGCTCCTCGAATCACCCATGCACGGATACGAGCTGCGCAAGCGGCTGACCGGCCTATTGGGCGCGTTCCGCGCCTTTTCCTACGGTTCGCTCTACCCGACACTGCGCCGCATGCAGACCGACGGGTTGATCGCCGAGGACGCCGGGCCGACGGGTGCCTCCATGCGACGTGCCCGCCGCGTATACGAGCTGACCCCTGCCGGCAGGCAGCGGTTCGCCGAACTGGTCGCCGACACCGGTCCGCAGAACTACACGGACGACGGTTTCGGCGTTCACCTCGCCTTCTTCAGCCGCACCCCCGCCGAGGCGCGGATGCGGATCCTCGAGGGAAGGCGACGTCAGGTCGAGGAGCGCCGCGAGGGGCTCCGTGAGGCCGTTGGGCGGACCACCGGTTCCCTCGACCGCTACACCCGGCAGCTGCATCAGCTCGGTCTCGAGTCGAGCGAGCGCGAGGTGCGCTGGCTCAACGAGCTGATCGTGGCCGAACAAACATCGACAGCAGTACCCAAGAAAGAAGGAGAACCCGACCATGGGTGAGAACAGCACCTCGGTGCGCGTGGCCATTGTGGGCGTGGGGAACTGTGCCTCGTCCTTGGTCCAGGGAGTCCACTACTACAAGGACGCCGACGAGACGGCCACCGTGCCGGGCCTGATGCATGTGAAGTTCGGTCAGTACCACGTCCGCGACGTCGAGTTCGTCGCCGCGTTCGACGTGGACGCCAAGAAGGTCGGCTTCGACCTCTCCGAGGCGATCCTCGCCAGCGAGAACAACACCATCAAGATCGCCGACGTGCCGCCGAGCAACGTCACCGTGCAGCGGGGCCCGACCCTCGACGGCATCGGCAAGTACTACGCACAGACCATCGAGGTCTCCGACCTCGAGCCGGTCGACGTCGTCGCGGCCCTCAAGGCGGCCAAGGTCGACGTCGTCGTGTCCTACCTCCCGGTGGGCTCCGAGGATGCCGACAAGTTCTACGCCCAATGCGCGATCGACGCGGGCGCCGCGTTCGTCAACGCCCTGCCCGTGTTCATCGCCTCCGACCCGGAGTGGGCCGCCAAGTTCAAGGACGCCGGCATCCCGATCGTCGGCGACGACATCAAGAGCCAGGTCGGCGCCACCATCACCCACCGCGTGATGGCGAAGCTGTTCGAGGACCGCGGTGTCGTGCTGGACCGTACCTACCAGCTCAACGTCGGCGGCAACATGGACTTCAAGAACATGCTCGAGCGCGAGCGTCTGGAGTCCAAGAAGGTCTCCAAGACCCAGGCCGTGACGTCGAACCTGACCGGTGCACTCGCCGGCAAGGTCCACGACCGCAACGTCCACATCGGCCCCTCGGACTACGTCGAGTGGCTCGACGACCGCAAGTGGGCGTACGTCCGCCTCGAGGGTCGCGCCTTCGGTGACGCCCCGCTGAACCTGGAGTACAAGCTCGAGGTCTGGGACTCGCCGAACTCGGCAGGCATCATCATCGACGCCGTCCGCGCCGCCAAGATCGCGCTCGACCGCGGCATCGGCGGACCGGTCTACCCGGCGTCGGCGTACCTGATGAAGAGCCCGCCGGTCCAGATGGCCGACGACAAGGCCCGCGCCGAGCTCGAGGCCTTCATCATCGGAGCGGACGACTAAACACCGCAGCCATCCAAAGGCCCCCCGAACGAATTCCGTTCGGGGGGCCTTTGGGGCACCCGCGCGCCCGTGCGAAGCGCCTACCCCGGCAGCGGGATGACGATGCCAGGCAGGATCTCCACATTCCGCGGCGGGGGCGGCGGCGGAAGCGGCGCGGGCGGCACGAATACCGGCGGGGCCGGGGCCTCGACCGGGGGTGCGCCATCCGGGACAGCCGGGGCCGCCGGGGCCTGCGGCAGCGGCGCCTGCTGTCCCGAGCCACCCGTGTTGGTGCGGGAACCATCACCGGTGCCGCCACCCGAGTACGCGGGCACACCCGACTGGCCACCGATGGGCTGCGGCCACGGGAAGGACTCGAAGTCGGTGCCCTCCAGCGCGCCGTCCATCGTGCCCTTCCAGATGTCCGAGGGCAGCCCGGACCCGTAAATCGATCCGCCCCACTGGTTCACGATCGCCTGCGACTGCTCGGTACCGATCCAGACCGCGGTGGACAGCGACGGCGTGTAGCCGACCATCCACGCGTCCTTGTTCATCCCGGTGTCACCGAACTGCGCGGTCCCGGTCTTGGCGGCCGACGGCCTCCCTCCGTACAGGGCGTGCCCGTTCGAGTAGACCGCGATCGGGAGCATCGCCTGGGTGACATTGTCGGCCACCGCGGCATCGAGCCGCCGTTCCCCCTGCGGCGCAGGACGATCCAGCAGTACGGCGCCGTCCGCGGTCACCACCCGCTGCACGAAGTAGGGCTGATGGTAGATCCCGGATGCGGCAAGCGTCGCGTACGCGGATGCCATGTCGATCGGACGGGACTGGTACTGCCCCAACACGATTCCGTTCTCCGGCGGGCCGCCGTTCTGGGTCAGGCTCTCGCCCTCGACGCCGGGGATCTGCTTCGGGATGCCGGCCTCGTGCGCGACGTCGGCGATCTTCTGCGAGCCGTTCTCCATCGACAGCGTGAGCCGGTAGAAGCTGGTGTTCAGCGACTGCTTGAGCGCCTGCGCGATGGTGCAGGTCCCGCAGCCGTCGCCGCCCACGTTCGTGATCTCCACCTGACCGACAGTGAGCGGGGCACTGTTGAACATCGTCTGCAGGCCCTTTCCCTCCTTGAGCAGGGCGGCCAGCCCGAACACCTTGAACGCGGACCCGGTCTGCAGCGGCGACTGCGCGAAATCGAAACCGGCACCGTCGGATCCGCCGTAGTAGGCGCGGACCGCACCGCTGCGCGGATCGATGGACACCACCGCAGCGCGCAGCTCCTGCGGCTCGCCCGCCATCGTCTCGCGCACCGACTCCAGCGCCGCGTCCTGCGCCTTCGGGTCGATGGTGGTGGTGATCTGCAGCCCCTCGGTGTTCAGCTGCTGCTCGCTGATCCCGGCCGCGGCCAGCTCGGCGAGCACCTGCGCCCGGATCAGCCCCTCCGGTCCGCGCGCCGCGTTCGCATCCACCAGCTGACTCGCCGGCACCACCGCCGGGAACAGCGCGGCGGACCGCGCCTCCTTCGACAGCTGGCCCTGGCTGACCATGCCGTCGAGCACGTACCGCCAGCGGGACTCGAGCCTGGCGCGGTTGGTCTCGGGGTCGAGGCTGGACGGGCTCTGGATGACGGAGGCGAGCACGGCGCCCTCCTCGACCGTGAGCTCCTCGACCGGCTTGTTGAAGTAGGCCTTCGACGCGGCCGCGATGCCGTACGCGCCGCGACCGAAGTAGATGGTGTTCAGGTAGGCGGCGAGGATGTCGTCCTTGGACCACTGCCGGGCCATCTTCGAGGAGATGACCAGCTCACGCATCTTGCGGACGACGTTCCGGTCCGCGCCGACGAGGGTGTTCTTGACGTACTGCTGGGTGATCGTCGAGCCGCCGCCCGCGCTGGCCTTGCCGAGGATGTTGTCGCGTGCTGCCCGGGCGAAGCCGGAGACGGAGAAACCGGGATTGGTGTAGAAATCCCGATCCTCGGCGGACAGGACCGCCTGCCGGACGTGCTCGGGGATCTGCGCGAGCTCCACATCGGTGCGGTTGCCCTCCGGCGGCACGACCTTCGTGATCGTCGAACCGTCGGTGGCGAAGATCGTCGCCACCTGGTTGGTACGCATGTCCGAGGGATGCGGCACCTCGGCCTGCCAGTAGCCGACAGCGAACACCGCGGCAGGCACGACCACCAGCAGCGTGACGAGCCCGGCCGCGATCCACAGGAACAGGCGGCGCCTGCTCCGCTTCGGGGGAGTGGGCTCATCACCCGGCGGGTCGCCACCACCCGGTTCTTCGGGCGGCGGCGGGGTCGTCGGGGCATTGCTGGCGGGCGAGCTCACATGCAGGATTCCTGTCTGGGAGACCGAGTCTTCCCTGCATCCTGACATTCGTAAACAGGCGTGGCCATCGACGCGCCACAATTCCGCCGAGCCGAACTGGACGGGCCACCAGATTCACCCGCGACGGATGAGGGTCAGCGCACCCGTCGCCACACCGCGACGGCCAGCCCGAGCAACACCGCACAGCCGGCCAGCACCAGCGACTCGGTGACACCAGCCTCGCCGCGCACGATCCCGGCCACCGCCGCGATGAACGCCATGACCGTGAAGAACCCGAGGATCCCGATCAGCATCTCGACCTGCTGGCGACGCCGCGCCCGGTTCTTCACGAGCCGCGGCTCACGACTTGACGCCGCCCGCGGTCAGACCCGACACGATGCGGCGCTGGAAGATCAGCACCATGATCACGAGCGGGACCGTCACCAGGGTGCCCGCCGCCATCACCGCGGTGTACGGCTGAGAGAAGGAGTCCGGGCCCTCGAACCGGGCGATCGCCACCGTCACCGGCTCGGTCGCGCGGGTGGAGAGCATGTTCGCCAGCATGTACTCGTTCCACGTCGCGATGAAGGCGAGGATCGCGGTGGTGAACAACGCAGGCGCCGCCAGCGGCAGGATCACCTTCCGGAAGGCCTGCCCCCGCGAGGCGCCGTCGACCCGGGCCGCCTCCTCGAGCTCCCACGGCAGGTCGCCAAGGAAGGAGGTCAGCGTGTAGATGGTCAGCGGCAGCACGAACGAGATGTTCGGGACGATCAGCGCCTGGTAGTGACCGATCCAGCCGATGTCACCGAAGAGCTGGAACAGCGGCGTCACCAGCGCGACGCCGGGGAACATCGAGGCCGCCAGGATGATGCCGGTCACGACGTACTTGCCGCGGAACTCGATCCGCGCCAGCGCGTACGCGGTGAAGATGCCGAGCATCATCGCCACCGCGGTGGTCGCGGCGCCGATGATGAGGCTGTTGACGATGGCACCGAGGAAGTCGTTGCCCTTGTCGGTGGCCAGCGCGTCCCGGAAGTTGTCGAGCGTGACGTAGGTCGGCCACGGGGTGGTGTCGAAGGTGTGGTCGACGTCCCGGAACGCGGTGATGACCATCCAGTAGAACGGGGCCAGCCCCCAGATCAGGATGATGGCCGCACCCATGTAGGTGCGCACGCTCGGCCAGGGGGACCGCCTGCGGCGCTCGATCGGCGCGGCCTGTTCGGGGCCCCGCCCGATGGGCGACTTCGCAAGCGCGTCGCCGCGACCGAAGGGCGACTTCGCCAGCTCGTCGCTGCGGTGCCGTCCCGCCATCACTACTTGTCTCCCTTGCGCTGTTCGTCCTGCGTGCGCACCGCGTTGGCGCCGAGGAACTTCACCATGATGAAGGCCACCGCGAAGATCATCAGGAACACCAGCGTCGACAGCGCGGACGCACTGTTGAAGTTGCCGTTGCGGATGTCCGCGACCACCAGGATCGACATCGTGGTGGTCGGGGTGGCGCCGCTGTCGCCGTTGAGGATCGCGGGCAGGTCGTACATGCGCAGCACGTCGAGGGTGCGGAACAGGACCGCCACCATCAGCGCGGGCTTGACCAGCGGCAGCGTGATCTGGGTGAACCGCTGCCAGGCGCTGGCGCCGTCCACCTTGGCGGCCTCGTAGACGTCCTGGGGGATCATCTGCAGACCGGCCAGGATGAGCAGCGCCATGAACGGCGTGGTCTTCCAGACGTCGGCGACGATCACCGCGAACCGGGATGCCCACGGATCCGTCGTCCACGCGATGTCGGTCCCGAGGATCTTGTTGGCGATGCCGTTCTCCGCGAAGATGAAGAACCACAGCTTGGCGGTGACCGCCGTCGGGATGGCCCACGGGATCAGCACCGCGGCCCGCAGCAGCGAACGGCCGAAGAAGGTGCGGCCCATGATCGTCGCCATCCACAGGCCCAGCAGGACCTCGATGGTCACGGTGACGGCCGCGAAGAAGAAGGTGATCCCGACGGACGGCCAGAAGTCCGCGCCCAGGGTGCCGGGCGGGCAGGACCCCATCCCGGAACCACAGTTCTGGGTCAGCCACATCAGGTAGTGGTCGAAGCCGGCGAAGCCGCCCTTGGTGAACGTGCCGGTCACCGGGTCGAGGCCCTTGTCGGCCTGGAACGAGAGCCAGATGGCCCGCAGGACCGGGTACAGGATGACGATCGCCAGGATCACCATCGTCGGCGCGATCAGCCACACCGCCCGCAGGTCTCTCTTGCGCGGTGGTGGTGCTATGTCGTCGTGACCCGGATACCCGCTGTCGGGTACCTCGCGCCCGGAGGCGCTGACGTCGCGGCCGGAGTCGGTGAGGACTCCGGCCGCGGCGCGAGCCTCGTCTGCCTGCCGTGGCCCAGCAGAGTCAGCCATCGTTGGTGTACCTGGTTCTCTTCGTGTTCGAACTGCCAGGGCCCGAGCCGGGCCCTGGCCTTACTGACTTACTTGGACGCGGCCGAGATCGCCGCGGACATGTCCGCGGTCGCCTGGTCGACACTCATCTTGCCGGTGATGGCGGCGTACGCGTTGTCCTGGATCGCCTTGGTGACGGCGTTGTAGAACGGCGTGACGGGTCGCGGCACGGCGTTCTCCAGCGCGGACTTGAGCGCGGGCAGGTACGGGTACTTGGCGATCAGCGCGGCGTCGTCGTACACGGACGCGAGCACCGGCGGGAACGACGCGTCCGCGAAGGACTGCTGGTTCTCCGGGTTCTGCACGAACGCGACGAAGTCGCGTGCGGTCTGCTTGCTCTTCGAGTTCACGTTGATGCCGTTGTTGTAGCCGCCAAGGGTGGACGCGCCGGGGCCGGTGGGGCCGACGATCGGCGCGACCGCGACGTTGCCCTTGACCTTGGAGCTGTCCTTCTCGGCGTTCGTGTACATGTACGGCCAGTTGTAGGCGTACATGGACTCGCCACCGACGAACGCGAGGTTGGTCTCCTCCTCGGTGAAGCCGGTGGAGCGCTTGGCGATCTGGCCCTTCGCGTAGGCGTCGACGAGCGACTGCAGGCCTGCCTTGGCCTGCGGCGACTCGACCTCGGGGGTCTGGCCGTCGGGGCCGACGACCGAGCCGCCCCACGAGTTGATCGCCTGCGTGGTGTTCACGGTCAGGCCCTCGTACTGCTTGAGCTGGGTGACCAGGCAGTCAACGGACTTGGCGGTGGCCGTGGCGCAGCTGTCCGTGAGCGCCTGCCAGTTCGCCGGCGCCGTGGGCATCAGGTCCGTGCGGTAGTAGAGCAGCTGCGCGTTGGTGTTCTGCGGGGCCGCGAACAGCTTGTCGCGGTAGGTCGCGCTGGCGACGGTCGCGGGCAGCAGACCGGACGTCTCGATCGCCAGGTCACCCTCGAGCGGCTGCAGCCAGCCGTTGGCGGCGAATTCGGCGGTCCAGGTGACATCGAGCGCCATCACGTCGTAGTCGGAGTTGCCGGCCTGCAGCGACTGGACCAGCTTGTCGCGCTGGTCGTCGGCCTCGCCGGGGAGTTCCTTGAGCTCGACCTTCTCGTCCGGGTGCGCGGCGTTCCAGCTCGCGATGACCGGGGTGAGCTTGTCCGTGTCGTTCTTGCCCATCGCGAACGAGATCGGACCACGGCCGCCGGTGTTCTCAGCCGAGGCATCGCCGGAGCCCGAGCCGCTGTCGCTCGAACAACCGGTGATCGCGAGCAGCGATGCGGCGGTTGCCGCGACCGCCGCACGGCGGACCGCCTTCGTATTCAGAACCATGGAGTATCTCCCCGGTAGTCGGTGGATCGGATCGGTCGGTTCGGCGCAGCACGAAACGCGCGACGCCGATGCCCGTGTCGTTGCCTACTGTGGCACGGAACACCGCCGAACCGAGACATTACGTCGAACCTGAATCGGTCAGGAATCTAGTCGAGCCTGCGGCCGTCCGCAGCGGAGAACAAGTGCAGCTCGGAGGGGTCGACGTGCAGCCGGACCTGCTGGCCCTTCTGCGGCGGGTTGCGCCAGTCGGCGCGGGCGACGACCTCGTGCGGGGCGCCTGCGAGGGTGGTCCGGCCGTAGATGTAGGCGTCCGAGCCGAGCTCCTCGACCACGTCCACCTCCATCGGGATGCCCCGGTCGGAGAACTCCAGGTGCTCGGGGCGGATGCCGAGCACCACCTCCGGCTCGTGCGCAAGGGCGAGGGCGCCGCGCGGTACAGGGATCACGGTCTCGCCGAACAGCACGCCGCCGTCCGTGACGGGCAGGGTGAACAGGTTCATCGAGGGCGAGCCCATGAAGCCGGCCACGAACATGTTGGCCGGCCGGGAGTAGAGCTCGCGCGGCGAGGCGCACTGCTGCAGCAGCCCGTCCTTGAGCACCGCGACCCGATCGCCCATCGTCATCGCCTCGACCTGATCGTGGGTGACGTAGACGGTGGTGGTGCCGAGCCGGCGCTGCAGCTGCGCGATCTGGGTGCGGGTCTGCACGCGCAGCTTCGCGTCAAGGTTGGAGAGCGGCTCGTCCATGAGGAACACCTGCGGCTGGCGCACGATCGCGCGGCCCATCGCGACGCGCTGCCGCTGGCCGCCGGAGAGCGCCTTCGGCTTGCGGTCGAGGTACTGCGAGAGGTCGAGGAGCTTCGCGGTCTCCTCCACCCTCTGGCGGATCTCCGCCTTCGGGGTGCCCGCCAGCTTCAGCGCGAAGCCCATGTTCTCGGCGACCGACATGTGCGGGTACAGCGCGTAGTTCTGGAACACCATCGCGATGTCCCGGTCCTTCGGCTCGGTGCCGGTGACGTCCTTGTTGCCGATCAGGATGCGGCCGGAGTCGACCTCCTCCAGCCCCGCGAGCATGCGCAGCGAGGTGGACTTGCCGCAGCCGGACGGGCCGACCAGGACGAGGAACTCGCCGTCCTCGATGTGCAGGTTCAGCTTGTCCACGGCCGGCGTGGTGGAGCCGGGGAACACGCAGCTGGTGGAGTCGTAGGTGACTGTCGCCATGGGTGTCGATCGATCCCTTCACCGGCAGGAACGTGCCGGACGATCCGAGTTGAGGGTGGTGCGCGGCCAGTATCGCAGAGCGCGCCGATGAGTTCCGCCGTCGAGGCTGGTCTACCTGTTCACACGCCCGATGGGCCCGATGGCAGGAGATTGTGCGATGACCGGTGGCGACCTGACGCAGGAGCAGATCCGCCCGATGATCGCGGCGGAGCGGACGGAGCTGGCGGACCTGCTGGCGGGGCTGCCCGAGGCGGCCTGGGACTCCCCGACGCTCTGCGAGGGCTGGCGGGTCCGCGAGGTCGTCTCGCACATGACCATGGCGTACCGGTATTCGATGCTGCGGGTGGTGTTCGGGATCGCCAAGGCGGGCGGCAACTTCAACCGGATGGCCGACCGGGCGGCAAGGAGGGACGCGGCGGAGCTGACCTCGGGGCAACTCGTGGCCTCGCTCCGCGACAACGTGGACCATCCATGGAAGCCGCCGGGTGGCGGCTACGAGGGCGCGTTGTCGCACGACATGATCCACGGCCTCGACATCACCACCGCGCTGGGGCTCGACCGCACGGTGCCCGCCGACCGTCTGCGCGTCGTCCTGGGCAGCCTGTCGACCAAGAACCTGAAGTACTTCGGCACCGACCTGCGCGGTGTCGAGCTGCGGGCAACCGACCTGGACTTCGCCATCGGGTCGGGAACGCCCGTCACCGGACACGCGCAGGACATCCTCCTCGCCCTCTGCGGACGGAGGCTTCCACACGATCGGCTGCGGGGCGAGCAGGCACCGCGGTTCACACAGCGGTTCAACGGGAAGGACTGATCATGACCGATGACTCCGAGCAGATCCGAAGCCTGATCGAACGCTGGGCGGTCGCGGTACACGAGGGGGACCTCGGCGCCTGATCCGCGCGCTGACCCGTGCGTCAGAGGTGTTCCGAGAAGAAGGCGGTGAGCTCGTCGACGGCCGGGTTCACGAATTCCGGGATGTCATAGAGGTCGATGTGGTTCGTGGTCGGCAGCCAGACGATCTTCTTCGGATCACCGGCCCTGTCGTACACCGCCTGAGCGCCCTCGGGACTGCAGAACTCATCGGTGGTGCCGTGCACCACGAGCAGCGGGGTTGGGGAGATCAGGTCGGCGGCGGCGAGGGTGTCGACCGTCATCGTCTGATACCCCGACGCGACGGTGACGGAGTTCTCCCAGTGGGGACTGTAGGAGCGTTCCGTGCCGTAGTACTCGAACGGCTCCGCACCCGCCATCGCCGCCGGCCCGCCGTCATCGGTCACCGCCTTCTGATAGACCGGCTGTCCGTCCTCGGTCCATGCGTGATCCCATATGTCCCGCAACGCTTCTCGGTAGGCACCGCCGCGACGGGCGAAGCTGCCCGGGGCACCGGGGTACGCGCCCGCCACGCAGGCCAGCGCGGCCACCCGGGGATCCTGGGCGGCGGCCTTGAGTGCGTACCCGCCACCCAGGCACACGCCCGTCAGGCCGATCCGTCCGAATCCCAGTGCGCCCAGGTGGCCGACGGCCGCGCGCAGGTCGGTCAGCTTGCCCGCGGCGTCCTCGTGCCTGCGGATCACACCACCGGACTCGCCGTAGTTCCGATGGTCGAAGACCAGCGTGGCGAATCCGGCGCGCGCGAGGGCGTCGGCGTACGTGCCGACGACCTGTTCCTTCACCCCGGTGAACGGGCCGGTGAAGGTCACCGCCCTGGTCGCCCCGGCCGGGCGGCGCAGGATTCCCACCAGGCCGGTGCCGTCCTCCGCGCGAAACTCGACACGCTCCGTGTTCACTGTGACCTCCCCGTCGGTTGCGGACACGATCGCCCGCCCGTGCTGATCCCGACACAGTAGGCGTCCGTCGACAAATCGGAGAGCCGTTGCCGCCCAGGATGAGTGGCACCTAAACTTCGTCGCCGTACCAGTCGGCGATGGGGGAGACCGCGTGGACCAGCCAGCACTCGACGGCGCCGATTCGGTGGCCGACGCTCCGACCGAACCTCCACCCGAGCAGCGGGTCGCGTGGGCCGAGCTGTTCTTCGACCTGATCTGGGTCTTCGCGGTCACCCAGATCGCCACCGCCCTGGCAGGCGCGCACGACATAGGCGAGGCGGCTCGCCTGATGCTGCTGTTCATGCCGCTGTGGTGGGGGTGGGTCGGCGCGACGCTGCTGGCGAACCGGGCGGGCGACCTCGTGGATCGGGCGCTGGGCCGGGTGGCGCTCTTCAGCGTCGCCGGCTGTGGGCTCCTGATGTCGGTGGCCGTCGGAGGGGCGTTCGGCGACCGCGCCCTTGTCTTCGCCGCCGGCTATGTCGTGCTCCGACTCCTGTTGTGGGCCTTCTCCTGCCGACTTCCCGGCGGGTCCGCCCGACTCCGGTTGGAGCCCTTCGCCGTGGCCGCCTTCGTCGCCGCGCCGCTGTTCCTGCTCGGCGCCTTCCTCGACGGACCATGGCGGATCGCCGCGTGGACCGCGGCCGCCCTGATCGAACTGATCGCCCCGCGGGTGCTGCCCGCGGGCATGAACCACGTCCGCATCGAGACCGCGCACCTGCCGGAGCGGTTCGGGCTGTTCCTGATCATCGCGCTGGGCGAGACGGTGGTCGCGGTCGGCGGCCAGGCCGCCGGGATCGACCTCGACGGGCCCACCTACGCCGCCTTCGCGCTCGCGTTCCTCATCATCGTCCTGCTGTGGTGGACGTACTTCCACTACGGCGCCCCCGCCGTGCGCCACAGCCTGGAGCACAGTCCCGAGCAGGCTCGCATCGTCACCGATGTCTTCAGCTACGCCCACCTCATCTACGTCACCGCGATCATCATGATCGCCGTTGGCCTGAAGAAACTGCTCGCCTATCCGCTGTCCGTGCCGCACTCGTTCCCCGAGCTGCTGCTCGCCCCCGGCGTGGCGCTGTACCTGTTCGGGTTCTGCTACGCCCGGTGGCGGATGTTCGGGGCGGCCACCCTGCAGCGGTCCGCCGCGGCCCTCGCCTGCTGCGCGATCGCGGTGGCGGCGCCGCTGCTGCCTGCCATCGCCACCGCCGCGCTGGTCCTCGCGGTCCTGCTCGCGCTGAACGGATACGAGGCCTGGATCGTCACCACCCACCGGCCGCTCCCGCTCCTTCGCCTGCCACGGATCGCGCGGCGCGAAACGCAGCTCTGACGCGCTGCGCCTGAACGGTCGCGGAGGACTGCGGGGTCGGGCCCTTCGGACTACCGTGGGATCCGGCCTTCCTCGACGAGTCAGGAGTGCAGATGACCCACGGATTTCGCATCGGCGTCCAGCTCCAGCCGCAACACGCCCCCGACTACGGCCTGATCCGCGACGCGGTACTGCGGTCAGAGGACGCGGGCGTCGACATCGTCTTCACCTGGGACCACTTCTATCCGCTCTACGGCGACCCCGACGGCGCCCACTTCGAGTGCTGGACGATGCTCGCCGCCTTCGCGGAGCAGACCGAGCGGGTGGAGATCGGCGCGCTGGTCAGCGGCGGCGGCTACCGGAACCCGGACCTGCTCGCGGACATGGCCCGCACGGTCGACCACATCAGCGGCGGGCGGCTCATCCTCGGCATCGGGGCGGGCTGGTTCGAGAAGGACTACGACGAGTACGGCTACGAGTTCGGCACCGCGGGGCACCGATTGAAGCTGCTCGGCGAGACCCTGTCGCGGATCTCGGCACGGCTGGACAGGCTCAACCCGGCCCCCACCCGGCACATCCCGGTCCTCATCGGCGGCGGCGGCGAACGCAAGACGCTGCGCCTGGTCGCCGAGTACGCCGACGTGTGGCACAGCTTCGCCGACCTCGACGCGTTGCGGCACAAGTCGCAGGTGCTGGCCGAGCACTGCGCGGCCGTCGGCCGCGAACCCGCGCGGATCGAGCGGTCGGTCGCCTGGCCCGGCCCGGAGGCCGCGCAGGATTTCCTCGACGCGGGCGTCACCCTGTTCACCGTCGGTACCGGTGGACCCGACTACGACCTGTCCACGGTCATGGAGGCGCTGCGCTGGCGCGCCGACCGGCTGCCCGAGCCGATCGAGGGCCTGGCCTGAGCAGCCCCCTTCACCGAACAGAAAGGTTCCCGGGTCCCTGACCCCGGCGCCGCTAGGCTCCTCAGCATGGTTCGTCCACATGTCGTGAAGAGTCGGGTGCTCATCGCCCTGCTGGCGCTGCTCGCGTTGACGCTGACCGGGTGCGGTGGTGGCGACGATTCGGCCACCTCGGCCACCGACCTGTGCGCCCCGCCCGGCGTCGGCAGCGCCTCGGCCGCACCCACCAACCTGGACGCCGCCGCCGCGACTGCCACGGAGGATCGGTACACCACACCGACCACCAAGCCGCTCGACCAGATCGACACCGGCGCGCTCGGCCTGGCCACCCCCGGCAAGCTCAGCGTCGGCACCCTGTCCGACGCGCCGCCGAGCATCTGCGTCGACTCCTCCGGAAGCTTCACCGGCTACGACAACGAGCTGCTCAAGGCCGTCGCCGCCAAGCTCGGCCTGCAGATCGAGTTCTCCGGCACCGAGTTCGCCGGGCTGCTCTCCCAGGTCGCGACGAACCGATTCGACGTCGGGTCGTCCTCGATCACCACCACCGACGAGCGGCGCAAGACCGTCGGTTTCACCAATGGCTACGACTTCGGCTACTTCTCACTGGTGGTGCCGAACGGCAGCGCCATCCACGGGTTCTCCGACCTGAACGCCGGCACCCGGATCGGGGTCGTGCAGGGCACCGTCCAGGACGACTACGTCGTGAACACGCTTGGGCTCGACCCGGTGAAGTTCCCCGACTACAACACCGCGTACGCGAACCTCAAGACCGGCCAGATCGACGCGTGGGTGGCCCCGTCCCAGCAGGCGGAGGGCGCGATCAAGCCCGGCGACCCCACCTCGATCGTGCAGAACACCTTCAGCCTCAACAACTTCGTCGGCTGGGCCGTCAACAAGGACAACCAGCCCCTGATCGACGCGCTCAACTCCGGGCTGGACGCGGTGATCGCCGACGGCACCTGGGCGTCGCTGTACTCGGACTGGGTGCCCCGTGAGCTGCCCGAGGGCTGGAAGCCGGGCAGCAAGGCGGCGCCGGAGCCGGAGCTGCCTGACTTCGCCGCGCTGGCCAAGCCGGAGACACCGGGATCCGAGCAGTCGCAGACCGCCCAGCAGTCGACGCTCGCCCAGCTCGGCGCCACCTTCTTCGACTGGGATCTGTACCGCCAGGCCATCCCGGACCTGCTCAAGACCGGCCTGCCCAACACGGTGATCCTCGCCGTCACCTCGGGTGTGATCGGCACCGTGGCTGGCATGCTGCTCGCGGTCGCGGGCATCTCGCGCACCCGCTGGCTGCGCTGGCCGGCGCGGGTGTACACCGACGTCTTCCGCGGGCTGCCCGCGGTGGTGATCATCCTGATCATCGGCCTTGGCGTCGGACCGGTGGTCAAGGGCCTGACCGGCAACAACCCGTACTGGCTCGGCGCCGCCGCGCTGGCCCTGCTGGCAGCCGCCTATATCGGCGAGATCTTCCGCTCCGGCATCCAGAGCGTGGAGCCGGGGCAGCTGGAGGCGGCCCGCGCGATCGGCTTCAGCTACCGCCGGGCGATGACCCTGGTGGTGATCCCGCAGGGCGTCCGCCGGGTGCTGCCCGCGCTGATGAACCAGTTCATCTCGCTGATCAAGGACTCCTCGCTGATCTACTTTCTCGGCCTGCTGGCGACCCAGCGGGAACTCTTCGCCGTCGGGCGCGACCTCAACGCGCAGACCGGGAACCTGTCGCCGCTGGTGGCCGCCGGCCTGTTCTACCTGGCGCTGACGATCCCGCTCACCCACCTGGTCAACTACATCGACCGGCGCCTGCGGACCGGCAGGGCCGACACCTCCGGCACACTCGACCCGCTCGAACAAGCCATCGTCGTGGAAAGGGGATAGCCCATGACCACCGCGACCAATTCGGTCTCGCTGACCGGCACCGACCTGCACTTGTCCTTCGGCACGAACAAGGTGTTGCGCGGCGTCGACATCCACGTCGACGCAGGCAAGACCACCTCGGTCATCGGCCCGTCCGGCTCCGGCAAGTCGACGCTGCTGCGGGTGCTCAACCGTCTGCACGAACCCGAACAGGGCGACATCCTGCTCGACGGCCGGTCGGTGCTCGGCGACAACCCGGACACCCTGCGCCAGCGGATCGGCATGGTGTTCCAGCACTTCAACCTGTTCCCGCACCGCACCGTGCTCGACAACATCGCCCTCGGACCCCGGAAGCTGCGGGGGCTGTCGAAGGAGCAGGCGCGCGCGGTCGCCCTCGAACAGCTCGAACTGGTGGGGCTGGCGGAGAAGGCACAGTCCCGGCCGGGCAACCTGTCCGGCGGCCAGCAGCAGCGGGTCGCGATCGCCCGGGCTCTGGCGATGAAGCCGGAGATCATGTTCTTCGACGAGGCCACCTCCGCGCTGGACCCGGAGCTCGTCAAGGGCGTGCTGGCGCTGATGACGGACCTGGCGTCCGGCGGCATGTCGATGGTCGTCGTCACGCACGAGATGGGTTTCGCCCGTTCGGTTTCCGACACCGTGCTGTTCATGGACCGCGGGGTGGTGGTGGAGACCGGCAAACCGGAGGCGCTCTTCGACGACCCACAGACCGAGCGCCTGCAGGCCTTCCTCTCCCAGGTGCTGTAGCGCTTACGCGAGAGGTCGATAGACCTTGATCGCCCACACGATCACAGACTCTATCGACTGCGATTCCAGTAGTCGGCATCGACGTTGACCCCTAACAAATCACCTCCGGAGCAGCGTCTCACTGACCTTCACTAAAAATCATGTAGGTGCAAACATGAAGGCTCACGGCCCTAGCCAAAGATGCGCTAGGGCCGCGAACCTCGAACTCCTTTATGAAAGCACCCTCCTCCGGCAGATATATTCGCGCACTGATCGTCTATCCGATTAGGTTGCGATGTCCACTCGATTGCGGAATTCATCAAAAACGGAGGCGTTCGCGCGTTTGGTCGATGCAACGACGGACCGGAAGGCGCTGACATTGTTCTTTACGATCTCTCGTCGCCTCACACCACCATTATCGAATGCAGGCCCCAGCTGACTAGGCGCAAAAGGCAATAGTGCATCGACTAGCGGCATCCAGTATTTGGTTGCCTCCTCAGGGCTAACACGCTTGCCGAAAGATAGCGCAAAAGTATTTGGGAGTGCTCGACCCAAGTAAATCTCAGCAGCGTTTGCAATACCGGCAACAAGAAGATAGAGTGAACCCCGTTTCCGCAGGTAGTCAAGTGCCTCCTTGTCATCCGACGTTTGCGCCGCCGCGGGCAGGCCCGTCAGATCAGCCTTCGTTTGAGCAACTGCACGCCATAGCGAATAACAGAAGACGATATGTGCTGCAGTGGTATGGTCTGAGAAATACCGTGCATATACTTCGTCGTTGTCCCAGATGCTACTGAGATTATGATATGCGGTAGTCGGATCCTGATGGAATGCCGCCAAAGACTGAGCAGCAGTATCCGATGCAATTAGATTCGATGGTTTTCGCGCCCTGTCATCGCTCCCACCGCGCCTTGCTCCGAGATAGGTCGCATCTGGGATCTTCTTGAAATCTTCACGCAATCGCTTTTGTATGCGATCTCCGCTTCGAAAATCTGAGGGCTTGATCTGATTCTGACTATTGTTGTATCGGATAATGTTCTGAACGAGATCAGGATTGCTGGCCTGGACAAACCTGATTAGAACACGGGCTTCATCCAACGCAGATAGCTCTACGCGCGCAAGCGAGCCCGTTGTCTGCGCTCCATTTACCACCGCAATCCCCGACAGGCTGAGGCTACTGTTAGGTTCATCCGCACTTATCGAATTGACGAGCGCGGTAACCCCGTTGTTGAATGCCCAAAATCTTCCCGGATGGTTCCGGGCTGTCTCTTCAATCCCAAAGTTAATGTTGAGCGCTGTACGACGGCGCGGCATATATCCACGCACGTTTGCCGAAAAGAGCCTGTCACCATGCTTATCGAATAGACCGTGCAGCCACGTTGCGGGCACTGATGTACAGACCGCCTCCCAACCGTCCCCAGTCTCCGAAAACCAACTGGTCGCAGGGACATCCAGATCATCGGTTACCAAAATTGGACTTTTGGTACTCGCGTACCAATCGTTGAGGGTCGCACTTCCAACCTCAAGATAACGAACTTCGACCTGATGATCGGGATAGCATTGCGACAATAGCGCCTTCGCTGAATGAGTTGCCCTGTCAAGCTCGTCTGCAACGTTCTTTGATTCGGGCAGGTTGTGCGAATACCAAAGCTCTACAACGTCAACCTCGCCCGCTTCAATCGCTTCATGAAGATCTTCAGCGGCAGCTCGAAGGCTGACTCCCAAATCATCGGCACGCTGATTTCCCAACACCCAGGACGCTGCGATGCCCAGATCCGCAGCTTTGTTCGAGGGCGCCGACGCCTTTGAAGAATCGCCCGCAAAGTAACCTTGCGCGAGCACCGCGGTTCGCGTTTCTGCATCGATATATACTAGATCACACTTTCGGTCTTTCGATCCATCTGTAATCGCACTCGCCGCAACTGTTGCTATATCATCAATTCCGAATCGCAATTCGAGAGCAAACAGTAAAAGCCCGTTTGGATTGAACTGCTGAAGATCGGCCCTGCTGGAAAAAGCCTGCAGCGCATTGGTCATTCGCTAACACCACTTTCGTCGACACAAGAATAGATCGCCAGCATACAACTGAGTTAGTATCACCGCTTGAAATTCACCCACTGAAGTAATCGTTCTACGGAAACGGCCAGCTACCACCACGACCACGACGTCCAGGACACCATCACTCCTGCCCTGGAATGGGCGAGGGCGCGCGCGTGGAACTGGCGGACCCGAGTCCGCGGGCATGCCGATTTGCCTGCGACTGAACCGTCACCGCCAGGACGACTGCGGCTGTACCCAAACATCGTTGATCGGCAGCCGATCTGGGTGGCCCGTTAGGGCACCCTCATTGTCCGGTCGTTCACTTTGCCGTTCCTTTGCCCTCGCTTAAGACTTCTACGGTCTCCCGAGTTGAACCTTCGATCAGGAGAACCACGTGAAGCTGAAGCCCCTCGCGCTGTTTGTCAATCACGACGGCAAATCATCGCGGGCATCGATCACCTGCCAGTACAAGTGCGGCAATGCCTGCTCGCACGAGGTGCCCAACACCTCCGGCGGTGAGTACTTCGGCGACATCGTGCGCGCCGCGATGTCGCGGCGCGGGCTGCTCAAGTCCGGCGCCGTCGCGGTGCTCGCGGTCGGTGCGGGCGGCGCGTTGGTCGCGTGTTCCGATGACTCCGGCAGCGGCTCGGCCGGGGGCTCCACGACGGCGGCGGCGGGCGGCGGCGAGGCCCCGGGCGGCACCGCGTTCACCGCAGTCGCACCGAACACCGAGGACGCCGTCGTGGTGCCCGAGGGCTACGAGCAGGCCGTCGTGATCCGCTGGGGCGACCCGGTGCTGCCCGGCGCGCCCGCTTTCGACTTCGCCAACCAGACGCCGCAGGCGCAGGAGATGCAGTTCGGCTTCAACAACGACTTCGCCGGCCTGCTCCCCGTGGAGGGCCAGCCGAACACCTATCTGCTGGTGGTCAACCACGAGTACACCACCGAGCCCTTCATGTTCACCGGCTACGACCCCGCGAACCCCACCCTCCAGCAGTTCCAGACCGCGATCGCCGCGCACGGCCTTTCCGTCGTCCAGGTCAAGGGCGAGTCCGGAACAGGCAGGCTCACACCGGAATTCGGTCCGAACAACCGCCGTATCACCGCGAACTCGGAGTTCCTGGTGACCGGGCCCGCCGCGGGCAGCGACCTCCTCAAGACCACCGCCGACCCCACCGGCACCCGGGTGACCGGGACGCTCAACAACTGCTCCGGTGGCGTCACCCCATGGGGCACGGTGCTCTCCGGCGAGGAGAACTTCAACCAGTACTTCGCCAACGCCGATCAGGTCACCGACCCGACCGTCGCGGCCAGGCTGAAGCGGTACGGCATCGAGGGCGGGGCGAGCGAGCGGAAGTGGGAGCGCTTCGATCCCCGCTTCGACCTCGTGCAGGAGCCGAACGAGGCGAACCGCTTCGGTTACGTCGTCGAGGTGAACCCGTGGGATCCGGCGTCCACCCCGATCAAGCACACCGCGATGGGCCGCTTCAAGCACGAGGCCGCGACCATCTACGTGACCGACGACGGCACTGTGGTCGCCTACAGCGGCGACGACGAGCGGTTCGACTACATGTACAAGTTCGTGTCCGCGCGAAAGATGATGCCCGGCAACGGCCAATCCAGCATGCGGCACAACCTGACCATCCTCGACGCAGGCACGCTGTACGTCGCCAAGCTGACCGGCGACGAGCCGGACCAGATCGACGGCTCCGGCAAGCTGCCGTCCTCCGGGCGCTTCGCAGGCAAGGGCGAGTGGATTCCGCTGCTGCGCACCGGCGAGGACGGCAAGGCCGAGTCCCTGGTAGACGGGATGAGCGCGGAGGAGGTCGCGGTGTTCACCCGGATCGCCGGCGACAAGGTGGGCGCCACGAAGATGGACCGCCCAGAGGACTTCGAGCCCAACCCGAAGACCGGCAAGGTGTACGTCGCGCTGACCAACAACACCAAGCGCGGCGAGGAGGGCAAGCCCGCCGCCGACGAGCCGAACCCCCGCAACAACAACAAGAACGGGCAGGTCCTCGAGATCGAGGACGAGCACGCAGGCACCGGTTTCACGTGGAACCTGCTGCTGGTCTGCGGCGATCCCGCGGCAGCCGACACCTACTTCGGTGGGTTCGACAAGACGCAGGTCAGCCCGATCTCCTGCCCCGACAACCTGGCGTTCGACCCGCACGGCAACCTGTGGATCTCCACCGATGGCAACGCGCTGAAGTCGAACGACGGCCTGTTCAGCGTGGTGCTCGACGGCGACCGGCGCGGCGAGACCAAGCAGTTCCTCACCGTCCCGAAGGGCGGCGAGACCTGCGGACCGATCATCGGCGAGTCCCGCGTCGTGGTCTGTGTGCAGCACCCGGGTGAGCTCGACGGCGCCAGCGCCGACAAGCCGGCCTCGCACTGGCCGGACGGCGGCGACAGCCAGCCCCGGCCGTCGGTCGTCGCGGCCTGGAAGTCGGGCGGCGGGCGGGTCGGCGTCTGACCCTCGCGAACCCTGGGCGCCCTCCGGTTCTCCGGAGGGCGCCCTTTCGTGTCCGAGGTGGGGCAGGCTGTACCTCAGATCCGGTAGTCAGGGGGATCGTCGCACCCGTCGCGCGTCAATAGCGTCGGTGCCGAGAGTTATCGGGCGACAATCGAGGAGAACCCCACCATGAGAAGCAGACTCGTAGCCTCCGGGCTCGCCGTCGCGGTCACCGCCCTGCTCGTCGGCGCGACGCCCGCGCTCGCGCAGCCGCAGGCACCCGCCACCGCCACCGGCGCGGCGGTGCAGCAGGCGATGGACCGCATCCTCGCGAACGGGGCGGTCGGTGTACAGGTCCGGACGACGTGGGACGGACGGACCACGACCGCCACCGCCGGTTCGAGTGTGCTCGGCACGCCGTGGGCGGTTCCCGACGACGGCCGGTTCCGGATCGGCAGCGTGACCAAGACGTTCGTCGCCACCGTGCTGCTGCAGCTGGTGGAAGACGAACGGGTCGAGCTGGACGCGCCGGTGGCCCGGTACCTGCCCGGCCTGTTGCCCGACGGCGACACCATCACCGTCCGGATGCTGTTGCAGCACACCAGCGGGCTGTACAACTACACCGATTCCCTCCCGCTGGACGACGGCGAGTTCCTCGGCATCCGGTTCCGGCCCTACACCCCGAACGAGCTGGTGGACCTGGCGACGAGCAAGCCTCTGAACTTCGCGCCCGGCACCGACTGGGCCTACTCCAACACCAATTACATCGTGCTTGGCATGCTGATCGAGAAGGTGACCGGACGATCCTGGGACACCGAGGTCGCCGCTCGGATCACCACACCGCTCGGGATGCTCGCGACCAGCGCCCCGCACGGCAGCCTGTTCATCCCCGGACCGCACGCCCGCGGCTACCACCCCGTCGCGGGGGTGCCGGTGGACACCACCGAACTCGACCCGAGCTGGGGCGGCGCCGCGGGCGAGATGATCTCCACCACCTCCGACCTGGACCTCTTCCTGACCGCACTGGCCGACGGGCGTCTCCTGCGGCCCGCCCAGCTCGCCGAGCTGACCTCCGCCCGGTCGATCACCGACGGGCACGGATACGGGCTGGGCGCCCAGTCCAGGAACACCCCGTGCGGGGTGACGGCATGGGGTCACAGCGGCGGCATCCCCGGCTACACCACCCTCGCCTTCACCACCCTCGACGGCAGCAGGCGGATGGAGGCGTCGGTGACCAATGGTCTCGGCCCCGACTCCGAGGACGCCGTCTACGGGATCGTGGACGCGGCCATCTGCGGCTGACCCGCCCTCGGTCAGCGGGCGCGCTCCAGCCGATCCCGGAGCTCGCCCGCGGCCGCGGTGACGGCGGTCAGGTCCGCCGGTTGCACGATCTCGCGGGTGGCGTCCGCCTCGAGCAGCCCGAGCTGAAACCCGATCGCGGTGAGGCGACCGTCATCGGTGGTGGCCGCCGCGCTGTCCCGCAACAGCCGGATCAGCGCGAGCGCGACGGTGGGCTCGCGCGCGCCGTAGCGCCGAATCTGGGCGCAGGCCAGATCGAGATAATCGGCGAAGGTGTAGGCGGGGACCGTGACCGTGCCGCCTCCCGGGCCGGCCGACAATACGAGCGACCCGAGGTCCCGACGGGAGAGCGAGGACATGATCGCGGTGAGGTGATCCAGTGCCTGGACCGCCGTGTACGGGTCGTTGATGGCGGGGGACAACGCCTTCGAGGCGACGTCGACGAGCTGACGCATGCCGAGCGCGGCGTCCTGCTCGAGTGTCCGCTCGAACCCGATCCGCACGGACTGCTCGACCGCGCGGCCGACCCCCACCGCGTCGAAATCGCGGCCGGCCTCGCTCCACACCCAGGCCAGCGGGGTGGATCCGGCGGCGATGTGGTCCCCGACGCGGGGCGCGATCTTGATGCTCACCCCGTGCCGTGCGGCGTGCCCGACCAGCTCGTCCGGGTGCACCGCCTGCACGTAGCCGGTGCGGCTCGAGGGCACCACCGTCGCCGACGGCGGCGGGTCAGGGAGCGCCGACGGCGCCGTGGTGCCCGGCAGCCCGTGCCGCACCACCTCGCGCGTGTTCCGCTCCACCGTGCGCATGACCTCGTCGATCTGCAGCGAATGGGTCAGGTGGTGGATCTCGTAGACCAGCGCGCCCAGGCTGAGGAACAGCAGCACCATCGCCCAGCTCACCGCGAACCGCGGATAGTCCGCGGTCCGGCTGCCCGCGGACACGCCAACCGTGTAGAGCCCGGCGATGCTGTACGCGAAGGTCGCGACGAAGACGCTGAGCACCACCTGATTCGGGCGGTCACGCAGGAAGTTGCGCAGGATCCGCGGCGAGAACTGGGTGGACGAGAGCTGCAGCGCCACCACAGTGAGCCCGAGGGTCAGCGCGATGACGGTGATCATCGTGCCCGCCGTGCCGATGAGCAGCGTGCGGGCGTCATCGGGGGTGCCCTGGAACGCCAACCGGTGCATCCAGGTGCCGGGGCGGGTGTTCACGGACGACAGGATCGACCCGAGGGCCAGCGCCAGCACCACGGCTATGGCGGGTAGCACCCACAGCGCGCCGCGGAGATACTCCCAGGCTGCCTCGCGCCTGCGCACCCCCGAAGCGTACGCCCGCCGATCGCGCTGCGCGGATGGCCGATCCGTGACCTCGGGAGCCGAACGGCGAGCTCAGAACGGAACGGGACCTCAGGAACCGAACGGGTTGGCGGAGCTGCCGAAGTCGCCGAGGCCGCCGCCGTAGATGTTGAGGTCCACGTTGCCGTTCACGCCGGGGATCCGGCCCGTGCTGGTGTACTGCCAGAACGTCCAGTGCCGCCAGCCGCCGGGCAGCGGGCCGGGCTCGTCCCTGCCGTTGTAGTCGGCGATCCAGAGCGGGTAGTTGGAGAACTCCGTGGTGTTCGCCATCGCGGTGCGCCAGAAGTTCGGGTACGTGTAGATGATCGGCTGCTTGCCGGTGAGCGCCTGGACGGAGTTGAGGTAGCGGCGCGTCCAGTCGATCACCGCGGCGGGCGGCAGGCCCTTGGCGTCCTCGATGTCGAGCACCGGCGGCAATCCGTCGCCCCCGATCACCGGGAACGACGTCGATGCGAAGAACGCGGCCTGCGCCTCGGGCGACTCCCGGACGTCGGCGTAGTGGTAGGCGCCGCGGGACATCCCGGCCGCGCGCATGCCGATCCCGTCCTGCACGAAGAACGGGTTGACGTACCAGAGACCCTCGGTGGCCTTGACCATCGCGAACTCGTGGCCGGAGGCGCGCACGGCGAACCAGTCGATGCCCGAGCCGCCTGGGTGTTGCCACGAAGCGACGTCGGGACCGTTGTACGGTTCGGCGGTCGCGGTGCCAGGCACGGCGAAGGCGAGGGCACCGGCCATCAGCACCGGGACCAGGCGGGTGACGGCTCGGACACGCTTACGACTCGACGGCCTCATCGCCCGAGACTAAACCGATATTTCGGACACGACCACGAAACCGAGGATGAACTTTTGGCGTCGGCCCGCCCGCGTCACCCGCAGTTCGACATCACGGTCTCGGCATAGTGCGTCAGGGCTGCGACCTTCTGGCCCAGCGGCTCCGTGTCCTGCGCGACGCTGTAGGGGTCGCGGAAGCCGACGATCACGTCGGTCACGCCCTTGTCCTCGAGTCGCCTGATCCCGTCGACCGTGTAGGCCTGTGGCGAGATCACGTGGATCTCGAACGGGCTGTTCTCCGTGCCCTCCTCCCGGCGCATCCGCTGCAGCTTCGCGAGCAGGACGTCGAGTTCCTCGTCGCCGCCGCCCGCATGCATCCACCCGTCGCCCCGGACCACCGCGCGCCGGAGCGCGGCGTCACTGTGCCCGCCGACGAGGATCGGGATGGGCTCGCTCGGTACCGGGCTCAGCTTGATCGCGGGCAGGTCGAAGATCTCGCCGTGGTACTCGAAGTAGTCACCGCTCACCAGACCGCGAAGGATGTCGATCGCCTCGTTGGTCCGCTTGCCGCGCCGCTCCCACGGCACGCCCAGCACCTCGAAGTCGTCCGGCCACGGGCTCAGACCGATTCCGAGGCTCAGCCGGTTGTCGATCATGTAGGCCACCGAGGTGGCCTGCTTTGCGACGAGGACCGGGGGACGGATCGGCAGCTTCAGCACGAAGGTGGTGAAGCGCAGCGTGGTCGTCGCCATCCCGAGCGCGGTGGCGAGGACGAACGCCTCGACGAACGCCTTGTTCTCGAGGAACTCCCTGCTTCCGTCGGGCGTGTAGGGATAGACCGAATCGGATTCCTTCGGATAGCAGAGGCTGTCCGCGATCGACATCCCGTGATAGCCGGCCTCCTCCGCCGCCTGCGCGAGCGGCACATAGAAAGCCGGGTCGGTCATGGCCTCGGCATAGGTGAATCGCACAGCCCTCCTCCTTCGATCCGGTGTGGTCTACGTCATACCTGACCCGACGCACCCGGGGTACCGAATCCCGACCTCCCGCCCAGCGAGACGAAATCGGCGGGTGGGTTCAGCCGAGCCAGTCCAACACCGCGGCCGCGGTCCAGGACTGCTGCATGCTGCCCAGCGGTGCACCGGTGAACGGCTCGTAGTACTCGGCGAAGCTGCCGTCGGCGGCCTGTCGCAGGCCCTCCGCCCGCAGGTGTCGGGCCCGCTCGGCCCACCCGCGACGGGCGAACGCCCAGGAGAACAGCCAGGTCATCACCGGCCACACCGGGCCGCGCCAGTACTCGCGCGGCCGGAAGTCGCCCGAGACCGGCGAGGTCGACGGCGGCACCGCGTACCGAAGATCCGGATGACCGCAGAACCGCGGTCCCTCGAAGATCCGCACCAGCGCGCGCTCGGCGTCGCGGTCCAGCCCGCCGCACAGCAGCGGGGCGAACATCGCGAGCGTCTCGGTGGGGATCCAGCGCCCCGACCGCAGGTCGAAGTCGCGGGCGGCGCCCGAACGCGGGTCCGTGGTGGCGATGGTGCCCCGCTGGAACTTCTCCGCCCAGTACCGCAGGTCCCGGACATCGGACTTCGGCGCCGAATGCTCCTCGCCGATGGTGGCGAGAACGTCGCAGGCGAGCGAGAAGACGGCGCTGACGAACACGTCCTCGACGGCGAAGCTCATCGTGGACGCCAGCTCGGCGTCGTCGTAGCGCGCCAACTTCATCTCCTCGAGCAGCCACAGGTAGCGGTCGTACTCGGCGTTCGAGGGCCGCTGCGTGGGGTCGGAGATGATCGCGGTGTCCTCGCGCAGATAAGGCGGCACCGGTCCCGGAATGACGTTCGCGTACGCGGCATCCCAGCGTGGCGAGTTGTCCATGCCGGACTCCCAGCCGTGGTACAGGCTGATTCGTCCGTTGTCCTTCGGGTCACGGGCGGTCGCGAGCCACCGGTGCCAGCGCACCAGGTCGCCCCAGCGCCGGTCGAGGAACTCCTCGGCCACCGCCCGGGTGCTGCGACCGTGCCTGCGGGAGTGGTCGAGGATGCGCTGGACCGCGATCGCGTGCACCGGCGGCTGTGTGATGCCCGAGGTCTGCGGGACGACGGGGGCCGTCGCCGCCAGATCCCCGCAGGCCCAGCGCGCGGGTCCGGGGAAGTACCCGTCGACGCCGTTCGCGAACACGATGTGCGGGATCATTCCGTTGCCCCACTGCGCGGACAGCAGCGTGTCCAGCTCGACGACGGCCCGCTCCACGCTCAGCGGCGCCAGTCCGACCGCGACGAACGCCGCGTCCCAGCTCCACATGTGCGGGTACAACCGCGGCGCCGCGCTGGTCATGGTGCCCAGGTCGTTGCCGCGCAGCAGGTACGCGGCCCGGGCCGCGAGCTGCGTCGGGATGAATCCGGGATCGGCGGCCATCGTCCTAGTTTGCGTCCGCCGCGCCGATTGCGCCCGTCGGGGTGACGTCTCGGGCCTTCCTTGGTGAGAAATGCCCACACCCGGGGTCCGTCGCACCACCCCAAGGGTCCGTAGTCACCGGGGCCGCGGCCAACAAGTGTTGAGGACGTTCCCAGCGCACCCCGAACTCGTCATTCGACAGCATCGTGCACCCCGAGGAAAGAGCCCCCGTGTATCCCGATTTCGTTTCACACGTCCGCGCCCAGGCCGACGTTCACGGCGACACCCGCTTCTACGCCTACCACCGCGAGGTCGGGCTCGAGCTGGTCGAGGAGGTTCTCAGCTTTCGCGAGATCGACCGCAGGGCCAGGGCAACGGCCGCTTGGCTGTCGCAGCGTCCGGAGGCCGACCGACCGGTCCTGCTGCTGTACCTGGACAGCATCGACTTCCTGCCCGCCTTCCTCGGCTGCTTGTACGCGGGAGTCATCGCCGTGCCCGCCCCGCTGCCGCACGACCAGCAGAGCACACAGCGGGTCGCCGGGATGCTCGACGACGCCGACATCGGCCTCGTCCTCACCACCTCCGCCTACGCGGAGCTCCTGACCGCGTGGATCGCCGACAACGGGCGCGCCGAGACGGTGTCCTGCGTGTACACCGACGCCGACGACCTGGGCGACGCCGAATCATGGCGGATGCCCGACCTCGACGGAGACACGGTGGCCTTCCTGCAGTACACGTCCGGTTCGACGAGCGAACCCAAGGGCGTCATGGTGACCCACGGCAACCTGCTGCACAACGAGGCGACCATCGCGGCGACGGTCGGCTTCGACGACGCGGCGACCGGGGTCAGCTGGCTTCCGCACTTCCACGACATGGGCCTGATCTCGATGCTGCTGCCCCTCTACGCCGGGGGTGACCTCGTGTTCATGTCCCCGTTGGCCTTCCTCAAGCGGCCGGTCCGCTGGCTGGAGATGATCGACCGCTACCGCGCCGAGTTCACCCTCGCACCGAACTTCGCCTACGAGCTGGTCGCCCGGCGCGCGACCGACGAGCAGTTGGCCGGGCTCGACCTGTCCTCGCTCCGGGTTGCCCTCAACGGTGCGGAGCCGATCCGGTCCCGCACCCTCGACGCCGTGATCGAGCGGCTCGGGACCGCTGCATTCCCGCCGAACGCGTTCGTCACCGCGTACGGCATGGCCGAGCTGACGCTGCTCGCCACCGCGAGCCGGGTCGGCGACCCGCCGGTCCGCATCGACGTCGACGCGGCGGCCCTGGAACGCAACGTGGCCGTACTGACCACCGACGACACCGGCGTCCGGCTGGTCAGCAGCGGACCCCCGCGGGATCTCGACATCCGCATCGTGGACCCAAACACCGGAATAGCGCTGCCGGACAACCGAGTCGGCGAGATCTGGGTTCGGGAGCGAGCGTCACCGCCGGTTACTGGAACCGCCCGGACGAGACCGAGGCCAGGTTCGGCGCCGAGCTGGCGGGGGAGGGGGCGTACCTGCGCACCGGGGACCTCGGCCTGCGCCACCAGTGCCACATCTTCGTCACCGGCCGGCTGAAGGATCTCCTGATCATCAACGGGCGCAACCTCTATCCCCAGGACATCGAAGAGGTCGTCCGTGACGTTCATCCCGCTCTCGCCGGGACCGCCGGGGTGGCTCTCTCGATCGACGCCGGTCAGCAGGAGCGACTGCTGGTGATCCAGGAGGTCCGGACCGCGCTGCTCGACGGCGCCTCCCTGGCCGAGGTCACCTCGCTGATCAAGGTCGCGGTGTCCCGACATTTCGACGTACCCGCCCCCGATGTTGTCCTGGTCGATCGTCGGGGTGTGCACCGCACGACCAGCGGCAAGGTTCAGCGCCGCTCCATGCGCACGTCGTTCCTGGAGAACCGGATCCACCCGCTGCTCCACGAAGACATCGCCACAACCGTGCAACGGCTGCGCGGCTCCGCGTAAACGCGGTCCGCTGCCACTCACCCCGGAACCACGAGGAGTACCCCCATGTCCAACACAATCTCCACCCCCACCGCCGCCGCTCTCGCGCCGATCACGCGCTGGCTCGTCGAACGGGTCGCCGGCTACCTCGACGTCCCCGCCCGGAACATCGATCCGACGACGCCTCTCGCCGAGATCGGGATCGATTCGGTATCCGCACTGAGCCTGTGCGGCGACGTCGAGGAGAGGTGGCGGATCCCGGCGGATGCCACCCTGGTCTTCGACTACCCCACGATCGCGGAGATCGCCGGATACCTCGCGGACGAGCTCGCGCCGAAAGCGGCGGCATCATGACCGACATCGCGATCGTCGGACTCGACTGCCGGTTCCCGCAGGCCCCGAACCCGGAAGCGTTGTGGGCGTTGCTGATGGACGGTGCGGACGGCATCACCGAGATCCCCGCGCAACGGTGGCGCGCCGACGACTTCTATGACCCGGAGGGCGGCCCCGGCAGCGTCAACAACCGGAGCGGCGGCTTCCTGAGCGACGCCGACGCCTTCGACCCCGAGTTCTTCGGCATCCCCCCGCGCGAGGCCGAGGCGATGGATCCACAGCAGCGACTGCTGCTGCAGGCCGCCTGGCGCGCGTTCGAGAACGCGACGCTCGATCCGCGCGCCCAGGCCGGCTCGAACACCGGCGTCTACGTCGGTGTGATGGCGAACGAATGGGCGAACCTGCACCTGAGCGACTACGCGAAGATCACACCCCAACTCGGTTCCGGCAACGGATATTTCATGACCGCGAACCGGATCTCCTACCAGCTGGACCTACGGGGCCCGAGCATGGCGGTCGACACCGCCTGCTCGTCCTCGCTGGTCGCCGTCCACATGGCCTGCGCGGCCCTCCGGGCCGGCGAGTGCGATCAGGCCCTCGCGGGGGGTGTCAACATCATCCTCACGCCCACCCTCAACGTCTTCTACGCCCAGGCCGGGCTCTCCGCGCCCGACGGGCGCTGCAAGCCGTTCAGCGAGAATGCCGATGGCATCGGCCGCGGCGAGGGTGTTGCCGCAATCGCGCTGCGCCGCCTGGATGACGCTCAGCGCGAAGGACTTCCGATCTATGCGGTGATCAAGGGCAGCGCGGTCAACTCCGACGGCCGCAGCAACGGGATCACCGCGCCGAACCGCTGGGCTCAGCAGCAGGTCGTCGGCGAGGCGTACCGGCGCGCGGGTGTGCGCCCCGAGCAGGTCGCCTTCGTCGAGGCCCACGGCACGGGGACCGTGCTCGGCGACATGATCGAGGCCAAAGCACTCGGCCATCTGCACGCGGTGCCGCGGCCGAAGCCCTGCGCGATCGGCTCCATCAAGGGCAACCTCGGCCACACCGAGGGCGCCGCCGGCGTCGCCGGACTGATCAAGGCGGCACTGAGCCTGCACCACCGCATGGTTCCACCCAGTCGATTTGCCGCACAGGAGAATTCACGCCTTCGCCTGGCCGGCCACGGCCTCCACCTGCTCACCGAGGCGCTGCCCCTGCCCGAAGGCGCGGTCTACGGCGGCGTGAGCAGCTTCGGCATGGGCGGCACCAACGCGCACCTGCTGCTGGGGAGCGCACCCGAATGCGCACCGGCCTCCGAATGCCCCGGCGGTGGGGTGCTCACCGTCTCCTCGGCGAGCCGGGACGGCCTGCGGCGCAACGCGGCCCGGATCGCCGATGATCTCGCCGGACTGCCCGAGGGACGGCTGGCGCAGATGTGCTGGTCCAGCAACAAGGTCAAGTCGTCCGGGCGCCATCGCCTGGCCCTGCCGGTGCGGGACCGCGACCAGGCGGTCTCGGACCTACGCGGGTTGGTCACCGACGACGGCCGGTTCGCCGCCGCGGCGGGCCTGGCCGGGGGAGTGAGCACCGGGTGGCTGTTCACCGGCCAGGGATCGCAGTACCGGGGCATGTCCGGGGCGCTGCACGCGGAGTCCGGGAGCTACCGGCGCGCGCTCGCCGAGGTGGACGAGAGGATGGCGACGCACCTGGGCCGGTCGATCCGAGACCTGGTGCTGGGCGGGGAGGATCTCGACCGGACCGAGCACGCACAGCCGGCCATCTTCGCGGTGCAGTACGCGCTGGCACGGACACTCACCGAGTCCGGCATCGAACCGTCGTGGGTCAGCGGCCACAGCATCGGCGAGTACGCGGCCGCGACGCTCGCCGGGGTGTTCGGCCTCGACGATGCCTGCCGGCTGGTCGTCGCGCGGGGACGGCTCATGCAGCAGCTCCCCGCCGGCGGCGCCATGCTCGCCGTCCGTGCCGCCGAGGCGGAGGTCGCCGATCTCCTCGCGGACGAGCCCATGGCGGCGGTCGCCGCCGTCAACGGCCCACGCGAGCTGGTGCTCTCGGGCGCCGCCGAGACCCTCGCGCGGATCGCCGAGGAACTCACCGCCCGCTCCGTGTCCGTCCGGAGGCTGTCCGTCTCCCATGCGTTCCATTCCCCGTTGATGGAGCCGATGGTGGCCGCGTTCGGCGCCGTCGCCGCGGACTGCACCTTCGAGCCGCCCCGCATCCCGGTCTACTCGACCCTGCGCGGGGGCCTCCTCGGCCTCGGCGATCCGATGGACGCCGACTACTGGACCGAGCACATCCGCGGGACGGTCCGGTTCGGCGATGCGTTGACGGCCGGGCTGGAAGACGGCCCCACCCACCTGATCGAGGTCGGGCCGAGGCGCGTACTCGCACCGATGGTCGCCCGCGCCAACCCCGAACTCAGCTGCCTCGTTCCCTGCCCGGGTCCGGCGGCGACGGGGCGCGAGCTCACGGAGGTCGTCGCGGCCCTGTACCGGGACGGCCACAACCCGCACTGGGATGCCCTGTACGAACCGGCGCAGCGGGTCCGTATGGCGCTCGGCGGCTACGACTTCGACACCACCCACCGCTACTGGACGCACGGCGCCTCCACACCATCGACGAAAACGACGGCACCGGAACAAGAGTCACCCACCGATGCCCCCATACCCGCACACACCGAGGACACCTCCATGGACAACCTGATCTCCCTCTTCCGTGAGCAGACCGCACTGCTCGCCGCCGCCCAGTCCGGCCCGGCGGCAGCGGGCGCCGGACCCGACACCGTGACCGCCACGGCGGCGATCCGGCCGCAGGCGACCGCCGTGTCTCCGGCCCGCGAGGTCACCGCCGACACCGTTGCCGCCGCGGTCCGTGCCGAGATCGCCCGGATCGCAGGCTATTCCGCCGACACGCTGCGGTCCTCCCAGACGATGTCCGGTGAGCTCGGGTTCGACTCGATCATGGTGGCCGACCTGGTGTCCGGGCTTGCGCGCAGGTTCCCCGAACTCACCGCCGAGCCCGCCTGGTTCTCGCCGACCAGCACAGTCGGTGACCTGGTGGCCCTGGTGTCCGCGCAGCTCGGCGCGGCGCCCGCCCCGGCGGCGCCGGACAAGGCGGCCGATACCGGGTCCGCGCGTCCCGTCGCGCCACCGATCGCAGCAACCGACGAGATCGCGACCGAGACCTACCGCATCGAGCAGTTCCCCGAGGTCAGGGAGATCGCCGAGCGATTGACTCTCGGCGAGGCCAACGGCCTGTCCAACCCCTACTTCCTGGTCAACGACGGGATCACCAGGGACACCTCGATCATCGACGGGCAGGAGGTCCTCAACTTCTCCAGCTACAACTACCTCGGCATGTCCGGCCACCCACGCGTCGTCTCCGCGGTACAGGACGCGGTCGCCCGTTACGGCAGCTCCTGCTCGGCCAGCCGGCTGATCTCCGGGGAGAAGCCCCTGCACGGGCAACTCGAGGCGGAGCTCGCCGGGTTGCTCGGCACCGAGGACGCGATCGCGCTCGTCAGCGGCCACGCCACCAACGTGACCGTGATCGGTCACCTGGTCGGCGAGGGCGACCTCGTCATCCACGACAGCCTGGCCCACGACAGCATTCTGCAGGGCTGCAAACTCTCCGGCGCCACCCGAAGGTCGTTCCCGCACAACGATCACGCTGCCCTCGACGCCATCCTCACCGAGATTCGGCCGCGATTCCGCCGAGTGCTGATCCTCGTCGAGGGCGTGTACAGCCAGGACGGCGACATCCCGGATCTGCCCGCCGTGATCGCGGTCAAACGCAAGCATCACGCCCTGCTGATGATCGACGAGGCACACAGCGTCGGGGTGCTGGGGGCCACCGGCGGCGGCATCGGCGAGCACTTCGCCGTCGACCGCGCCGACGTCGAGCTGTGGTCCGGCACGATGTCGAAGGCCCTGGCGGGGTGCGGCGGCTACGTGGCCGGCAGCCGCGCATTGATCCAATACCTCAAATACACCACGCCCGGGTTCATCTACAGCGTCGGCATGACACCGTCGAACGCCGCCGCCTCGCTGGCCGCCCTGCGGCAGATGCGATCCGAGCCAGAGCTTTTCGAGCGCCTGCACCGGCACTCCCGATTCTTCCTGACCCAGGCAGTCGAGGCCGGGCTCGACACCGGCGACAGCTGCGACACCCCGATCATCCCCTGCATCGTGGGCGATTCGATCAAGACACTGAAGCTGTCCAACGCGCTGCTCGCCCGGGGGATCAACGTCAACCCGATCCTGTATCCGGCGGTGCCGGAGGATCAGGCCCGGCTGCGCTTCTTCGTGACGTCCTGCCACACCGAGGATCAGATCCGCTACACCGTGAAGACCACGGCCGAGGAGCTCGCCCTGCTGGAAGAGGGGCACTGATCATGGAGACCGCGCCCCTGACGCCCTATCTCGAGGACGGGGTCGGATCCGACACGACGCTGCGGATGTTCTGCTTCCATCACGCGGGCGGCGAATCGTCGATGTACCGGGCGTGGCATCGCGCCCTCGGCCCGCACGTCACCGTCGTGCCCGTACACCTGCCGGGACGGGGCAGGCGGGCGGAACACGAACGGTTCGTCGACCTCGACCTGCTGCTGGACGATCTCGAACACCATCTCGCCGAACACCTCTCGAGCCCCCACGTGTTCTTCGGACACAGCATGGGCGCACTCGTCGCGTACCGGCTGGCGCGGCGCCGCGATGCGGGCGGCCGCCGGCTGCCCGAGGCGCTGCTGCTCTCGGCGTACGCGGCCCCGCACCTCCCTGCACCGCTGCCGCCGATCGACCACCTGGACGACGCCCTGCTCGCTCGGTTCCTCACCGCCATCGGCGGGCTGCCGGCCGAGATCCTCGGCTGGCCCGCCTGGCTGGACGCGGCGCTACCGGTGATCCGGGACGACGTCCGGATGTGCGCGGATCACCGGGATCCCGGCGAGGCGCCGCTGGCCTGCCCGATGCACCTGTTCGGGGCCGATGCGGATCCACTGGTCGGCGAGCTCGACCTCCGTGCCTGGAGCCGGCACACCACCCACCCGACCGACCCGCAGATCCTCGAGGGCGATCACTTCTACCTCGACGAATCACCCGACGAGCTGTTCCGCCTGATGCGGCCGCTGGTCCGCGGCTACGCGCGCGCCGCCTCCGCCGACCGCGAGGAGTGATCGGATCATGGTCACGAATCACGCACGGAAATCGAGTGGCAGGCTGCGTGACGGACCAGTAAGTTCGATAACCACCCCACCCTGTTCCGTCGGCCGACGGGGTGACCCCAGTTCCCACCACCCGAAAGGTCCACCGTGACCGAGTCCACCCGTCTCGAGACCGATGGCGTCGTCGTCGGCGACCGAATCGAACGGCGCCACCTCCAGGTGATCGGTGTCCTGTTGGTAGCCACCTTCGTGGTGATCCTCAACGAGACGGTGATGACCATCGCCATCCCGGTCCTGCAGGTCGAACTGGGCGTACCTCCGAGCGTGGGGCAGTGGCTCACGACCGCGTTCATGCTCACGATGGCGGTGATCATCCCTCTCACCGGCTATCTCATCCAGCGCATCCCCACCCGCACCCTGTTCACGCTCGCCATGTCGCTGTTCACGGCGGGAACTCTCATCGCGTTCGCCGCACCCGGCTTCGGTGTGCTGCTGATCGCCCGCATCGTGCAGGCATCGGGTACGGCCATCATGCTGCCACTGCTGATGACGACGATCATGACACTCGTACCGGTCGCGCGCCGGGGGGCGATGATGGGAAACATCTCCATCGTGATCGCGGTTGCGCCTGCCCTCGGCCCCACCGTGTCGGGATTCATCCTCGACCACTTCGGGTGGCGCTGGATCTTCGGATTCGTGGCCCCGTTCGCGTTGGCGACGCTGGTCATCGGCGCACGATTCGTCGTGTCGGTGTCCGAGACATCAAAGGCACGCATCGACCTCCTGTCGGTCCCACTCGCGGTACTCGGATTCGGTGGACTCGTGTACGGCCTGGTGAGCATCGGTGAATCGGCGCAGGGATCCTCGACGACCCCGGTGTGGTTGCCGTTCCTCATCGGTGCGGCCGCGATGTTCGGCTTCATCGCACGACAGTCCAGGCTGCAACGCGAGGATCGCGCCCTGCTGGACCTGCGCGTGTTCGGATACCGCCAGTTCACCATCTCCGTTGTCGCGATGCTGGTCGGCATGGGAACGATGATGGGCACCTTCATCATCGTCCCGTACTTCGCGCAGTCGGTGATTCACCTCGACCCGTTCGAAACGGGTCTCATCACCCTCCCCGGCGGCCTACTCATGGGTCTCGCCGGGCCGATCGTGGGCCGCATCTACGACCGGCGGGGTCCACTCGTCCTGGTCATCCCCGGATCGATCCTCGTCAGCATCGGTGTGTGGATGCTGACGGCGGTGAGCACTTCGACCTCGCTGTGGTGGCTGCTGTTGTCGAACATGGCGCTGTGCCTTGGTCTGTCGGCGACGTTCACACCGCTGATGACATCGGGATTGGGATCGGTGGCCCCGCACCTCTACGCGCACGGTTCGGCCGTTGTCGGCACGTTCCAGCAGGTTGCCGGTGCCGCGGGCACGGCATTGTTCGTCACGGTGATGACGGTGGTTTCCTCGCGATCCGTTGACCCTGCCGATTCACCCGAGGCCATCGTCGAGGGTGTGCGGGCGGTCTTTCTCCTCGCCGGGATCCTGTCGTTCGTACTGATCGCGGTGTGCCTCTTCGTTCGCAAGCCGGCGGACTCGGTGGAACCGGCGGACGGCGCGGTAGACCACCCAGCCACCGCACCTGTGGACGTACCTGCTCAGCGCCCATGAAGGGGGTAACCCTTCAGGGGGCGCGAAAGGCGGTTCATGTCACCCGCGTCCGTGCCTCAGCGACACGATGGTGGCGAGGATCTTGTCGGTCTTGGCCGTGCGGGTGAAGCTGGTCAGCGCCATCAGCGCGGGCATCCGCCTGCGGGCGACGGCCTTCGAGTAGGTGAACTCCTTGAGCCCGTCCGGGCCGTGGATGCGACCGAAGCCGGACTGGCCGACCCCACCGAACGGCAGCGAGGGGATCGCCGCAAACGCGATCACCGAGTTCACCGCCGTCATCCCCGACCGGATCCGGCGGGCGAGCTCGGTGCCGCGGCGCTTGCTGAACACCGCCGACCCCAGTCCGTAACGCGAGGCGTTGGTGAGCTCGATCGCCTCGTCCATGTCGCGAACCCTCGCGACCGTCAGCGTCGGGCCGAAGGTCTCCTCGGTCACCGCGATCGAGTCCTCGGGGACATCGACGAGGATGGTCGGCTGGACCAGGCTGTCTCCCACCGAGTCCGGGCCTCCGACCACCGCGCGGCCGCCCCGCTTGATGGCGTCGAGCACGTGGCTGCGCACCACCGCGGACTGGGTCGGCATGGTCATAGGGCCGATCTTCGCCTCGGGATCGGTGCCCGCACGCACGCCATCGGCGAGCGCGACGAGCTTGGCCAGGAACGGCTCGTACACCCGCTCGTGCACGTACACCCGCTCGGTCCCGACGCAGGTCTGCCCCGCGTTCGACATCCCGCTCCACAGCGCCGCGTCGGCGGCGGCGTCGAGGTCCGCGTCGGCGTCCACCAGCAGCGCGTCCTTGCCGCCCGCCTCGATGACCACCGGCGTGAGGGTGTCCGCGCAGGCGGCCATCACCTTCTTCCCGGTGGCGGTCGATCCGGTGAAGGCGAGCTTGTCGACGCCGGAGCGGCACAGCGCCTCCCCGGTCGGCCCGAGACCGGTGACCAGCTGCAGCACCGGCTGATCCGGAACCACCTGCGCGAAGGTGTCGACGAGCCAGGCCCCGACACCGGGGGTGAACTCGCTGGGCTTGAAGACCACCGCGTTACCCGCCGCGAGCGCGTAGGCGATCGAGCCCATCGGCGTGAACGCGGGATAGTTCCACGGCCCGATCACGCCGACCACCCCGAGCGGGAGGTACTCCACGCTCGCGGAGTGGTCGATCATCTCAAGGCCCGACGGAACACGCTTGCGCCCCAGCACCTTCGGTGCGTTCTTGGCCGCCCATGCGAGATGGCCGATCGCCATCACGGCCTCCAGCTGGGCATCGGAATGCGGCTTGCCGGTCTCGGCGTGCATCACCTCGGCCAGCTGGGCGATCCGGCGGGTGAGCACCCCGGCCCACGCGTCCAGGTGGGTCCGGCGCTCCGCGAAGCTCAGCCCGGACCACCACTTCGCCGCGGCCCGCGCGCGCTCGACCGTGGCGGCGACCGCCTCCGCGTCCTGCACGGGGTAGGTGCCGACGACCTCACCCGTCCCGGGGTTCAGCGAGTCGAAGGTGGCGCCCGCATCGGTCGTGGGGTCGGTCTCGAGCGTGGTCATGTGATGTCCTCGAATCTGGTTGTGGGAGAGATGGTCATCGCGGTGCCGGTGTGTCGATCACCGTCTTGCCGAGGATCAGGTCCGCGGCCCTCTCGGCGATCATGATCGTGGGGGCGTTGGTGTTTCCGCGGGGCACGGTCGGCATCACGGAGGCATCGACCACCCGCAGCCCCTCGACCCCGTGGACGCGCAGCTGCGAATCCACCACGGAATCCTCGCCGTCGCCCATCGCGCAGGTGCCAACGGGGTGGTAGAGGGTCTGACACCAGGCGCGGATGTGATCGACGAGATCGCCGTCGCTGTCCATCCGGATCGGCAGGCTCGGCCCGTCGAGAAACGCCGCGATGGCGGACTCACCGGCGATGTCGACGGCGCGCCTGCAGCCGGCCAGCATCGCATCCATGTCGACCTGCTCCTCGAAGTACGCGGGATCCATCTCGGGCCGCCACAGCGGGTTCGCCGAACGTAGCCGCAGCCGGCCGCGGCTCGCGACGTCGACCAGGGTGACCCCGGCCGTGAACCTCTTGCCCACCGGTTCCCGGAGTCCGTTGTCGTAGAAGCCCGAGGCGGCCACCAGGATCTGCAGGTCCGGCGCCGGGAGACCGTCGCGGCTGGCGAAGAAGGCACCGCCCTCGCCGACGTTGGACGCCAGCGGTCCGCGCCCGGTGGCCTGCCACTGCGCGAGCCGCAGCGGGGTGGAGAAGTCGGCCAGATCGGTGGTGTTCCTGGTGTCCCACAGCATCGGGGTGACCGGGTGGTCCTGCAGGTTCTCACCGACCCCCGCCAGGTTCACCGCCACGTCGATGCCCAGTTCACGCAGGTGGTCGGCGGGGCCGATACCGGAGAGCATCAGCAGCTGCGGGCTGTTGACGGCTCCGCCGCTCAGGATCACCTCGACGGACGCATGGGCGGTGCCCTCGACACCGCCACGCAGGTAGCGGACGCCGACCGCGCGGTCCCCGCGCAGCAGCACTCGCGTGGTGTGGGCGCCGGTACGCACGGTGAGGTTCGGCCGCCCGAGCGCCGGCCTGAGGTAGCCGTCGGCGGTGGACCAGCGCCTGCCCTTGTGGCAGGTGACCTGGTACCGGCCCGCCCCCTCCTGCTCGGCGCCGTTGAAGTCCTCGGTCGGCTTGATCCCCGCCGACACCGCGGCGGCGACCCAGGCGTCGGTCAACTCGTGCGTGTAGCGGCGGTCCTCCACGCGCTGCGGGCCGTCGGTGCCGTGATACGGACCCGAGAGGCTCGAATTGTGTTCCGCGCGAATAAAATACGGCAGCACATCCTGGTACCCCCAGCCCTGCGCTCCGTGCTCGTCTCGCCAGCCGTCGTAGTCGGCGGGGTTGCCCCGGATGTAGATCATCGCGTTCATCGACGAGCAGCCACCCAGCGCCTTCATCCGCGGCCAATACGCGCGGCGCTCGTCCAGGTGCTTCTGCGGGGTGGTCTCGTAGTTCCAGTCCCATTTGGTCTTGAACAGGGTCGGGAAGGCCGCCGGGATCTTGATCTCGTCGGCGTCGTCCTCGCTGCCTGCCTCGAGCAGCAGCACGGAGACGCTCGGGTCCTCCGTCAGGCGGGCCGCCAGCACGCATCCGGCGCTACCCGCCCCGACGATGACGTAGTTGAACACGTCTTGTTTCAAGCCAGCCTGCTCCGACGCGGTTTCTCCAGCCACGGGTGCTCCTCGACCTCGGTCGTGCCGCCGCGGCGCGACGGATGTCTCACCGCACCGTCCAGTCTAGGAATACCGGAGCCGACACCACAGCCTTTGAAGAATCCGGGATGCTCCCCGCTCAGCAACTGAAGCGAGGGATACGCAAACACGGATGATCTAGGGCTGCACTTCCGCATTCACAGATCTAGAGTGAGTTTGAGGACGCAGATAAGAACATAGACGGGAATGCTCATGTCATCGATACGGATCAAGGACGCGGCCGCGCTGCTCGGGGTCAGCGATGACACCGTTCGTCGCTGGATCGACGGCGGCAGCCTCGCCGCAACCAAGGACGAGTCGGGGCGCAAGGTCGTCGACGGCAAGGCCCTCGCCGATTTTGCCCGCGAGCACGCAACGCCCCCGCCGGACCCGCTCGGGGTGGGCAGCTCCGCCCGCAACCGCCTGGTCGGCCTGGTCACCAAGGTGACCGCCGACAAGGTGATGGCCGAGGTGCAGATGCAATGCGGCCCCTTCACCGTCGTCTCGCTGATGAGCAGCGAATCCGCGGCCGAACTCGGGCTCGAGCCCGGGAAGGTCGCCGTGGCGGTGGTCAAGGCGACCACCGTGATCGTCGAAACTCCAGGAGGAATGTCGTGACCCGCAGTTCCCGCGCGATGCGCATCGGCCCCACGGCCGCCGCGCTCGCGGCCCTGGCCGCCGCCACCCTCGTCGCCGGCTGCTCCAGCTCGGACTCCACGCCGGCCGGGGACACCACCACGTCCGCGGCGGCCTCCCCGGTCACCGGCGACATCACCGTCTTCGCCGCGGCCTCGCTGAAGAAGACGTTCACCGAGCTCGGCGAGAAGTTCGAGGCCGAGCACCCCGGCACCAACGTCGAGTTCAGCTTCGCCGGCTCGTCCGACCTGGTCGCCCAGCTCTCCCAGGGCGCGCCCGCGGACGTGTTCGCCTCCGCCGACACCAAGAACATGACCAAGGCCGTCGACGCCGGGCTCACCGCCGCCGCCCCGGTGAACTTCGCGACCAATACGCTCACCATCGTGACCCCACCCGGCAACCCGAGGCACATCGCCACCTTCGCCGACCTCGCGAACCCCGGCAACCAGGTGGTCGTGTGCGCGCCGCAGGTGCCGTGCGGGGCGGCGACCCAGAAGATCGAAGAGGCAACCGGCACCGACATCACGCCGGTCAGCGAGGAGGCCTCGGTCACCGACGTGCTCGGGAAGGTCACTTCCGGCCAGGCGGACGCCGGGCTGGTCTACGTCACCGACGCCGCGGGCGCGGGCGCCGCCGTCACCACGGTCCCGTTCCCCGAGTCGTCGGGCGCCGTGAACACCTACCCGATCGCCGAGCTCAAGAGCTCCGAGAACAGCCCCGTCGCAGCAGAGTTCGTCGAACTCGTCACCGGGCCCACCGGCCGCCAGGTGCTCGCCGGGGCGGGATTCGCCGCACCGTGACGCCCCTCGGGGTGCTCCGCACCGTGACCCGCTCCCGGGGACCCGGGGGCGAGGTCGCGGTGGGACTGCCCCGATGGGTGTACCTCCCGGCCCTGCTGGGCGCATGCTTCGTGATCCTGCCGCTGGTGGCAATGCTGCTGGAGATCGACTGGGCCCACTTCGTGCCGCTCGTCACCTCCGAATCATCCAGGGCCGCACTGCTGCTGAGCATGAAGACCGCAACCGCGAGCACGGTCCTGTGCGTGCTCGTCGGGGTCCCGATGGCGCTCGTGCTGGCCCGCAGCAGCTTTCCCGGCCAGTCGGTGCTGCGATCGCTTGTGCTGCTGCCGCTCGTGCTGCCCCCCGTCGTCGGCGGCATCGCGCTGCTCTACACCTTCGGCCGCCAGGGCCTGCTCGGGCATCAGCTCGAGGCGTTCGGGATCCGGATCGCGTTCACCACCACCGCGGTGGTCCTCGCGCAGACCTTCGTCGCGCTGCCGTTTCTCGTCGTCAGCCTCGAGGGCGCGCTGCGCACGGCCGGCAGGCGCTACGAGACCGTGGCCGCCACCCTCGGCGCCCGGCCCACCACCGTGTTGCGCCGGGTCACCCTCCCGCTCGTGCTGCCCGGACTGATCTCCGGCGCCGTGCTGGCCTTCGCGCGCTCTCTCGGAGAGTTCGGCGCCACCCTCACCTTCGCGGGCTCGCTGCAGGGTGTCACCCGGACCCTGCCCCTGGAGATCTACCTGCAACGCGAGACCGATCCGGAGGCCGCGGTGGCACTGTCGCTGCTGCTCGTCCTTGTCGCCGCGCTGATCGTGATCGGCACCAGCAGGCGCCGGTCCGGCGGTGTGCTGTGAACCGGGCCGCCGAGACCAGGGCCCGGGCGACGGGCCGCGACGGGCTCCGGGTCCATGCCCGCCTCGACCATCGCGACGTCGACCTCGACCTGGACCTCGAGCCCGGGCAGGTGCTGGCCGTCCTCGGCCCGAACGGGGCAGGCAAGTCGACGCTGCTCTCGCTGATCGCCGGGCTGGTCCGGCCCGACCGGGGACGCGTCGAACTCGAGGGACGGGTGCTCACCGACACGGCGTCGGGGGAATTCGTACCGGCCCACGCGCGCGGCGTGGCGATGCTGTCGCAGCAGGCGTTGCTGTTCCCGCACCTGAGCGTCGCCGAGAACGTCGCGTTCGCGCCGCGCAGCCGGGGCGAAACCCGTTCCGCGGCACGCGGGATCGCCGACCGCTGGCTCCACGAGGTGGAGGCGGACGAGCTCGCGAGCAGGCGGCCGACGCAGCTGTCCGGCGGCCAGGCCCAGCGCGTCGCGATCGCCCGCGCCCTCGCCGCCGACCCGCGACTACTGCTGCTGGACGAACCCATGGCGGCCCTCGATGTCGGCTCGGCGCCCGCAGTGCGCCGGCTGCTGCGCCGGATCCTGCGGGAGGAGCGGCGTACCGCCGTGCTCGTCACCCACGACCTGCTCGACGCCCTCGCGCTCGCCGACCGCGTGATCGTCCTCGAGTCCGGGCGGATCGTCGAACGGGGGAGCGTGCGCGAGGTGCTGACCTCTCCGCGCAGCGCCTTCGCCGCCCGGATGGCGGGGGTCAATCTGGTGTCCGGGACGATCGAGGAGCAGGGAATTCTCCGGACATCCTGGGGCACAACGCTGTCCGGGATCGGCGAGGCCGCAGTCGGGTCCGATGCCGTCGCCCTGTTCCGGCCGGGCGCGGTCGCCGTGCACCTCGAGCCGCCACCACACGCCAGCCCCCGCAACGTGATCGCGGTGACCATCGCGGAGCTGGACGTGCACGGGGCCACAGTCCGGGTCAGGGGAGTGGACCACCCGGACGGCAGCACCGGACCCGCCGCCGATGTCACGGCGGCCGCGGTCGCCGACCTCGACCTCGCCCCGGGGCAGCACGTCTACTTCGTCGTCAAGACGCAGGAGATGGAGCTGCATCCGGCGCTGGCCCCGACCGCGCCCGCGCGCCCGACGGACAACTAATCGGTCGCGGATGTCGGTGGGTCTGCTTATCGTGAGCCCATGAGCATCCCAGCCATGATCAGCGTCTCGGGGCTCGCGCGCACGTTCACGACCAAGACCGGACCCGTCGAGGCCGTCAAGGGCATCGACTTCCAGGTGTACGAGGGCGAGATCCTCGGACTGCTCGGTCCCAACGGTGCGGGCAAGACGACCACGTTGCGCATGATCAGCACCCTCATCAACCCGACCGCGGGCGAGGCCACGGTCTCCGGCGCGGACCTGCGCCGGGACCCACGCGGGGTCCGCTCCCGGATCGGCTACGTCGCGCAGGGCGGGTCGACCAACGAGGAGGAACTGGTCCTCGACGAACTGATCCTGCAGGCCAGGCTGTTCGGGCTGAGCAAGGCGGCCGCCGTCGCGAACGCCGAGGCGCTGCTCGCCGCCCTCGACCTGGACGGCCTCGGCGGCCGAAAGTGCAAGCAGCTCTCGGGCGGTCAACGGCGACGGGTGGACATCGCGCTCGGACTCGTGCACCAGCCGAACCTCATCTATCTCGACGAGCCGACCACCGGACTGGACCCGCAGAGCCGCGCCAACCTGTGGGACCACATCCGCTCGCTTCGCGATCGCGGCACCACCATCGTGCTCACCACGCACTATCTCGACGAGGCCGACGCCCTCTGCGACCGCATCCTGGTGATGGACCACGGGGAGATCGTCGCGGAGGGAACCCCGGACGAGCTCAAGCGGCGCATCTCGGGCGACGTGATCAGCCTCGAGATCGCACCCGAACTGGCCGCGCGCGCGATCGCGGTCGCCGACGACGCCCTCGACCTGCGCTCGCAGCTGACCGAGGGCCACCACGTGCACCTGACCGTCGAGCACGGTGACGCGGCGGTCATCCCGCTGTTGCACGCGCTGCAGGGCGCAGGCATCGTCCCCGGCTCGCTGACCGTGAAACGACCGAGCCTCGACGACGTGTTCCTGACCGTGACCGGACGATCCCTTCGGGACGGAGACCGAGCATGATCTTCCTCAACGAGACCGGCCTGATCTTCTGGGCGCATCTGCGCGCGAACCTGCGCAACCCGCTGTGGGTCCTGATCGGGCTGACCCAGCCGATCCTCTATCTGGTGCTGTTCGGCCCGCTGCTCGAGGGCGTCGCCGGCTCGATGGGCGCGGGCACCGACCCCTGGCTGGTGTTCACGCCAGGACTGATCATGCAGATCGGACTGTTCGGCTCGATGTTCGCCGGCTTCGCGATGGTCTACGAGCTGCGCGCCGGGATCATCGAACGCCAGCGGGTCACCCCGGCCAGCCGCGGGGCACTGCTGCTCGGCCGGGTACTCAAGGACATGGTGGTGCTCATGGTCCAGGCCACCATCCTGACCCTGGTCGCGGTGGTCCTCTTCGACCTGCGGCCCAACCCGCTCGGCTTCGTACTGACGCTGATCCTGGTCGCCATCATCGCGGCCGGGATGTCCTCCGCCTCTTACGCGCTCGCCCTGGCCACGCGGTCCGAGGATTCGCTGGCCTCCGTACTGAACATGGTTTCGGTTCCGCTGCTGCTGCTCTCGGGAATCCTGCTGCCGATGACCCTCGGCCCCGGGTGGCTGCAGACGCTGGCGCGGCTCAACCCGCTCTCGCACACCGTCGACGCCGCCCGCGCCCTGTTCCGCGGCGACTTCGGGTCCTCCGACGTCTACATCGGGACCCTCGTCACCGTCAGCCTCGCGCTGGTGCTGGGCCTGATCGGGGCCCGCACCTTCGCCAAGGAGAACGCGTAGGCGCCCCGACGGTTCGGCTAGCCTCGAATCCATGCGTCCGACTGCACTGATCACCGGGGCGAGCCGCGGGCTCGGCGCCGCCATCGCCCGCGAGCTCGCGCCCACCCACGACCTGCTGCTCGGCGCGCGCCGCCCCGAGTCCCTGCAGCCGATACTCGCGGAGCTGCCTGGTGCCGTCGGCTGGCCGGCAGATCTCACCGACCACGCCGCGGTCGCCGCCGCGGTCGCGGGAATCGAACGCCTCGATGTCCTGGTGCACAACGCGGGGGTAGTCGAGCTCGGCCCGGTAGCCGAGATCCCCGCCGAGGTGTGGCGCCGGACGTTCGAGGCGAACGTGGTGGCCGTCGCGGAGCTGACCCGGCTGCTGCTGCCAGCACTGCGCGCGGCGAACGGTCATGTGGTGCTGATCAATTCGGGTGCCGGGATCCGTGCCAACGCTGGCTGGGGCGCTTACGCGGCCAGCAAGTTCGCCCTGCGCGCGTTCGGCGACACGCTGCGGCTGGAGGAGCCCGCCCTGCGGGTGACCTCGATCCACCCGGGACGGATCGACACCGACATGCAGCGCGACATCATCACGACCGAGGGCGGCGAGTACGACCCGGACCAGTTCCTCAAGGCAGGCACGGTCGCGGGCGCGGTTCGGGCCGCGATCGAGACGCCACGCGACGGACACCCGACCGAGGTCATCCTGCGCCCGATCGCACGGTAGTCCGTCCTCCCGGACGCCGCGGCGGCTCTGGTGTCGCTTCACCGGTGGCAGCTCGGACCGATTCGCGCGTTGTATCGACGACGCATCCGTGTCGGACCCCCTCGCTAGAATTAGCACATGCGTTCGAGCGCGTGCGGTGGGGGATCCGATCAGGTCGCAGAGCACCTGTCGGGACTGGCCGCTGCGGTCGACGGACTGTGCGCCGATGATCTCACCGGACTGCCGGACTCCGACATCCTGGGAGCGCTACGTGGGATGGAGGCCACGCTGCGCACGGCCGCCGCGATCGGGCACCGCCTGATCGTCGAATCAGTCGAGCGTGGACTCCCAGGAAAGAACGGCTGCGCGTCGGTCAACAAGCTCCTGATCGAAGTGCTGCGGATCTCCGCGGGGGACGCGAGCCGGAGGGTGACCGCCGCGAGGAAGCTCGGCACCTGGCGCACCCTGTCGGGCGAGGAGCTACCGGCGACCCTCCCGGCGACCGCCGCCGCACAACGCGACGGCGACATCGGCGCCGAGCATGCCGCGGCAGTGCGCGAGGTGGTCCACAAGATTCCCGGCACCACCCCCACCCCTGAGGTCGAGACCGCCGAGCGGGTACTGGCGGAGTTGGCCCGGCGCGGTACGCCCGAGGACGTGGCGAGAGCAGGCCAACGACTACTGGCCTACCTGAACCCGGACGGCAAGCTCACCGACGACAAGGATCGGGCCCGCCGCCGGGGGCTCCGACTCGGGCGCCAGGACTCCGACCTCATGACGCCCGTGTCCGGGTGGCTGGATCCGGAGACCAGGGCACTGTTGGATCCGGTACTGGCCAAACTCGCCCGACCGGGGATGAACAATCCCGACGACCCCCAATCACCCTGTGGAGACGCAGAATCCGCGAGCATCGATCGGAACGAGCTCGGTAGGGCAGCCGCCCGAGATACCCGCACCGCCGCACAACGGAATCACGACGCCCTCAAGCAGGTCCTGCGCGGGCTACTGGGGTCCGGAGGGCTGGGCACCCACCGCGGGCCGCCCGTGACCGCGATCATCACGATCCGCGTCGATCACCTGGAGCACGCCACCGGCGTCGTCACCACGGCCTCCGGAGGCGCGGTCCCGATCAAGGACGCACTCAGGATGGCCGAACGCTCCCACCCTGTGCTGGCGCTGTTCGATCACAACGGCCGACCGCTCCACCTGGGGCGTGTCAAACGGCTCGCCTCCGCCGATCAACGCCTTGCGTTGATCGCCTCCGAGGGCGGTTGCACCCGGCCCGGCTGCGACGCCCCCGCCACCATGACGGCAGTTCATCACGTCCACGACTGGCGCAAGGGCGGCAACACCGACATCGATGAGCTGACGTTGGGCTGCGACGCCTGCCACGCCCTCATCCACGACGGGCCAGGCGGCCGGCAGACCGGCATCGCCCCCGAGGGCACCGCCTTCGCCGGCCGTGCCCCAATGGACCCCACCCCCGCGCATCGACCCGCTGCAGCGGCCGCGGGTCAACCACCGCCACCATCCCGGGGAACTCCTCGACCGCGCCAGTCGAACAGCGATGGAACACAACGAAACCCACGTCCGACGACGTGGCCGGGTGAGCGGAACGCCACATAGCGACGACAGAACAGGTGATGACGACGAGCCGTGACAGCGTGCGGAGGAGTAGGGGCGGACGCCCGGCGATCAGACCGGATCGGACACCGTGGCGCTGTTCCTGTCCCGAACCCAGCGCGGCAGGATGAAGACCCCCTCCGCCTCCACGCAGACACCGTCCGGCCCGGCGAGATGTCCGACGACGATGGTCTTGACGCCCTCGAGGCGATCGATGCGCGCCTCGGCATGCAACGCGCCGAGCGGGGTGGGGCGGCGGTAACGCAGAGTCAGCGTCCCGGTCATGCCGGGCGCACCGCCCGCCTCAGCGGCCGCACCGAGCACCTGATCGAGCACCAGAGCGGACACACCACCGTGCGTGAGGCCGGCGGGACCCTCGTAGGCCGACCCCAGGTGGAAGTCGGTCGACGCGCGCCCGTCGGGGTCGCAGTCGATGACCAACGGCGGCGCGATCGCGTTGCGCAGCCCGGCCGCGGCATTGCCCCAGGCCCGCTTCTGACCCGAGGCGCCCCAGCGCACGCCGTACGGTCCGGGGATCATCCGCTTCCGCAGCAACTGCTTGGCGGACTCGATGTGCTCCATCGCTGCGCGCACCTCCGGGTCGTCGACCTCGGTCAGCAGCGCGATCTCGATCAGCTCTCGGACGCTGTCGGTCAGCGGCCCATACAGGTCCGCCTGCTGCGCGATCTCGTCGTCAGACAGTCCGTCGGCGACATAGAGCTGTTGTTGGTGAGCGATCGAGTCAGTCACAGTGCCTCACTAGTGCGGGAAGTCGACACCGGGCACGAGGGCAACGGTCCTGGTGCACGGAGCGTCATGCGTGCGATGTGCACTCTACATACGGCCGAGGGTGCGCCCCCGGACGCCGTCGGCCGGTCCTACCGGAGGCGCTCGCGCCGCGCCAACGTGCTCCCCAGCCCCGCGGCCGCCGCACGCACGGCCCCGACCTGGCTCTCCGGCCGAAACCGCCCGGTCGGGCCGGTGACGCTGATGGCGGCGAGGGGCTCCTCGCCCTGCCCGAGTACCGGCGCGGCGACACAGGTGAGGCCGAGGGCGGATTCCTCGTGTTCGAAGGCCACGCCCGTCTCCACGATCCTCGTCAGCTGACGGCGCAGCAGTCCCGGCGCCACCACCGTGTGCGCGGTACGCCTGGCCATGGGCGACGAGAGCACCTCCCGCTGGATGTCCGGACCCGCATGCGCAAGGAGTGCCTTGCCTATCGCGGTGCAGTGCAACGGATTTCGTCCTCCGGTTCGCGACGGCGACTTCGCCTGGCGGTGACCGCCGATCTTCGCGATGTAGACGACGTCGTGACCCTCCCGGACGCCGAGATGGACGGTCTCGTGGGTTCGCTCGTACAGGTCCTGCAGAAAGGGCATCGCGACCTCGAGCAGGCTGCGTTCGACCGAAGCCCGCATCCCGAGTTCGAAGAGCCCGCCGCTGAGGCGGTAGCCGCCATCGACGCGGTCGAGCAGTCGGTTCGCGACCAGATCACCGGCGAGTCGATGCACGGTCGCCTTGTGCAGCCCGGTGCGTCGGACCAGGTCGGCGAGGGTGAGCACCTGGTCCTCGGCCCGGAAGGCGCGCAGGATCGTCACCGCCTTGCCGAGCACGGTATCGAGGTCCGCGGCGCCCGTCATCATTCGAGCGTATCGCTGAGTGAGACGAAGGGCTGGTTCGGCCGCACGGATCCCGTAACAGTAGGGGCCATGAGCCAGCCCACGAACTCCATCGCGGCGAGCGAGTCCGACATCGCCACCGCCGCGGAACGCCTCGCGTCCGCCACCGCGGCCGGTGTGCCCTGCTCGCCGGTGCGGGATCTGATCGGCGCCGACGACCTCGCCGCCGCCTACGCCGTCCAGCAGCGCGTCAACGACCTCCGGCAGCAGGCCGGCGCCACAGTCGTGGGCCGCAAGATCGGCCTGACCTCGGTCGCCGTCCAGCAGCAGCTCGGCGTCGACCAGCCCGACCTCGGCGTCCTGTTCGACACCATGGCGTACGCCAATGGCGCCGACATCCCGATGAGCCTGCTGATCCAGCCGAAGATCGAGGGCGAGGTCGCATTCGTGCTCGGCGCCGACCTGGCCGACGGCCCGCTGGACGCCGCCCAGGTCCGCGGCGCGATCGAGTACGCCGTCGCCGCACTGGAGATCTGCGACAGCCGCATCGAGAACTGGGATATCCGCTTCGGCGATACCGTCGCCGACAACGCATCGTCCGGTGTCTACGTCCTCGGATCCGAGCAGCGCACGCTCGACGAGATCAATCCGGTGGACGTCGTCATGTCGATGGCCGTCGACGGCCAGGAGGTCTCCTCCGGAAACGGCGCCGCCTGCCTCGGCGACCCGATCGAGGCCGTGGTGTGGCTCGCCCGCGCGGCGCGCGACCTCGGCCAGCCGCTGCTCGCCGGTCAGGTCATCCTGTCCGGCGCCCTCGGCCCGATGGCGACCGTCGCCGCCGGCAATACCGTCACCGTCACCGTGTCCGGTCTCGGCACCGTGACCGCCAGTTTCGTGGGAGAGAAGGAAGCATGAGCAAAGTCAAGGTTGCGATCATCGGATCGGGCAACATCGGCACCGATCTGATGATCAAGGTGCTCAACCATTCGGAGCACCTGGAAATGGGCGCGATGGTCGGTATCGACCCCGCCTCCGACGGTCTGGCACGGGCGGCGAAGCTCGGCGTGCCGATCACCGCTGAGGGCGTCGAGGGCCTCGTCGCGCTGCCGAACTTCGACGAGATCGAGATCGTCTTCGATGCCACGTCGGCGAAGGCGCACGTCGCAAACGACGCGCGTCTGGCCCCGCTCGGCAAGCGCATGATCGACCTCACCCCGGCCGCCATCGGGCCGTATGTGATCCCAGCGGTCAACGGCGACGACCACCTCGACGCGCCGAACGTGAACATGGTGACGTGTGGTGGCCAGGCCACCATCCCGATGGTCGCGGCCGTCTCACGGGTGGTCCCGGTGGCGTACGCCGAGATCGTCGCGTCGATCGCGTCGAAGTCGGCGGGCCCCGGTACCCGCGCCAACATCGACGAGTTCACCGAGACCACGTCCGCGGCGATCGTGTCGGTCGGCGGCGCCAAGCGCGGCAAGGCCATCATCATCCTCAACCCCGCCGAGCCGCCGCTCATCATGCGCGACACGGTCTTCTGCCTCGTCGACGCGCCGGACCCGGCCACCCACGACGAGATCCGCCAGTCGATCGAGAAGATGGTCGGCGACGTCTCGGCCTACGTCCCCGGATACCGCCTCAAGCAGCAGGTTCAGATCACCGAGATCCCCGCCGACCAGCCGGTCGAGACCCTGGTCGTCGACGGCAACCGCCCGACCCACCAGGTGTCGATCTTCCTCGAGGTCGAGGGCGCCGGACACTACCTGCCCGCCTACGCCGGCAACCTCGACATCATGACCTCCGCCGGACAGCAGATCGCGGAGCGGATCGCACAGAAGAAGGAAGCCACCCGATGAGCAACCCCACCATCTTCGTCCAGGACGTCACCCTCCGGGACGGCATGCACGCGGTGCGCCACCGGATCTCGCCGGAGGACGTCAAGCGCATCGTGTCGGCCCTCGACGCCGCCGGCGTCGACGCCATCGAGGTCGCCCACGGTGACGGTCTCGCCGGCGGGTCCGTGAACTACGGTCCCGGCTCGCACACCGACTGGGAGTGGATCGAGGCCGCGGCGGAGTCCATCCAGAACGCCCGCCTGACCACACTGCTGCTGCCCGGAGTCGGCACCATCGAGGAGCTCAAGCACGCCTACAAGCTGGGCGTGCGGTCGGTGCGCATCGCGACACACTGCACCGAGGCCGACGTCTCCGCCCAGCACATCGAGACCGCCCGCGAAATCGGCATGGACGTCTCCGGCTTCCTGATGATGAGCCACATGGCTCCCGCCGAGGAGCTCGCCAAGCAGGCCAAGCTGATGGAATCGTATGGCGCGCACTGCGTCTACGTCACCGACTCGGGTGGACGCCTGACCATGGGTGGGGTCCGCGACCGGGTCCGCGCCTACCGCGAGGTCCTCAACGAGGGTACCGAGATCGGCATCCACGCCCACGAGAACCTCTCGCTGTCGGTGGCGAACAGCGTCGTCGCCGTCGAGGAGGGTGTGTACCGCGTCGACGCGTCACTCGCCGGGCACGGTGCGGGCGCGGGTAACTGCCCGATCGAGCCGTTCATCGCGGTCGCCGACCTGTACGAGTGGAAGCACGGCTGCGATGTGTTCGCCCTGCAGGACGCCGCCGACGACATCGTCCGTCCGCTGCAGGACCGGCCGGTCCGGGTGGACCGCGAGACCCTCACCCTCGGCTACGCCGGTGTGTACTCGAGCTTCCTGCGGCACGCGGAGACGGCGTCGGCCCGCTACGGCATCGACGTCCGCACCCTGCTGCTCGAGGCCGGCAAGCGCAAGCTGGTCGGCGGCCAGGAGGACATGCTCGTCGACATCGCTCTGAACCTGGTTGCGGAGCGCGAGGGCGAGGGCGCCAGCGCCTGACCTCAGGTACGACGAGGGGGCTGTGACCGAAAGGTCACAGCCCCCTTGTCGTTCCCAGGCGACGGTAGCGTCAGGGCCTGCCCGCCGCGTCCTTGCGCAGCAGGAAGGCGAGGACGGCGGACTCGAACGCCTCCTTCTGCTCGATCATCGCCCAGTGCCCACAGTTGGGGAACACGTGCAGCTCGGCGTTGGGGATGGTGCGCATCGGGATCAGCGCCATGTCCAGCGGGCTGACCCGGTCGTCGCGACCCCACGTCAGCAGCGTGGGCGCCTTCACCTTGTGCATCATCGCCCACGGCGGCGGCGCATCCGAGGCCTCCATCATCTTCACCATCTGCGCAAATGCTGCCTTGCCGTACATCCGGCGGGCGCTGTCGAGGGTCTCCGGATCGGTGGCCTGGGTCCAGCGCTCCTCGATGAGTTCCTCGGTCACCATCGCCGGGTCGTAGACCATCGAGTGCAGCCACTGGATGAGGCGCTCGCGGGTCGGCGCCTCGGTGAACTCCTGGAGCAGCTTGATGCCCTCGCCCGGGCCTGGGCTGAAGATGTTCTTGCCGATGCCGCCGATGGTCACGAGCCGGCGCACCTTGTCGGGGTGGTTGATCGCGTAGCTGATGCCGACGCCGCCGCCCATCGAGTTGCCGATGATGTCGACGCTGTCGAGACCGAGCGCGTCGACGAACACCTCAACCGACTGCAGCGCGGTGACCATCGGGTGGCCGCCGAAGTCGTCGCTGACGCCGAAGCCCGGGAATTCCAGTACGAGACAACGGAAATGCTCGGCGAAGAACCCGAGGTTGCCCCGGTAGTTACGCCACCCGGTGACGCCGGGGCCCGACCCGTGCAGCAGCAACAGTGGGGGACCGTCGCCCGCCTCGTGATAGCGCAGGACGCCCGCGTCGGTGGTGACCTCCCGCAGGGTGCCCTCGTAGCTCAGGTCCGATGTCATCGCCTACCTCCGTCTCAAGATGCGGTGTCTCAGCCCGCCGATTACCCGCCACGCTGCCACCGCCGCGGCCCCACTCCCAGGTGCCGTTCCGGTCAGTGGGCAACCCGAGCCCGGACACGGGTGAAGGGCACCCCCATCCGGTCGGACCGGACGGGGTGCCCTTCACCTGGCGAGGTGTCGCCTGCGGGCGACTAGTCGACCGTGGCCATCGCGGGCTCGCCCGCGGCCGCGGAGGTGGGCACCGCCACCTGCTCGATGCGGCGCGGCAGCAGCAGACCCGCGACCAGGCCCGCCACCGCGGCGGCCGCCGCGATGAGGAAGGCGATCTGGAAGCCCTTGTCGGTGTAGAACGCCATGCCCTGCGTCATCTCCAGGGGGATCGGCGCGATGTGCGAGTTGTTCATGACAGTGAACGCGATCACCGGCAGCGCGGCCGGGAACACGCTCTGGAACACGCCGACGATGCTCGCGGTGGACGCCTGCAGCTGCGGCGGGACCGCCTCGATCAGCAGGTTCGGGATCGATGCGTAGCCCATGCCCATGCCGAGACCGACGAGGCCCGCGAACACGATCAGCGTGCCCTTGGAGTCGTGCGAGAAGGCGGTCAGGGAGCAACCGATGGCGGCCGAGACCATGCCGATGGCCAGCAGCGGACGCGGCTTGACGTGGCGACCGACCAGCACGCCGACGATCAGGCCGCCGACCACGGTCATGGCGCCGATCGGAGCCTGGAAGATCGCGAAGCCCTCGGCGTCGACACCGAACCCGTAGCCGAGACCCATGATCGCCGGCGTCATGACCATCATCGGCAGCAGCATCGTGTACAGGCCGCTGACGCCGTAGATGAACCCGGCCGCGGTGGCGGTCAGGATGACCGGACGGCGACGCAGCACCTTGAGGTCGATCAGCGGCTCCTTCATGGTGGCCGCGGAGACGAGCCACGCCACGACCAGCGCGATGCCACCGAACAGGTAGGCCAGGGTCGAGCCTGACTTCCAGCCCCAGGTCGGGCCGAAGCTGATCGCGATGAGGATGCCGGCGATACCGCCACCGAGCAGCAGGGCGCCGAGGAAGTCCAGGCGCGAGCGCAGCCGCACCGTGGACTCGTCGGTGCTCACGAAGATCATCCCGCCCAGGATCACCAGGCCGATCACGAAGAACCAGAAGATGCTGCGGAAGCCGTGGTTGTCGATCAGCCAGCCGGTGATGAACGGGGCGGGGATGGCGATCAGGCCCATGCCGCTGGTCGCGATGCTCACCGCGAGCGCGATCGTCTTGGCCGGGAACACGTCACGGATCAGCGAGTAGCTCAGGAACAGGCAGGGCACCAGCAGGCCGGACAGCGCGCGTCCGACGATGAGCACGGCGTAGCTCCCCGCGATCGCCGAGACGAACGACCCAAGCGCGGCGATCGCGATGCACGCCAGCAGCAGCTTGCGCTTGCCGTACATGTCGGCGAGCTTGCCGATCAGGGGCGCGGTCATCGCGCCGACGAGCAGGAACGACGTGAGCAGCCACGCGCCCTGGGTGGTCTGGTAGTGCCCGGCGATCGCCGGGATCGCCATCGAGATCATCATGTAGCTGATCGCGAGCATCTCGAGCACGAGCACGATCGAGGCCAGGGAGAAGATCAGCCGCGGCGTCCACCGCTGCGGGAGTGCGTCCTGAACCTGCGGCGGGACAGATCCGCCGGGTTGAGCTGGAGCGACCATCATCGGGTCCTTTCGGGTGTTCCGCGAACTCGGTGTCGGAGACCGACGAGGATTCGAGCCGGGCATGTGGTGGGTGTTCACATTCACCAGGTGCTTGCCGACTGAATGTGTAATCGACATCACAGTTCGCGATGCCCTCCCAGCACCATCCGTTGTTCCGCCCAGCGGGAGATCCGAGCGGTTTGCGCGTCGATTCGGACCGAAATGCAGAGGTAAATAGGCAAATCGGGCGTGTAGCACTGTCCGGCGCCGCCCGCCACGAGACGATCGTCACGAGCCCTCACCACGGGGCTGGGCAGCCTAGGGCAGCTGCACCCGCGACCGCGTCCGTATCTCCCGATGAGCGGTACGAGATCGCCGCGCACGCCACGCGCGCTGGCTACCTTGGAGCCGAAGAATGTGATGTCGACCACCAGAAGGAGTTCCATGACGGCCACCCTTGATTTCGAGAGCACCAGCAGGACCATCACCGGCGAGTACGAGCTGCACTATCACGAGGCGGGTACCGGGCCGGTGCTGCTGATGCTGCACGGCTCCGGCCCCGGGGTGAGCGGCTGGTCGAATTTCGCGGGGAACCTCCCCGTGTTCGCCGAGCACCACCGCACGATCGTCCTGGACATGCCCGGCTTCGGACGCAGCCCGGCGCTGGAGTGGAACGACGTGTACCCGCGGGTGGCCGCCGACGCGATCCGCTTCTTCCTCGACGAGCTCGGCATCGAGAGCGTCGACATCGTCGGAAACTCCATGGGCGGCAACGTCGGTACGGAATTCGCCCTGGCCCACCCGGAGCGGGTGCGCCGGATGGTGCTGATGGGCCCCGGCGGGCTCGCGGTCAACAGTTTCGCGCCGCCGGTGAGCGAGGGCTCACGCCGGCTGTTCGAGTTCCTGGCGAACCCGACGCGCGAGGGCATGGTCGCGTGGGTGGACACGATGGTGGGCAACCCCGCGGTGGTCACCGACGAACTGATCGATCAGCGGCTGGCGAACGCCCTTGCGCCGGGCGCGATCGCCAACACCTTCAAGATCTTTCAGACGTTCTCCGACCCGCGGTTCGCGGACCGACCGCAGCTGTGGGCCAGGGCGTCCCAGGTGCAGCAGGAGACGCTGCTCGTCTGGGGCCGGGACGACCGGATGCTGCCCTACGAGGGCAGCCTGTTCCCGTTCCGGCAGATGCCGAACGCGGAACTGCACGTGTTCTCGCGCTGCGGGCACTGGGCACAGATCGAGCGCAAGGCGGACTTCGAGCGCCTCACCCTGGAGTTCCTCGGGCGTTAGGCCCCAGAAACGACTGTGACCCAATGTCACACTCGTTCGGCCGAACTGAACGAATGTGACATTGGGTCAACGGGTCTGGCTCGGATCAGTCCAGGCGACCGGGAACCGGATAGCTGCGGAGCGCGTCGGTCTCGAGCACACCCTTCATCGCGGCCTCCTCGATCGAGTCACGCAACGCGGTGCAGGTGGGGATCCACTTGCTGTCCATGCCGAGCGCGGCCTGCCGCGCAAACTCGGGGCAGGACTCCTCCGCGTCCGCCAGCCACTGGATGCTGGTGTGGGTGGGGCTGTACTTCTCCACCAACACCCGGTTCCCACAGCTGGTGCAGCTCAGTTCCTGCATGGTCGCCTCGTCTCCTAGTTGACCCCGGCGGCGTGCCGCGCGCCGATGTAGCCGAACACCATTGCCGGACCGATGGTCGCGCCTGCACCGGCGTAGTCGTTGCCCATCACCGCGGCCGAGGTGTTGCCGGTGGCGTAGAGGCCCGCGATGGGCTCGCCATCGGCACGAAGCACCTGCGCCTTCTCGTTGTAGACCAGCCCGCCCTTGGTGCCGAGGTCCCCGGCCCGGGTACGCAGCGCGTAGTAGGGTCCCTGGTCCAGCACGTCCAGCGTGGGCTGCGCCAGGGTCGGGTCGCCGTAGTAGTTGTCGTAGGCGCTGGCGCCCCGGTTGAAGTCCTCGTCCCGGCCTGCCCTGGCGAATCCGTTGTACCGCTTGACGGTGTCGGCGAGCGCCGCCACCGGGACATCGATCTTCGCCGCGAGCTCTTCGACGGTCTCGGCGGTCTGGATCAGACCGCTCTCCAGCCAGGCCTTCGGAAACTTCTGGCCGGGCATGATGCCACCGATCGGGTAGCGGCCCTTGGCCTTGTGGTCGAAGACGAACCAGGTGGGCTCGTGTCCGCCCGCGAGCTGATCGTGCACGAACGTCACATACGGCGACGCCTCGTTCGTGAAGCGCTTGCCGTGCTGGTCGACGATGATCGAACGCGGGATCGAGCGCTCCGAGACCAGCACCTGGTTGATGCCGTCGGGGCGACTGAAGGAAGGCATCCACCACGCATCGTCCATGAGATCCAAAGCGGCGCCCAGCTTCTCGCCCGCGATGATCCCGTCACCGGTGTTCTCCACCGCGGCGGCGCTGAAGTTGTCCTTGCCGCCCTCGCGCAGGTAGCGCTTGCGCATCTCCTCGTTGTACTCGAAGCCGCCACTGGCCAGCAGCACGCCGCGGCGGGCGCGGATCCGCACCTGCTTGCCGTTGCGCTCGGCGACCACACCCGTGACGGCGCCGGACTCGTCGGTGACAAGGGACTGCAGCGCGGTGTTCAGCCACAGCGGGACACCGGCATCCTTGAGCGCCAGCCGCAGCCGGGCGATGAGCGCGCGGCCGAGGGTGTCCATGTGCCGGCGCAGGACGATGGCCTTGACGGCACGCAGACCGGTGAGCAGCGCGGTCCACTTTGCCTTCCAGGTCCGCGTCACCATGTTGAGCTGCACGAAGTCCTTCGAGGTGATGAACAGCCCAGGGGGAGTCGCCAGCGCGGCCGGACGCAGCAGGTCCTCGTCCTCGCCGAGCTCCTTGAGGTTCACCGGGAGCGGCTCGATCGTGCGGCCGTTGGGGCGGCCACCCGGCTGCTCGGGGTGATAGTCGGAGTAGCCGGTGCACCACTGGAACCGCATGTGCGGGCTCGAGGTCTCCAGGAACTCGAGGGTGCGAGGGCCCTCGTCGATGAACGCGTCGAGGTTCTTCGAGGGCACCCGGTCCCCGACGACGGCGTCGAGGTAGGTGCGCACGTCCGCGCGCGAGTCGCCGAGTCCCTCACGGACGAGCAGCGGGTTGTTGGGGACCCAGATGCCGCCGCCGGACAGTGCGGTCGTGCCGCCGTACACGGCGGCCTTCTCGATGACGAGGGTGTCCAGGCCCCGGTCGGCCGCGGAGAGGGCGCCGGTGAGGCCGCCGCAACCGCTGCCGACCACGACGAAATCGACCTCATGGTCCCAGGATTGTTCGCTTGCAGACATAGTTCTCTCTCTGGTGATACTCAGCCGAAGCTGATGTCGTCCTGCGACCAGAACGCGCGCATGCTGGTGATCCGCGCCTGGTCGTCGAAGGTCATGACGTCGATCGGTTCGATCGTGATGGTCTGCTCGCCGGTGTCGGTGACCACCCGGAACGCGAAGGCGGCCGAGTTGCCCGCGACCCGGATGGAGAGCAGTTCGGTCTTGTTCTGCACCGCGTCCAGCGCGCTGTAGAACTTCTCGATGGCCTCGCGGCCGACCAGCGGCTCGGTGCCGACCGGATCCTCGAGGGTGGCGTCGTCCGCGTACAGGGCGGCGACGTCGGCCGACGTTCCGCCCCCCACCGCGTCGAGGTACTTCGACACCGTCGAACGGATGTCGTCTGCTGAGGCCATGATCTCTCCCGGGCATATGGGTACGGTCTGTACGTGTGACGGTAGCCACAACGGCCCGCACGTGCCCCCCGGCCTTCCCGCCCAGCGGGAGACCGCCGACCAGCGGAACAGAGGTGCCCCGATGTCCGGTACGGTCCCTCGGTTATGACCGTCGGCGACATTTCCCCCGACACGATATGGGCTGTGCTGAGCGAGTCCGCGCGGCGCCACCCCGAACGCGAGGCCGTCGTGGACGGACGGGAGCGGCTCACCTACGAACAGCTCGCGGCGGCCGCCTCCCGCGCGGGGATGGCGATGTCCGCCAGCGGGATCCGGCACGGCGACCGCATCGCCCTGTGGGCGCCGAACTCCGCGCGATGGGCGGTGGTCGCCCTCGGCGCCCATTCCATCGGCGCGGTGGTGGTGCCCGTCAACACCAGGGCTCGCGGCACCGAGGCCGCGCATCAGCTGCGCACGACCCGGAGCCGGGTGCTCTTCGTTGACGACGGGTTCCTCGGCACCGGTTACGCCGCGATGCTCCGGGCGGCCGCAGGAGAATCCGGACCCGGCCGGCCGGTGCTCGGTCTCCCGGATCTGGAGCGGATCGTCGATTTCCACCGTGAGCCGGACCTGCACATCACGAGCTGGGCGCAGTTCCTCGGGTGCGCGGCGAAGCCACGCACCGTCGACCTGCGGGCGCACCACCGGCCGGGACCGCCCGGGCCCGACGACCTCGCCTACATCATGTCGACGTCCGGCTCGACCGGTCCGGCCAAGGGCGTGATGCTCCGGCACGGACAACTGGTGCGCGTGTACCGAGCCCTGTCCGGGCGGCTGGGGATCGGTAGAGGCGACCGGATCCTGGGGGTGACCCCGCTGTCGCATTCGTTCGGCCTCAACGCCGGCCTGCTGGCGGCGCTGGCCGCCGGCGGCTGCTACGTCGCCGTGGACGTGTTCGACCCGGCGGCCGCGCTCACCCGGATCGCGACCGAACGGATCACCGTGCTGTCCGGGCCGCCGACGCTGTTCACCGATCTGATCGCCGCCTCGCCCGCGGAGCGAGACCCGCGGGCGCACACCCCGCGGCTCGCGGTCACCGGCGCGGCGACGGTGGCGGCCCCGCTGCTCGACCACATCCGCCGGGTGCTGGGCATCCCCCTGATCGTCACCGGCTATGGACTCACCGAGGCCAGCGGCACCGTGACCGCGAGACACCCCGAACCACAGACCGTCTCACTCGCCGCACCGCCGCTGCCGGGGGTGGAGCTGCGCGTTGTCGACGCCGAGGGGAACGCCGTCGCGGACGGCACCTCGGGCGAGGTCCTGGTCCGCGGATACAACGTGATGTCGGGCTACTTCGAGAACGAGCCGGCCACCGCGAGAACTCTCGACGGCGACGGCTGGCTGCACACCGGCGACGTGGGGGTGCTCGAGAACGGGGAACTGCGGATCGTCGACCGGATCGGCGAGATGTTCATCGTCGGCGGCTTCAACGTGTACCCCTCCGAGGTGGAGCAGGTGTTGAGCCGGCACCCGGCGGTCGGCGAGGTCGCGGTCGTCGGGGTGCCCGACGAGCGCATGGGGGAGCGCGGGATCGCGTATGCGGTCCCGCGCCCCGGGCACAGTGTGACCGGACGGCAGCTGATCGAGCACTGTCTCGATGCGCTCGCCGGCTACAAGGTGCCATCCGAGGTGATCCTGCTCAGCGAGATGCCGCGGATCGCCGCGGGCAAGCCGTCCCGGCGAACGCTGCGCGAGCTGGCCCTGCAGCGGCGCGCGGAGCACCGCGGCACCGCCTGAGGCGCGTGGCTACTCCGAGAACCCGCCGAACCCGCCCTTGAAGAACAGCAGGGGCCTGCCTTCGGCATCCGCGGTCAGGTCGGTGATCCGGGCGAGCACGATGGTGTGGTCGCCCGCGTCGTGCTCGAGTTCGACCGTGGCCTCGATCCTCGCGAGCGCGCCGCCGAGCGCCGGAGCGCCGTTGCCCGCCGGGCTCCAGTCGACCTGGGCGAACTTGTCGCCGCCGCTCACCGCGAAGGTCGAGCAGACGTCCTTCTGATCGTGGGCGAGGATGTTGATGCACAGCGAACCGGCCTCCCGCAGCAACGGCCAGCTGGTGGAGGTCTTCGCGGGGCAGAACGAGATGTACGGCGGATCCAGCGACACCGACACCACCGACTGGCAGGCGAACCCGAGGGGCCGGTCGCCGTCGTGGGCGGCGATCACCGCGACGCCGGTGCAGAAGTGCCCCATCACCTTTCTCAGTGTGGCGGCGTCGGGAGCCGAGAGAGCGTCCTGCTCTGACATCCCCCGTCGCTCCGCTCGCCTCGACGCGACGGCTGTGATCTCTGCACTCATTGCGGTTCCTCCTGATGAAACGGGCAACAACCAGGATCGCCACACCCTGTGCGCGGCACCATCCAGGTTCCCGGTCAGTGGTAGCTTGCCTTGTCCAGGTCATCTGTCCAGTTGTTAGGCTCCCCAGGTGGCACCGACCGAACCGGCCTCCGAGTCCGACCTACCCAATCTGCCCGCGACCAGCTGGGCCGTACTCGGCATGCTCGCGTTCGACGAGGAGCTGTCCGGCTACGAGCTCAAGAAGTGGGCCGACTGGAGCATCAAGTTCTTCTACTGGAGCCCGTCGTTCAGCCAGGTCTACACGGAGCTGAAGAAGCTCGAGAAGCACGGTTTCGTGACCTCCCGGGTGCAGCACGACAACGGCGTCCGCGGCCGCCGCCTCTACAAGATCACCGAGGCGGGCACCGCCGCGGTCGGGCGCTGGTCCAACGAGGCGCCGATCGATCCGCCCATTCTCAAACACGGTGTGATGCTTCGCATCTGGCTCGGGCACCTGAACAAACCGGAACGGCTCAAGGAGATCCTCCGCGAGCACATCGAGTACGTGTCGAAGATGGAACGGCGCGCCGCGGCCGATGCCTCCGGCGCGGACAAGGAACCGGCATGGGCGTACTCGCAGATCGTGCTGCGGTGGGCCGAGCGGTACTACGCCGCCGAGCGCGATCTGGCCGAGCAGCTGATCGCCGACATCGACAAGGCCGACGCCGTCCTCGCACAGGTCAAGGACGGCGACGACGCCGGCTTCCCGAAGCCGACCCCCGGCGCCTGGCGCCAGGTGGAGGTCGAGACCGAGTCGGAGAACCCCGACCTCGAGTGAGCCCCTAGCGGGCCGGGTCGAGGATTTCCCTCATGTCCGCCCACGCCTGCTTCTGCGCTGTGCGCGCAAGGGCCAGCATGCCCATCGTCATGAACCCGTGAATCGCCCCGTCGTATCGACGATGATTGACCCGAACACCCTCGGCGGCAAGGGCATCCGCAAAGGCGTCACCCTCCGAGCGGAGCGGGTCACAGCCCGCGGTCACCACCACGGCCGGCGGCAGGCCGGCGAGCTCCGCGCGTAGGGGAGAGGCATGCGGGTGATCCCGGTCCTCGACCGCGACGTACTGGTCCCAGTACCACTGCATCGCGGCACGGGTGTTGAAATGCCCGGTCGCGAACTCCCGGTAGGAATCGGTCTCGAAGTCCGCGGCGATCACCGGGTACAGCAGCAGCTGCGCCGCGAGGGCCGGGCCGCCACGCTCACGGGCGATGAGCGCGGTCACCGCGGCCAGGTTGCCACCGGCGCTGTCCCCGGCGACCACGATGCGGCCGGCGTCGCCACCGAGTTCCGCCGCGTGGTCGGCCGCCCACGCCACCACGGCGTAGACGTCCTCGGCGGCGGCGGGCCACCGCGTCTCCGGGGCCAGCCGGTAGTCGACCGAGATCACGATCGCCCCGACGCCGTTGGCCATCGCCCGACAGATCCCGTCGTGGGTGTCCAGGTCGCAGAAGACGAACCCGCCGCCGTGCGCGAACACCACGATCGGGGCCTCTGCACCCGAGGTGGCCACGGGCCGGTAGATCCGGACCGGCAGGTCAGAGCCGGGACCGGGGAGCACACGTTCGGCGACCTCGGCGACCGGCTCCGGCTGATCCGGCACCACCAGCCTGGCCCGGATCGCGGCGCGCGCCTGCGCGCCGGTCATCGTCTCGACCTTCGGGAAGCCGGCATTCAGCGCGTCGAGGATCGCTGCCACCTCGGCGTCGACGCTCATGCGTACTGCAGATCCGTCGGGGCCGCCGCGGGGCGGGCGCGGTGGGCCGACGGCCCGCCGAGGATGGGGCGCGGCTGCTGCTGCAGAGTCGGCTGGACCCGGACCGGGCCGCCCTCGATGTTGCGCCAGATTCCCAGCGCGGTCATCCGCACGGGTGCGGCCAGCCGGTGGTCGAGCTTCATCTGCGAGACCGGCCCGCAGATCGAGACGGCCGCGACCGCCTCGCCGATGTTCCCGATCGGGGCCGCCACGCAGCCGAACCCGGGCAGCGACTCCTCGCGCTCGTAGGCGATGCCCTGCTCGCGCACCTTGGCCAGCTCGGCGCGGAGCTGGGCCCCCGTGGAGATGGAGTACTTGGTCTTGCGGCTGAGGAGGTCGCCGTCGAGAGCCGCGAGCTGGGCCTCGCCCGCGAACCCGAGGATCGCCTTGCCCACCCCGGTGCAGTGCGCGGGGTAGCGGCCGCCGACGCGGGTCGGGATGGCTGCGGCCATCCGGCCACCGATCTTCTCGAGGTACACCACGTCGGGCCCGTCGAGGATCGCCAGGTGGACGACGTGGCCGGTCACCCGGTGCAGCTCGTGCAGGAAGGGCAGCGCGGCCCGGTGCATCCGATCCTGGTGCACCGCGAGGGAGCCGAGCTCGACCAGGCGCATGCCCAGCTCGTAGTCGCGACCCTGCCTGCGCAGCCAGCGGAGGTGGACGAGCCGCTCGAGCATCCTGTGTGCCGAGGAGCGCGGCAGCCCGGTGCGCCGAACCACCTGAGCGAGCGTCAGCCGGCCCGGTCCGTCGAAGGCATCCAGAACGAGCGAGACGCGATCGAGTACGGCGCTCGGGGTGCTGGCGTCGACCAAAGTTGTCATGGGGTCCTCCGGGAGTGCTGCGGCAGGGGGCGCCGGGTTGGTGCGACGATCGGCTGGGGGTCCGACCGGGGTGTTTCGATTAGGAATATGACTATTGATAGCACGAGCTTGTGTCGGCTGTCACACACGACCGAGTGGTTCGTTTTCTGTCACGGGACGGCAAAGGGCCCCGGGTCGATTGACTCGACCCGGGGCCCTTTGCTGTTGACCAGCGGTTATCGTCCGTTCAGTGGGATCAGCCCTTGGCGGCGGACCGGCCCGCACGGCGGCCGAAAAAGCTGCCGTCGCCGAGCGACGCACCGCTGGCATACCCGCCCGCGGACACCCCCGCGGTGCACCGGCCGGCGCCGAACAGGCCGGGAATCGGCGCACCCGAGACGTGCAGAACCTCGGAGTCGACGCTGGTGCGCAGCCCGCCGAGGGTGAACCCGCCGGTGAACCCGCGCAGGTCGATCGCCGCGACCGGCGACCCGATCTGCTTGACCCATTCCGGCTTCTTGCCGAGCACCGGGTCCTCACCATTCGCAGCGTGCCGGTTGTAGACCTCGACGGTGGACTGCAGGGTCCCCGTGGGCAGCCCCATCTCCGCCTCGAGTTCTTCGACCGTCTCGCAGACCCACGTCGGCTGATGCCGCAGGAACGGGGTGGCGGTGGGGGTGGTCAACGCCTCCTCGTACGCGGCCTCGTCGATCACCAGGAACGCCTGGTTCTGGTTCTCGATCAGGGTCGCCTGCCCGACCCGGCCGGGGTAGGTGTCCTCGTTGATGAAGCGCTGCCCCCGGCCGTTGACCAGGATGCCGCGGATGAACAGCTGCGGGTCGCAGAAGAACGCGACCTCGGTGGCGTCCATGTGCGCCAGGTCCGCGCCGAGCGCCTGCGCCATCAGGATCGCGCGGCCGTCGTGCTCCTCGATCGAGGCGGCGGGACGGCCGACCAGCCGAGGCGCGTACGCCTCGACCATCCGGTCGTTGTAGGCGAAACTGCCGGTTGCGAGCACGACGCCGCGGCGGGCCCGGATGGCGATCTCCTTCCCGTACTGCGTCGCCACCACGCCCACCACCCGGCCCATCCCCTCGGGCGAAGCCTCGGGGCCATCGGTGCTGTCGTCGGTGACCAGCGCCTGCACGCGGATGTCGTAGACCGAGCGCACGCCGAGCTCGGCCGCGGTGTCGGTGAGCGGCTTCATCAACATGTAGCCGCCACCGCGCTCGCCGCCGGACTGCTTGTCCGCCATCTGCGGCACGTGCCCGCGCGGGGCAGGCGGGATGGTAGCGGCGAACGGCGCGGCGTTCTCGCCACCGGTGTACTGCAGACCGTCGTCGCCCGGCGGCTCCCAGCCCGGCTCACCCCAGAAGCTCGCCTTGAACGGCACGCCGCACTCGACCAGCCAGCCGTAGTGGTCCACGCTGCCCTGGCAATACGCGTCGATCTTCTCCGCGTCCACGCCGGGGCCGAGCGCCGCCGTCATGAAGGCCTTCATGCTCTCGACGGAATCATCGAAGCCACAGGCCTTTTGGAGCGGGGTGCCGCCGCCCAGGTAGATGAACCCGCCTGCCATCGCGGCCGCGCCACCCCATCCGCCGGTGCGCTCGAGCACCAGCACGTCGGCGCCTTCCTGGGCCGCGGCCACGGCCGCGGACGCGCCGGCAACGCCGAACCCCGCCACCACCACATCGGCCTCGTGGTCCCACTGTTCGATCTCGTCGGCCGACCTCGGATGGACGGTCACGGTGTTGCTCGTCATTGCGGTCCTCTCGATCTGGGTCTGGATACACCTCGCGCGCGGACCCGGTGCCTGTGCTCTGGTGAAGCACACGAACGGTGGGACCGCGCGCGAAGTGAGGGGGGGTGTGACTACATAGCCGCCAGGGGCTCGCTGCCGGACCAGTCGTGGCCCCAGTAGCTGTCGGCGGTGATCTCTTCCGAGGAGTAGTACTTCTCGTCGACCCGCATGCCCTCGGTTCCGAACTCGATGTCCCAGCCTCCGGGAGCGCGAACGTAGAACGAGACCATCTTGTCGTTGGTGTGCCTGCCCAGGGTCGAGGAGACCGAGAAGCCGTCCTTGACGACGCGGTCGAGCGCCTGACCGACCGCGTCGAGGGTGTCGACCTCGACCATGATGTGCACCAGGCCGGGGGCACCGCCGTGCGGGGCGGGGCACAGCGCCAGGCTGTGGTGGCGCTCGTTGACGCCCATGAAGCGCACCCGCATCGGGCCGAACTCCGGCGGAGCCGGGATGCGGAAGGCGCCGCGAGGCAGGAACCCGAGCACCTCGGTGTAGAAGGCGAACGCACCGTTGATGTCCATCACCGGCAGCACCACGTGGCCGAGACCCTGTGCGCCGGTGACGAACTTGGCACCGAACGGGGTGACGACCGGGCTGTGGTCGAGGACCGCGCCGTGGAAGATCTCGAGGGTGGCACCGGTCGGATCCTGGAAGGTGATGACCTCCTCGACCCGGCGGGCGTCGGCCTCCTCCAGCGCGAGAGGCTTGACCGCGATACCCGCGGCCTCGACGGCCTCCTGCACGCGGACCAGGGCGGCGTGGTCGCGCACCTCCCAGCCGATGGTGACGACCTCGTCGGTGTCACCCGGCACGATGACGATGCGCGCGGCGCGCTCGTCCATCCGCAGGTAGATGGCGTTCTCGTCCGGACCGGAGCCCTCGGCGAAGCCGAGCACCTCGAACGCGAACTTGCGCCAGCGCTCCATGTCGTTGGTCTGGACCTTGATGTAGCCCAAGCCCTTGATGTCAGTCATGTGTTGTCCTTCTTCTGTTTTCAGTGCTTGTGCGGGACCGGATCAGATCATCGACTTGAGGTTGTCGGCCGGGTCGAGACCGAGCGAGCTCACCGCGGAAGCGTGGTAGACGGTGCTGGGCACGTGGATGGCGTGGGCCAGGCCGGCGTGCGCGTCACGCCAGTATCGCTGCAGCGGCTTGTCCATGCGCAGCGCGTTGCCGCCGGAGCGGGCGAAGATCTGGTCGACGGCGCCGACGGCGCGCCAGGCGGCACGAACCTGGGTGCGACGACCGGCCGCGCGATCCGCGAAGGAGACCTCCTTGCCGGATTCGACGATCTCCCACATCTTGTCGACGTTCGCCAGCAGTTCCTGGCGGGCGGCGTTGATGTCCGCGGCGGCTTCGCCGATCGCGAAGAGCACGTACGGGTCGTCCTTGACCGCGGTGCCCTGCGCCCCGACCCGGTCACGCTGGTAGTCCAGGTGCGCGGCCAGGGCGCCCTCGGCGATACCGATGACGGCGGAGGAGATGCCGAGCGGGAACATGTTGGACCAGGGCATCTTGTAGAGGGTCTCGGTCATCCCGGCGTTCTTCTGCGCGGTCCCGTTGATCACCTCGTCGCCGTCCATCACCCGGTAGGAGGGCACGAAGGCATCCCGGACGATGATGTCCTTGGAGCCGGTTCCCTTGAGGCCCACGACGTTCCAGGAATCCTCGACGATCTCGTAATCCTTGCGCGGCAGGATCATGTGCAGCATCCGCGGCGGCAGCGCCATGTTGCCGTCCTTGTCGCCTTCCATGGCGCCGAGGAAGATCCAGTCACAGTGATCGGTGCCGGAGGAGAACTGCCAGCGGCCGTTGAAGATGTAGCCGCCGTCGACCGGCTTGGCGATGCCGGTGGGCGCGTACGGCGATGCCACCCAGGTGTCGTGGTCCTGGCCCCAGATCTCCTCCTGGACCTTCGGGTCCGCGAAGGCCAGCTGCCAGGGGTGCACGCCGACGATGCCGCACACCCAGCCGGTGGCCGGATCGAGCGAGGCCGCCTTCATCACGGTCTCCGAGAACTCGCGGGGATGCGCCTCGAAGCCGCCGTACTGCTTGGGCTGCAGCAGCTTGATCGGGCCTGCCGCCTTGAGCTTCTTCGCGGTGTCGTCGGGCAGGCGGCCGATCCGCTCGGCCTCCGTTGCCTGGTCGCGAATCTGATCCGCGATCTCGATGAGGTTGTCGATGGCCTTGTTGGTCATGGTGATGTTCCTTCTTGTCTAGCTGTGAGGCTGGAAGTCGGTGGTGGTTCAGGCGTTGCTCTGGAGCGGGACGACGCCGTTGGCGATGTTCTCGGCGACCTCCGCCTCCCAGCTCTTCACGGCCCGATCGGTGTCGATCTCGAATTCGAAGCGCTTGGTCATGTCCTCGGTGATGTCCTCGACATCCACATAGAACTGCTTGTACCAACGGCGCAGCTGGTACACGGGGCCGTCCTCCTCGGACAGCAGCGGGTTGTCGATGGGCGCCTTGTTCTTCCAGATCTCGACGTCCTGCTCGAAGCCCATCTCGACGCCCTCGGCGAACTGCTCGGCCATGCCCTCGGCCGCCTCGTCCGACATGCCCTGCGGCTTCTTGACCATCGCGCCGTACTGCAGCACGAAGGAGTTCTCGTCGACCGGGTAGTGGCAGTTGACGAGGACCGTCTCGATCGTCATGCCCTTGGCATCGCTCCAGAGCCAGTCGATCATGTAGGACGGACCGAAGTACGAGGCGTCCGAACGCAGGGTGGAGTTCGGATCGTCGTAGCTGGTGCCGACCGAGATGTCGTGCCGCGGGGTGGAGCGCATGTACTGGGTGGCCACGTGGCCCTCGAAGACGTTCTTGAAGAAACGCGGGAACGAGTAGTGCACGTAGAAGAAGTGCGCCATGTCCACGACGTTGTCGACGATCTCGCGGCAGTGCGAGCCCTCGATCAGCATGGAGTTCCAGGTCAAGGCGGTCCACTCGTCGGAGCCGAAGCCCTCGATCTCGGGGATGGTCACCTCATCGGTGGGCTTGCTGCCCTGCGGGTCGTGCCACACGTACAGCTGGCCGTTGCGCTCGAGCGTCGGCCAGGAGCGGGTGCGCGCGAGCGGGGGAACGCGGCGGGCGTAGGGGATGTCGGTGCACTTGCCGTTGCCGCCCCAGCGCCAGTCGTGGAACGGGCAGGCGATCGAGTCACCCTTGACGGTGCCCTGGGCGAGATTGCCGCCCATGTGCCGGCAGAACGCGTCGAGCACGTTGATCTTGCCGTCCGACTCCGACTGGAACACCACCAGCGAGGTGCCGAATGCCTTGACCTCGTGCGGCTTTCCGTCCTGGAATGACTTCAGCAGGCCAAGGCAGTGCCACCCGCGGGCAAACCGGGTAGGGGCCGCCGCCGCCTCGATCATCCTGACCTCGTCGGCTTCGGACTTGGATTGCAGCGCCATTGCCACCTCTTCTCTCACTCTCGAGACAAACGCGCTCGAGAAACGCACTGATGTGATGCGCCTCATACTTCGGGGCGACGGCATGCGAGTTCATGGGGCCTTCCCGCTGACCGGGACGATTTCGCCCCCGCCCAGCAAGCCGGTGCCCGGGGTCTCCCGATCAGCGGGAAGGGGATGCCGTCGAACCCTCGCGCGGACCTAACGTCGCGGTATCCGAACTGATCGAAGGAGGTGCGGATCGATGATCACCACAACCGCAGCGAGCCCGGTGGGGGCGCCGTTCACCGGCATCACCGTCGACCTGGAGCGCGGCAAGATCCTCGAGTTCGCGGAGGCCATCCGCTCCACCCACGGCGCGTACCGCGACGCCGAGCGCCCGGTGGTGCCGCCGACCTACCTCTGCTCCGAAGGGTTCGTGCCGGGGTCGGCCAGGCCGGATCAGCAGGCCATGCCCGCCGAGCAGGACTGCCGGTTCTTCGGCCCCCCGCCGCGGGCGGGCGATCGGCTCAACGTGCACTCCCGCGGCAACGAGTCCGAGCAGCTGACCGAGTTCCGCGACGCCGAGGGCAGGCTGATCGCCGACTCCTGGTCGCACGGCTCGGCGACCGATGCCGTCGCCTCCGGCCTGCTGGCCAACTTCGCCACCGACTGGCTGGGCCCGGAGTCGGTGCGGCGGTTCCGGACCCGGTTCCTGGAGCGGGTGTCGGCCGCGGACACCCTGGCCTGTTCCGGCGAGGTGCTGCAGGAGTACGTCCAGGACGGCGAGCCGCGGGTGGACGTGGTGCTCACCGCGACCCGGCCCGGCGGCGCGGTCGCCGCCAAGGCCTGGGCGACGTTCGCGCGCGCTAGCTGACCGCGGGCCGGGAGCCGAGCCGGGCGGCGCCCGCCCCGATCTTGTTCAGAGCCCATTCGAGCGGACCCCGCCCGAGGTAGCGCCGCCACAGCGTCGCGAAGACCAGGGGCACCGCCACGAACCAGAGCAGGGTCGCCCAGGACTGGGTGAACGACTCGATGCGCAGCAGGAGCGCCAGGGCCACGATGTGCCCGGCGTAGATCGTCAGCGGCATCGAACCGAGCGCGGCCAGCGGCGCCAGGATTCGCGGGGCGACCCTCGCCGCGAGCAGGCACAGGCCGAGAACGGCGACGGCGACGCCGCCGGATCCCACGACCTCGAACGCGGTCCCGCTGTGCGGGGTGCTGGTGAGCATCCACTGCCAGGGATCGGTGCCGACGGTGCCGAAGCTCCCCATCCGGAGCAGGTCCGCGAGCAGCTGGGCACCCTCGCCCGGCATCATCTCGTCCAGGTGGGCCACCAGCGCGTCCTTGCCGCCGAACAGGTTCAGCGCCACCCAGGACCCGCCGAGCCCGAGCACGGCCAGCGCCGAGCCGAGCCCGACAAGGACGAGGCCCGCCCGCTCACGCCGCAGGCCCCAGCGGCCGATGGCCATGCCCGCGAGCAGGAACGGCACCCAGGTGAGCACCGGGTAGGTGCCCTGCAGCAGGATCACCGAACCGAGGTGCTGGATCCCGTCCACCGAGGTGAGCATGTCGAATCGCGCGGTCTCCCCGAAGGTGTCGGGCACCGCCACGTGCGAACGGATGGCGAACGAGAGCAGCGGGCCCGCGACGGCGGCCACGGCCGCGGCGGCGGCCAGCCACTGCCAGCTCAGCCGCAGCAGCGGCAGCGCGATCAGGAACAGGACCGCGTACGTCGCGAGGATGACCATCGCCGGCGAACCGAGCTGGGTGAGGACGAGGCCGAGGACGAAGAGGGCGAGAGCCCGCGCGGCGATGGACCTGCGCGCCGCGGCCAGCCCTGGCCCCGAGGGCGGGCGGGTGCCGCCGGTGGTGAGGGCCAGCGACACCCCGGCGAGGACCGCGAAGAGAATGGCGGATCGGCCGCTGAGCGCGAAGAAGGCGAACTCGCCGATCTGTTCGGCGCTGGCGGTGTGCACGGCGATCATCCCGAGCACGGCAAGGCCCCGCGCGACGTCCACGCCCACTATGCGCGTAAGTGAGCGGGGAGTCGGCGGGGCCTCGGCCTGGGACAAGATCTGGGTCATCACACGCTTTCGGTCGCCTGGTGATTCTGTTGCGATCCGAACGTATTGCGGCGACGGCCAGCTGTCGTCAGGCCTGGAGCTGATCCCGGGTCCGACCTGAGTATGACCCGCAGGCCGAACCCGGGCGAGCGGTCAGCTGGCGACCATGTCCTCCGGACCCCAGATCGCCTTCATGGTGGTGATCTTGGCGTCGTCGTCGAAGGTCATCACATCGATGACGGAGATCTCGACCTTCTGATCACCCATGATGGTGGTGAGGGTGAAATTGAAGGCGGCCGTGCCCGCCGCGATCTTGACGACGCCGAGCTCGGCGGTCTGCTCGAGCGGCTCGATGATGCCGTAGAACTCGCGCAGCGACTCCTCGGTGGTCCGCGGGTCGGTGCCGACCGGATCCTCGACGGTGGCGCCGGGCGCGTACAGCGCCAGGACGTCGTCCACGGTGCCGCCCGCCACCGACTTCACGTAGCTCTCGATGGTGTTCAGGATGTCTTCGCGTGATGCCGCCATGCCGGTACCCCTTCATTGTTAGAACCTGTTCTAGTTGCGAGGGTACCGGCGATGCCGACGGGATTCCATGGAACGAGGAGCCGGCATCGATCCGTCTCCGCGTCCGGTTCGTCCGTATTCGGTGGACCGCAGCTCACGATGTGATAACCGTGGTCTCCGAAAGCCGTTCGGGCCGCGGCAATCCGGTGTTACGGTGCCGCGCATGCCTATCCAGCACGGGGGTTTCTGGGTACGAATGGGTGTGGCCGCCTTGGCGGTCAGCGTCGCGATCGGGGGTGGCACGTCGGTCGGCACCGCCGTCGCCCAATCCTCCGGCAGCGCCGGAGGTGAGGGCTCGATCGGCACCGGGTCCCTGACCGACGGCACCGCCTCGGACGGCACGCCCTTGAACGGGACGACGCTGATCACCGGATCTCTCGGAACCGGCTCCGCCGCCGGATCACCGCTGGGGTCCGCGATTCCGGGCGTGGTCGGCTCGGTGATCCCGGGGCCCGATCTCGATCCCCCGCCCCTCGAGACGCTGCGCGCCGAGATGCTGCCCAAACCGATCGGGGATCCGTTCTTCGACGTGTACCCGCCCGGCCTCCCCGGCATGACCAACGGCCAGGTCATCGAGACCCGCGATGTGACGCCTGCCGCCCGAGCGCTCCTGCGCGGGCCGGTGCGGGAGGTGCGCCAGATCAAGGTGAAGAGCACCGACTCGGCAGGCGCGCCGTCGTTCGCGACCGCGACTCTCGTCGTACCCGCAACCCCCTGGCCCGGCCCGGGACCGCGGCCGGTCCTGGTCAACAACGTGCCGATCAACGGGCTCGGGCGGAGCTGCACCCCGGGCCACACCCTCGGAAACGGGATCACACCGACGGAGAACTTCCTCGAGCTGCTCCGGCCCGTCACCACGAAGGCCGAGGAACGCGGCTACGCGGTGCTCATCCCCGATCACGAGGGCCCCCGGATGGCGTACGCCGAACCCTTCGTCGCCGGGCACGCGATCCTCGACACCATCCGCGGCATGCGCACCGTGTTCCCCGCCGAGTTCGGCAGCAGCAAGCTCGCCATGATGGGCTACTCCGGCGGTTCGATCGCGACGCACGGCGCGGTCAAGCTGATCGACTCCTATGCCCCCGAACTGGCAGGCGACATCGTCGGCGCCGCGATGGGCGGGATACCGGCGGACTTCGAGATGCTCGGACGCACCATGAACGGCAACCTCGCCGGGGGGCTGTTCCTCGCGGCGCTGTTCGGGATCACGAGGGAGAACCCCGAGATCCTCCCGCTGATCAACACTCTCGGTCAGCGGCTGAGCATCACGTCCATCAAGGACCAGTGCGCGAACACCCTCGCGCTGGCCGGCGTCCTCGGGATACCGGCCGAAGCACTCGCGAATGTGAAGCAAGCACTGGATTCACCTGTCGCACATGACATCTACACGAAGATGAAGATGGCGGACCGTAAGTCCGGCACGCCGCTGTACATCTACAGCGGCGGGCAGGAGTTCTGGATCCCGGCGCTCGGCTCCCGCAACCTGTACGACGAGCAGTGCGGCTACGGCGTGCGCGCGCTGTACCGGCAGGTGCCCGGGGAACACATCCTCGGCGAACTCACCGGGAACTCCGGGGCATTCGACTGGGTCGACGCCCGGCTGCGCGGGGAACCGGCACCGACCGAGTGCTGAAGGCGGCTTCGCCACCTGTGCGCGGTTAGCGGGTCCCTGGACCCGCTAACCGCGCACGGGCGCGGAGCGCCTACTTGACGATGTTGACCATCTTGCCCGGCACCACGATCACCTTGCGGGGCGCGTTGCCCTCCAGGAGGGCGACGATCTTCTCGTCGGCCAGGGCCGCGGCCTCGATGGACTTCGGGTCGGCGTCGGCGGCCACGGTGAGCCGGCTGCGCAGCTTGCCGTTGACCTGGATCGGGTACTCGACGGTGTCGTCGACCAGCCACTTGTCCTCGGCCAGCGGGAACGGACCGTGCGCAAGCGAGGTCTCGTGCCCGAGCCGGGACCACAGCTCCTCGGCGAGGTGCGGGGCCAGCGGGCCGAGCATGAGCACCAGCGGCTCGACCGCCGACCGCGGCGCCCCGTTCGGGTACTCCTTGGTCAGGTGGTTGTTCAGCTCGATCAGCTTGGCCGCCGCGGTGTTGTCGCGCAGCGCGGCGTAGTCCGCGTTGACGCCGTCGATCGTCTTGTTCAGCGCGCGCAGGGTGTCGTCGGTCGGCACCTCGTCGGTGACCCGCAGCTCACCGGTCTCCTCGTCGACGACCGTGCGCCAGACGCGCTGCAGGAACCGGTGCGACCCGACAACGTCCTTGGTCGCCCACGGCCGTGAGGTGTCCAGCGGCCCCATCGACATCTCGTACACGCGCAGGGTGTCGGCGCCGTACTCCTCGCAGATCTCGTCCGGCGCAACGGAATTCTTCAGGGACTTGCCCATCTTGCCGTGCTCGCGGTGGACCGGCTCGTCGCCGTGGAAGTACTCACCGTCGCGCTCGGTGACCTCCTCCGCGGGCACGTAGACGCCCCGCGAGTCGGTGTAGGCGTAGGCCTGGATGTAGCCCTGGTTGTACAGCCGGCGGTACGGCTCGCTCGAGCTCACGTAGCCGAGGTCGAAGAGGACCTTGTGCCAGAACCGCGAGTACAGCAGGTGCAGCACCGCGTGCTCGACGCCGCCGACGTACAGGTCGACGCCACCCGGGTCGTTCGGGCCGTGCAGCTCGGGACGCGGACCCATCCAGTACTGCTCGTTCTCCTTGGCGCAGAACTCGTCGTTGTTGGTCGGGTCGATGTAGCGCAGCTGGTACCAGGAGCTGCCCGCCCACTGCGGCATCACGTTGGTGTCGCGGTGGTAGCTCTGCAGTCCGTCGCCGAGATCGAGCTCGACGTTCACCCAGTCGGTGGCCTTCGCCAGCGGCGGGGACGGCTCGGAGTTCTCGTCGTTCGGGTCGAAGGAGACCGGCGCGTAGTCCTCGACCTCCGGGAGTTCCACCGGCAGCATCGATTCCGGCAGCGGGTGCGCGACGCCGTCCGCACCGTAGACGATCGGGAAGGGCTCGCCCCAGTACCGCTGACGGGCGAACAGCCAGTCCCGCAGCTTGTACTGGATGGTGCCCTTGCCGGTGCCGTCCGCCTCCAGGCGCGCGGTGATGGCGGCTTTGGCCGCCGCGACGTCGAGGCCGTCCAGGTAGTCCGAGTTCACCAGCGGACCGTCGCCCGTGTAGGCGGCCTCGGTGATGTCGCCGCCTGCGATGACCTCGACGATGTCGAGGCCGAAGGTGGTCGCGAACTCCCAGTCGCGCTGGTCGTGCCCGGGCACCGCCATGATCGCGCCGGTGCCGTACCCGGTGAGCACGTAATCCGCGATGAAGATCGGAAGCCGGTGCCCGTTCACGGGATTCACCGCATACTCGCCGAGGAAGACGCCGGTCTTCTCCTTGTTCTCCTGCCGCTCCAGGTCTGTCTTCGCGGCGATGGAGGCGCGGTAGGCGGCGACGGCCTCGGCCGGGGTGGCCGCGCCGCCGGTCCAGCGGGGGTCCACGTCGTCCGCGTACGAGCCCGAGGCCAGCCGATCGACCAGCTCGTGTTCGGGGGCGAGGGTGACGTAGGTGGCACCGAACAGGGTGTCGGGACGGGTGGTGAAGACCTCGATCGCGACGTCGTCGACCGCCGGGTCGACCCCGAACCGGACCTGGGCACCGTGCGAGCGCCCGATCCAGTTGCGCTGCATGGCCTTGACCTTGTCCGGCCAGTCCAGGAACTCGAGGTCGTCGACGAGGCGGTCCGAGTACGCGGTGATCCGCATCATCCACTGCTGCAGATGCTTACGGAACACCGGAAAATTGCCGCGGTCGCTGCGACCGTCGGAGGTGACCTCCTCGTTGGCCAGCACGGTGCCGAGCCCGGGGCACCAGTTGACCATCGAATCCGACCGGTAGACAAGGCGATACGAGTCGATCACCGTGCGGCGCTCACCCGCGTCGAGCGCGGTCCAGGACCGGCCGTCCGGGGCGGTGCGCGCACCGGACTCGAACTCCGCCTCCAGCTCCGCGATGGGGCGGGCCCGCTTGAGGTCGATGTCATACCAGGCGTTGAAGATCTGCAGGAAGATCCACTGCGTCCAGTGGTAGAAGTCCACATCGGTGGTGGCCAGCGAGCGCCGCTCGTCGTGGCCGAGCCCGAGCCGGCGCAGCTGCCGCTTCATGTTCTCGATGTTCGACTCGGTGGTGGTGCGCGGGTGGGTGCCCGTCTGCACCGCGTACTGCTCGGCGGGCAGGCCGAAGGCGTCGTAGCCGAGGGTGTGCAGCACGTTGTGCCCGTGCATGCGGTGGAAGCGCGCGAACACGTCGGTCGCGATGTAGCCGAGCGGGTGCCCGACGTGCAGGCCCGAGCCGGACGGGTACGGGAACATGTCCTGGACGAAGAGCTTGTCCGCGGGCAGCTCCCCGGCGAGATCGCCGACCGGGTTCGGCGCGTTGAAGGTGCCGCGCTCACTCCACAGCTCCTGCCACCGCCGCTCGATCCGACCCGCGAGCTCCGCGGTGTATCGGTGCTGAGGGGTGGCGTCGTCCGCTGGCTGCTGCACTGGCTCGGTCACGTGTTTCGCTATCTACTCTGCGCTGAGCTCGGCGTCTCGGCGCTGGTTCTCGGGCATGGATTACCGTCGACCAGCCTAAGGTGTCACCCGAATAGTCCCGGTCATCGGTCCCCGCCGTACCCTGGACCCGTGGTCATCGTCGCAACCGTGCTGTTCGTAGTCGCCCTCGCCGTCGGCGTGGTGGCGGTCGCCGGGATCGCCGGCCGGCTGCCGCGCAACCGCTGGGCCGGGGTCACCACCCCCGAGGCCCTCGCCAGCGACGACGCCTTCCGCCTCGCCAACCGCATCGCCGCGCCCACCATGGCCGCGGCCGCGTTGTTGCTGGTCATCGGCGGTATCGGCGCCCTCGCCTTCGGCACGGCCGGCGGACTTCTCGCCGTCGCCGTCGCCGTGGTCGCGGCCCTGGTCACCGCCGGGTACGGCGGATCCATGGGAGCCCGCGCAGCCGCCGCGGCCGCCCCTGCCGGTGGCTGCGGCCACGACTGCGGTTGCGGCAGCCCCGCCGAGCCGGAGTCCGCCGACCACGCTGCCGACGCCGCGGCCGCCGCGGACTGCGGCATGGACTCCTGCGGATCGTGCGCCCTCAAGGGCGCCTGCCTGCCCAGCTGAAGGGGTCCGCGCGCGAGCACCTGGTTGAATCGGCGCCCATGAGCAATTCCCGGACCTTCGATCCGGCCGGCGTCCTGTTCGGCATCGGTGTGCCCGCGCTCGCGGCCGCCGGAGGCCTGACGCTCACCAGGCTCTGGTCCGCACGCCTGCCCGAGACCATCGCCACGCACTGGTCCGGGACCGGCCCCGACGGCTTCAGCACGCCCGGGTCGCTGGCCGCGACCATGGTGATCGTGATCCTCCTCGTCGGATGCGGCGCCAGCGCGATCGCCGCCCTCGCGGGCGCGATGCTGATGATGCGCCGCGCGATGCTGATCGTCGGCCTGACCGTGGTCGGCCTGCTGTTCACCCTGTGGATCGCGCTGCTCGCCGCGCAACTGGATCTCGCTACGGCCGTGAACGTGACGCTGCCGATGTCGTGGATCGGGCTCGGGATCGTGGCAGGCGCCGCCGTCGGCATCCTCGGGGCCTCGTCCCTGCGCGACTATCGCGAACGATCCTCGGCGACCATGCCGCCGGACCCCCGGCTGCCCCGCGGGCCGGTGAACCTGCCGATCACCCAGCGGCTCGGGCTCGGGCCCATGACCACGGCGGTGCTGCTCGGGGTCGGCGCGGCGATCACCGCCGGGCTCTGCGCGCGGGCGGGCTCGTGGTGGCCGCTGGCGGTCTTCGTGCCGGTCTCGGTGCTGATGGTCGGGCTGCTGCGCTTCCGCGTCACCCTCGACGAGACGGGGCTGTGGGTGCGCAACCTGGGCATGACCGCGGTCGGGTACGGGATCGAGGAGCTGGTCGGGGCCCACGTCGAGGAGGTGAACCCGTCCAGGGATTTCGGCGGATGGGGTCTGCGCCTGAAGGGCCGCGGCAACTACGGGGTGGTCACCACGACCGGGCCCGCGGTCGTCTTCACCGCCGCGAACGGGCAGCGGCTGACGGTCACCACGCCACGGGCAGAGGAGATGGCAGGCGTGCTGAACGCCCTCGCGGACCGGCGGCTGGCCGACCGCTGACATTCGGCCCCGGATTACCGTTACCGATGTGAAGTTCTTGAGCAGGTTCTACATCGACGGGTTCATCCTGTCGATCATCGCGGTGGCCGTCGTGGCCAGCATCTTCCCCGCATCCGGTGGCGGGCAGACGGCACTTGACTGGGCCACCAAGATCGCGATCGCGCTGCTGTTCCTGCTCTACGGCGCCCGGCTGCACCCGCGCGAGGCGCTCGAGGGGCTCAAGCACTGGCGCCTGCACTCGGTGGTGCTGGCGTCGACCTACCTGCTGTTCCCGCTGATCGGGCTCGCGCTGCGCGTGCTGGCACCCACGGTCCTCACCGACGAGTTGTACACCGGCGTGCTCTACATGTGCCTGGTGCCCTCGACGGTCCAGTCGTCCATCGCGTTCACCTCGATCGCGCGCGGCAACGTCGCGGGGGCGGTCGTCAGCGCGTCGTTCTCGAATCTCATCGGGGTGTTCATCACGCCGCTGCTGGTGATCTTGCTGATGAACACCACCGGCGAGGCGACCGTCGACGCGTCCTCGATCGTCGACATCGTGCTGCAGCTGCTGCTTCCGTTCGTCATCGGTCAGCTGATCCGGCCGTGGGTGACCGGCTGGCTGCAGCGGCATGCCGCACCGACCAAGATCGTCGACCGCGGCTCGATCCTGCTGGTGGTGTACTCGGCGTTCAGCGCGGGCATGAACGAGCACGCATGGAGCGGGCTCTCCGCCTGGCGGGTGCTGGCGCTGGTCGCGGTCTGCTGCGCGATCCTCGCGACGGTGCTCGGGGTGACGGCCTTCGCCGGGCGCGCGCTCGGGTTCTCGCTGCCGGACCGGATCGTGATCCTCTTCTGTGGCTCCAAGAAGTCGCTCGCGACCGGGCTGCCGATGGCCTCGGTGCTCTTCGCCGGGCAGCCGGTCGGCCTGATCGTGTTGCCATTGATGATCTTCCATCAGATCCAGCTGATCGTCTGCGCCGCGCTGGCGCAGCGGTTCGCCCGCCGCCAGGACCCGGAACCGGCGGGCGCTGCGCCCGGCCGGTGAACCGAGCGGGCCGGGCTGGTCAGTTCCGGTCGACGTCGATCGGGTGGGTCGCGAGCAGCGCGAGGGGGAGCGGCTGGCGGCGCAGGACGTGCGCCCAGAGATCGATCCGCGGCGGGCCGATCACATCGGACGGCAGCGCGGACAGCACTGTCCAGTCGTCGCGCTGCAACTCCGAGTCCAGCTGCCCCATGGTCCAGCCCGAGTACCCCGCGAAGACCCGCACGCCCTCGATGAGCGGGCCGACGGCGTCCGGATCGGAATCGAGGTCGACCATGACCACCCGGCCGTCCACCCGGCGCACCCCGGACACCCCGTCGATGTTCGCGCCGGTACGCAGCGTGGCCAGGCACAGCGCCGAGTCCCGCTTCACCGGGCCGCCGATGAACAGCGCCCGCGGATTGGCGCACAGCTCGGTCCACTGGGGCAGCACCGCCTGCACCGCGGTCTCACTCGGCCGGTTGATCACCACACCCAGGCTGCCCGCGTCGTTGTGCTCGATGACGTAGACCACGGTGCGGCGGAAGGCCGGCTCGGTGAGCTCGGTCGAGGAGATCAGCAGGCTGCCCGGGCGCACGATCGGTTCGGTCGGCGCCATCCGGTCCTCGGGTTCTTCTGCGTGGTCCACCGGACAATCATCGCACCGGCGGACGACACGCGTGCCGGGTAACGCGCCGCCCGGCCGGCCGCCTCACTCCGGCGGGGTGAGCCCGACCATCTCGTCCAGCACCGACAGATGGTGCTCGAACAGCGCCCGCGGGTCCGCGAAGGTGTCCACCCCGTACTGACCGAACACCTCGAAGTTCACCGCGCCGAACAGCGAGGACCAGGCCAGGACCCCGCGCGCCAGTGCCTCCTCGGACAGGTCGAGACCCAGCTCCGCCCGGATCGCCCGCAGGTTCGCACGCAGCGACTCACCAATCGGAATTGTCTGTGGGACAACGAGTTCACCGGATCGGTTGGCGTCGTCGAAGATTCGGACCAGCACGCCGACGACGCGGGTGCCCGGCCCGGTGGTGCGTTCGGCCGGGGCCCGGTAACCAGGCACGGGACTACCGAACAGCAGCCCGTAGCACGCCGGCTCCGCCAGCGCCCAGTCCCGGACCGCATGCCCGACGGCGTGCAACCGGGCACGCGGATCTCCTGCGGGCACGGCGGCCACCGCCGCGTCCACCGCGTCACCCAACTCGGTGTATCCCTCCACGACGAGCAGGGTGAGCAGTTCGTCGCGACTGCCCACGTACCGGTACACGGCCGAGGAGACCACCCCGAGGTCCCTGGCGACCGCGCGTAGCGACAGCGCCGCCGCCCCGTCCCTGGCCAGGTGCTCCCGGCCGATCCGGGTGATGTCGGCCAGGGTCTGCTCGCGTGCGCGTTCGCGCGGGGTACCGGTCACCGCCCCAGCCTGACCGGTTTCGTGAGCACTGTCAACAAAAGAGAGCAGTGCTCTTGACATTCTCTCGAAGCCGGCGCACTGTTGTTTCGAGAGCAGTGCTCTCGAATATCCGAAACCACACCAAGGAGTGATTGCGATGTCGACAGTGCAGGTAGTGACCGGCGCGGGACCCGTCGGATGGACGGTCGCCGACCAGTTGGCGGCACAGGGACACCGGGTCCGCGTGCTGACCAGGTCCGGTTCCGGACCCGAGCGCCCCAACGTGGAGCGGCTCCGCGTCGACGTCTCCGTGCCTGGCGCGCTCGACGCCGCTCTCGAGGGCGCCGCGGCGGTGTTCCACTGCACCCACGGCTCGGCGTACTCGGCCGAGGCCTGGCGTCGCGAGCTGCCCTCCACAGAGCGGGCCGTGCTCGCCGCCGCCGGCCGGGCAGGGGCAGTCGTGGTGTGCCCGGAGAGCCTGTACTCCTACGGGCATGTCGACGGTCCCATCACCGAGGACACCCCGCGCGAGGCCCGTGACGGCAAGCTGGGCATCCGCACCGAACTGCTGCGCCAGCGCGAGGCCTCGGACACCGCCACCGTCAGCGTGGCCGCCTCCGACTTCTTCGGGCCGCGGGTGCTGATGGCGCATGCGGGCGAACGAATGGTGCCGATCATTCTGTCGGGCAAGACCGTTCGCGTCATGGGTGGCCTCGACACCCCACACTCGTTCACCTACGTGCCGGACCTCGCGGCGGCCATGATCGCCGCGGCCGCCGACCCCTCGCTGTGGAACTCGGTCCTGCACGCGCCGACCGGCCCCGCGATCACCCAGCGCGCGATGGTGCACGCCTACGCCTCGGCGGCGGGCGTGCCTGACCCGAAGACCGGCGTGCTGCCCGGCTGGCTGCTCCGCGGCGCCGGACTCGTTCACCGCGACAGCCGCGAACTGGCGGAGATGCTGTACCAGTTCGAGCGACCGTTCGTGCTGGACTCCGGCCGCAGCGAGCGACTGCTGGGGCTGGCGCCGACCCCACTGGCCGATGCGGCCGCCGCCACCGTCGCGTGGTGGCGCACACGGGAGCTCGCGCCGGCGCCGCGATAGGGTCAGCTGGTGGTGAACTCGACGCCGGGAAGCGCGACGCCGGGGGAGTCGACGCCACCCGATCCGACCCCGACCGACCCGACGCGCGAGCACGGCGGCCTGCGCTCCATGCTGCGCCGGTCACCCGGACTCGGCCGACTCACCACCGTCCGCTTCGCGAGCCAGTTCGGCGACGGGCTCTTCCAGGCCGCGCTCGGCGGCGCCATCCTGTTCAACCCCGAACGGGAGACCGATCCCATCGCGATCGCCGCGGGGTTCGCGGTCCTGCTGCTGCCCTACTCGCTGGTCGGCCCCTTCGCCGGCGCCCTGCTCGACCGATGGGACCGGCGCGCCGTCCTGATGTGGGCGAACCTGCTGCGCGGCGGCCTGATCCTGGCGGCCGCGGCCGTGCTCCTGACCGGCGGACCTCAGACCCCGTTGCTGCTGCTCGCGCTCGCCGCGGTCGGGGTCAGCCGCTTCGTGCTGGCGGGGGTCTCGGCGTCACTGCCGAACGTGGTGCGCCAATCCTGGCTGGTGTCAACGAATTCCGTGCTGGCGACCGCGGGGGCCGGGGTGTCCGCCGCGGGGGCCGGGACGGCGGTCGCGCTCCTCGGAGTGCTAGGCGAGGGGGATCGGGGCTCCGGCCTCACGGTCGCCATCGCCTCCGTCGGTTCCGCGATCGGCGCCCTCGCCGCGGTCGGCTTCGCCGCGCACCGCCTCGGACCGACCGGCGACCTCGCCGATGCGGGTCCGACCGGCCTCGACGCCGTCCGGGCGGTGCTGGCAGGCCTGCGCACCGGGGCCACCGCCGTGTGGGGCGCCCCCGGCGTCACCACCGCGATGATCGGAATCGGCGTGCACCGCATCGTGTTCGGGATCAACACGCTGATCATGGTGCTGATCCTCCGGGATCCCTCGTATGCGGGCGCGCTGCCGGGCGGGTTCGCCGGATTCGGGGTCGCGGTCGGCGCCGCGGCGGCGGGCATGCTGCTCGCCGCGGCCGTCACCCCGTTTCTCATCCCACGCATCGGCAGGTCCCCGACTGTCGTGGGCGCGCTGGTGTTCGCGACCGCCGTGCAACTGGGGGTGATCTCCGGGCTCACCCAGCCGATGCTGCTGGTCGGCGCGTTCCTGCTCGGCCTCGCCGGGCAGACGATCAAGCTCACCGGGGACGCGGCGATGCAGATCGACATCGACGACGCCCGGCGCGGGCAGGTGTTCGCGTTGCAGGACACCGTGTTCAACATGGCGTTCATCGGCGCGCTGGCCGCCGCGGCGACGGTGGTCGCCCCCGACGGGCACTCACCGGGACTCGTCTTCGCCGGGGCCGCGGTGTACGGGCTCGGCCTGGCGGGGGTTGCGGCGAACTCGCTGCGTCGGGCGCCACGCTGAGCGCCCGCGATCAACCGGAACCGCGGACGACTGTGTCCAGCCGGCCGTCGCCGTCAGTATCGGACAGCGTCACGTCCGCCGCCCCGTCGAACCGCTCGTCGACCTCGATCGCGGCGTAGGGGCCGCCCGGGCCCGACCGGAGCAGGGTGACGTCGACCAGCGAGTCCCCGTCGGTGTCGATCACCGCGATGTCGGGGGCACCGTCGAGGTCGAGGTCGACCTCCACCGGCAGCGCGTCCTCGCCGCCCGGCACTCTACGGTCCACGCCCCCGGGGTCCGTCCAGCGCAGCTCGTGCCCGGCCTCGGCGGGAGGCGGCGGGACCTCGAGGTCCCAGACCCCGGTACCCGAGGCGTCCTCGAAGTACCGACCCTCGTCACCCACGTCCAGCACCGAACGATCCGCGCCCCCGTCCCCGTCGCTGTCCCACATCGCGTCGTCGAGCAGACCGTCGCCGTCGAAGTCGAGGCTCACCGCGTCCGCGGCCCCGATGCCGCCGAGGTCCAGGTCCGCCTCGGACACCCAGTCCCGCGGCGCGCCCTCGCCGGTGCCGAACGAGTACTCCACCAGTCCCATACGTGTTGGACGCGCGAGCGGCGACGCCGGTTCCGACCGCGACTTCCTGCGCGCTACCTCCTGGCCTCGAGCGCGTCCAGGATGAGGTCCAGGCCGTAGCCGAACTCGCTCGTGTGGTCGTAGCCCGGCTGCAGGGCGTGGTCGACGATCATCTCGGTGAGGTACGGCAACTCGGCCGCAGGGAGCTGCTCGAGGATGCTGCCCGCCACTTCCTCGACATCGCCCGGCGTCGTCACCGGCAGGTTCGCCTCTTGGAGGACGAACCCGCCGATATAGCTGTCGACCAGCGAGACGGCGTGCGCGGCCATCGGCAGCGTGAATCCGGCCTCCCGGAGGACGCCGAGGACTGCGTCGTGATGGCGTAGCGTCGCCGGACCCGGGTTGCGACGGGAGTCCATGAGGCCGAGGGCCCAACTGTGCTGTGACAGGACAGTGCGCGCGGAGGAAGCGCGGACCCGGATCGCGTCGCGCCAGTCGTCGCACCGGGCATCGGGTAGTGCGATCGCCGCGAACACCGCGTCGACCACACCGTCGAGGATCGCGTCCTTGTTCGGCACATGGTGGTAGAGCGACATCGCCTCCACTCCGAGTTCCTGCGCCACCCGGCGCATCGTGATCGCCTCCACGCCACCACGATCCGCGACCCGGATCGCGGCCTCCAACACGAGATCTCGGCTGAGTGGTTGCCGTGGCGGCTGCGGTGATGGTGACACGAGGGCTCAACTCCAGGGTGCGGAAATGTTGACAAGCTTACAGGCGTAAGTCAGCCTTACATCTGTAAGGACTCCCGCCGGGAATCAACCGAACGAGGGAAGGAGAACCCGATGCCGATGCCGAGGTGGTGGGGGCACATCAACAAGCGGGTGTTCAACCCTCGCGCGATCGCGGGCGGGAAGTGGCCGGTGCTGACCCACGTGGGTCGCACCTCCGGCGCCACCTACCGCACACCGCTCGACGCCTTTCCCGTCGACGGCGGCTACCTGTTCGTTCTGGTGTACGGATCGCGCTCGGACTGGGTGCAGAACGTCCTGGCGGCCGACGGTGCGCGGCTCCGAGTCGATGGGCGGGAGGTCGATCTCGCCGCGCCACGCCTGGTCGAGGAGGCCGAGGCGTTCCAGGCCCTCTCGGACGACGTGGCCCGCCCACCGAGGCTGCTCCGCATCAGCGAGTTCCTCCGCATGGACCTGGTCGGGGACTGACGAGAGGTGGGAGCGGTGGGTCATGGCAGGCCGGCGAGGAAGTCGCGCTGGGCGTCGAGATATCCGGGCACGAAGACCTGGCGCGGCGCGAACGTGCCGACCAGGACTCCCCACAGCTCCGATTCCTCGACGCCGGACCGGGCGAGGGTGTGCGCGGCGCCGGGAAAACGCGCCGTGGTGAGCCGGGCGCCGAGCAGACGCTCGTAGGCGCGCTTGGTGTCGCCGACGTCGACGTTGCGGTCATCCTCGCCGAGGACGAGCAGCACCGGGATGTCCCTGCGCCCGAGTTCCCCGAGCGCGGCCGTCGCGTCGGCGGTGTGGTTGCGCAGGACGAAGCCCCAGCGGTCGCGGTCCATGGGCTCGTCGTCGGCCGACGCCTCGAGATACTCCTCGTAGGGGGCGCCCCGATTCAGGAGGGCGCGGACCGCGTCGCTCTCGGCGATCGCGGCCCGACGTTCGGCTTCGCCGGCACCGGTGGCACCGAGTTCGGCCAGCAGGTTGTACCGGCCCTGGTCGAGCCAGTTGACCGCCGGTGAAACCGCGATGACGAAGGACACCTCCGGCCGGTCGACGGCGACCTCGGGCAGGACCCAGCCGCCCTGACTCGCTCCCCAGAGCCCGATACGCCGCGGGTCGATCTCGGGGCGATCGAGCGCCCAGTCGATCATCGCCCCGGCCTCGACGGCACGGTCGTGGAGGGACTGTTCGAGCCAATTGCCTTGGGAGCCGCCGACTCCGGGCTTGCTCATGGACAGCGACGCGTAGCCGGCCTCGGCCAGGGCCTCCCAGATGGGCCGATAGAACCCCTCGCTGGTCGCCTCCACCGGCCCGTCCCCGTGCACGAAGACGACGAGTCCGACCGGCCCCTCCGCATCGCGGGGGAGGGCGAGGACGCCGCGGAGCGCGCCCGCGGCGGTCGAGATCGTGACCCGCTCCTCGCGGAGCGCGTAGCTGTTGCCCGCGACGACCGCCAACCCGCCGATCAGGACGAGGGCCAGGAGCGCCGCGAGGCCGCCAACGCCGCGGCGAAGCCGTCGGCGGCGGGGCGACGGCGACCCGCTAGCCACGACGCCGCCAGGGCGGGATGCCCGCGATGGTGATCGCGCGCAGCGCCCACTCCGCCGGACCGTACCTGTGCCCGCGCAGCCACCAGCGGCTGAGGACGAGCTGGGTCGCGAAGATCGCCGGCACGGCCGTCAGGACCGCAAGCGGTGGCATCCGGTCGATCAGGCCGAACCCGTAGCCGGTGAACAGCACGCCCAGCACCAGCGACTGGAGCAGGTAGTTGGTGAGCGCGATCGTGCCCATCGGGGCCAGTGCCGACTCGATCCGCCTGCCCGGGGCGGTACGGAACAGCATCACCCCTGCCACGACGTAGGACGCGGTGAGCATCGGCGCCGTCAGCTGCCCGAGCCCGAACGCGAAGGTCTCCACGCCGCCGCCGGGCGCGTAGGCCGCGGCCAGCGCGTAGGCGAGCGCGCCGATCAGCCCGACCGGCAACCCGAAGACCAGGATCCGCCGCATCAGCGGCCGAAAGCGGTCCGGGTCCGCGAACGCCTGCACCCGGCCGGCGGCGAATCCGAAGAAGAACATGGCCATCGCGCTCGGTGCCTGCAGGGCCACCAGAGCCGAGATGGTCTCCGGCAGGTGCCCGGAATGGAAGCCGAGGGTCGCGGCCGCGTCACCGCCGAAGGCCGTCAGCTTGACCGCCGCATCCGATGCGGCGACGCCCTCGCCCCCGCCTTCCGCGAGCGTCAGCAGCCCGAGGAGCATCCACACCACGCCCACCGCCGCCACCAGTCCGACGCCGATCTGCACGGCACGGCGGGGCGATATGTGCCTGCACGCCAACAGGATCAGGCCGAGAATCGCGTAGGTGGACAGGATCTCGCCGTAGTAGAGGACGGCCCCGTGTACGAGGCCGATGGCGAGCAGCCCGCTCTGCCTGCGCAGCATCCGCGGGAGGAAGGCCGTTCCTGCCCGCTCGGCGGCCGCCATCTGCAGCGTGAAGCTGTAACCGAACAGGAACGAGAACAGCAGGTAGAACTTGGTCTCGAAGAGCAGCGAGACCGTGAACCGGACGACGTGATCGAGCCCGGAATCGAACGCCGGGTTCGATTCCGGCGAGGCGTAGTAGGGATCGGCGAAGGCCCAGATGTTGACTGCAAGGATGCCGAACAGCGCGAACCCGCGCAGCGCATCGACATTGCGGAGCCGGTCGGGAGCGACCGGTACGGAAACGGTGCCGGTGCGCACGCTCACTCGGGACCGCCCACGAGGAGTTGGGTGACGATCCGGCGCAGGATCGGGGCCTGGGCCGAGGGATCGAAATCCGGGTCGGCGGCCACGCGGGCGAACATGCCGTCGACGAGCGCGGCCAGCCAGGTCGCGGCGTGCTCCGGGGTGAGATCGGTGGACAGCTGACCGGCATCCCCGGCCCGTTCCACCAGCGTCGCCAGCCCGCACCGGAAGGTGAGGTCGTTCGCCTTGAACCGGGCCGCGACCTCCTCGTCGCGATGCGCGACGGCCGAGATCTCCAGCGCGAGACCGGAGTACACCGGATCGCCCGCGAGCCCGCAGATCTCGTCGAGGAGCGAAAGCAGCGCGGCCATGGGGTCACCGGCTTGCGCGAGATCGGTCATCGCCTCGCTTGTCTGCTCGCCGTCGCGTTCGACGAGGGCGAGCAGCACATCGTGCTTGGTGGGGAAGTAGTGGAAGAGATTGCCCGAACTCATGCCCGCGCCCGAACAGATGTCCGCCGTCCTGGTGGCGCTGTAGCCGCGCTCGGCGAAACACCGCGCCGCGGCGTCCATCAGGGCGGTCCGCTTGGCCGCCCTGGCGGCAACGTCGACTGTGCGCATCTGTCCTCCTGGTACTCGGAGTGGCCAATAATACATTGAGTGGTCACTTAATCAATCCCTCGGCGAGTCGTTGGCCACTGCTAAATTCATCTCAACGATCGCGGTGGCCGGTCCGGAGGCGGTGGGCGATCGGGAAGGCCTAAGGGGGCTTCGTGATCCGTCGCCTGAGCGCACCACTGCTCGTGCTCACCCTCGCCGCCTCCGGCTCGGTGCTCGCCCCGGCGACCGCGACGGGGGCGCCCGCGCCCACCAACGCCTGCGGGGAGACCGGTTTCGACCCGTCCGCCAAGGACGAGTCCGCCGAGCCGCCCGGCATCGACATCAAGGTGCCCTGGCCCCAGATAGTCCCGGTCCCTGTGCCCGACCCGCCGCAGGACCTGACCCGCATCCCACAGGCCCCGCTGCCCGCGGACCCGTGCGCCGATCCGTGCCCGGACATCACCGACACCGCGCCCGAGCAGCCCGGACCCGGTCCCGCGGGCTCGTCCGAGTCCGGTTCCTCCTCCTCGGGTTCGGGCTCGTGGGGATCGTCGATACCGCGGTTCTCCATCGCCCCCGACCCCGAACCGATCCCCATCCCGATCCCCGGGCCCGGCCTGCCGCCGCCTCCGCCGCCGGTCCCGCGGTTCCCACCATGGGAGCCGGGACCGGTCGGCACCCCCGCCGCGGCACCGACGGTCGACGAGGTGACCCTGGTGGCCCAGCTGACCGGCCCCGGTTCGATCAACCGCACCGACAAGCGGTGGCAGGTCAACGGCACCGACCTCGGCATCATGTGGGAGAGCAGGCCGGGCGAGGTGGCCATCGCGTTCGGCGACACCTTCGGCCGGGGTTGGGCACCACCGGGCGCGAACGGCCAGGACTGGCGCTCGAATGTGTTGGGGCACAGCACCGACCGCGACCTCTCCGACGGCCTGACCCTCGACTCCATGGTGCAGGACAGCGCATGCCACGCCGCCGAACTGCTCGGCAGCCGCAAGGTCAAGAATTGGGAGACCACGACCATCCCGACCTCCGGCTTCGCGATCGGCGACCGGCAGTACATGAGCTACATGTCGGTCCGGCGCTGGAGCATGGTCCCCGGCAGGTGGTACACGAACCACGGCGGCATCGCCTACTCGGACGACGGCGGCCAGACCTGGACCAAGGACCCGTATGCCAAGTGGGAGAACATCTTCGGGATGAACCAATTCCAGGTCACGAGCATGGTCCCTGCCGGTGACCACGTCTACATGTTCGGCACCCCGAACGGGCGGCTCGGCACCATCGCCCTCGCCCGGGTCGCCACCGACGACGTGCTCGACAAGTCGGCCTACCAATACTGGGTCGACGGGACCTGGACCCCGATCGGCGAGCATTCGCCCACACCCATCCTCGACGGTGTGGCCTCGGAGGTGTCGGTGCGCTACGACGGGTCCCGCGACCTGTGGCAGATGAGCTACCTGGACGCACCGGCCGAGACCATCGTGCTGCGTCAGGCGAACAGCCCGCAGGGCGCGTGGTCGGCGGGAGTCCCGCTGGTGAGCAGCGCCGACTACCCGGACCTGTACGGCGGCTTCCTGCATCCGTGGTCCACCGCCGACGATGTGTACTTCACCATGTCGGAGTGGGACAGCTACAACGTCTATCTGATGCACGCGAGGCTGCGCTGAGGCCTATCGTTGCCTGTCATGGGCACGGGATGGTCGTTGTCGTCGATCACCACCTCCTGGGTCGACCCGGTGGCGACCCTCGGCGCGGGCACGATGACGGCGCTGGTCCCCGACAGTGTGATGACCGCGCTCAGCCTCGGCATCGCGCGGCGGTACGTCGGGCGGGAGGTCACCGTCACCCTGCAGGGCGTGCCGGTCACGGCCCGGCTGGGTTCGTTTCGCGTGCGACGTCAGGGCGCGCATTTCGAGTCACGGGCCCGGCTCACGGGCATCGACTGGGGCGGGCATGCGTTGGAGGAGGTGACGGCGGTCGCCAACGGGGTTCGGCTCGTGCCGGGCGCGCCGACCCGGGTCCGGACCGCACAGATCGATCTGGAGGGCCGCGTCGCGCTGTCGGCGCTGTTGGCGCAGGTCAATCTCCAGAGCAACCTCGACTGGATCCTGTTCGCCGAGGAATCCGGACTGATCCGCGCCGAGCACCGGCACCGCCGACTGACCGCCCTCGTCGACGCCTCGATCGCCGACGACGTGCTGCGCATCGAGGTGATCCGGGCCCGCTGGCGGGGGGTCCCGGTGCCGGGGCGCTATCTGCCCGCGCCGGTCATCCCGTTGCCGCCACTGCCCAACGACGCCCGCAACGTCCGCGCCACCCGCGACGGCCACGTCGTCCGCTTCACCCTCGAGATCCCGATGCTGAGCAGCTCGTTCGATCTGACTCAGCTGCTCCGGCTGATCGGATAGCGGTTACTGCTGCTGTGCCCACCACGCGAGCAGCTCGGCCTCGGCCTCTTCCGGACTGAGCGGGCCGCGGTCCAGGCGCAGTTCCTTCAGGAAGGTCCATGCCTTGCCGACCTCGGGCCCGGCGGGGATGCCGAGCAGCTTCATGATCGCGTTGCCGTCCAGGTCGGGCCGGACCCGGCCCAGGTCCTCCTGCTCGGCGATCCGAGCGATCCGCTGCTCGAGGTCGTCGTAGGTGGCCTGCAGCTTCGCCGCGCGACGCTTGTTCCTGGTGGTGCAGTCCGCGCGGACGAGCTTGTGCAGGCGCGGCAGCAGTTCGCCTGCGTCGGTGACGTAGCGGCGGACAGCGGAATCGGTCCACTGCCCCTCGCCGTAGCCGTGGAAACGCAGGTGCAGGAACACCAGCTGGCCGACATCGTCGATCATCTGCTTGGAGTACTTGAGCGCGCGCATCCGCTTGCGCACCATCTTGGCCCCGACCACCTCGTGGTGGTGGAAGCTGACCCCGCCCGCAGGCTCGTTGCGTTTGGTGTCCGGCTTGCCGATGTCGTGCAGCAGCGCGGCCCAGCGCAGCACCAGGTCCGGGTCGCCGTCCTCGAGGTCGATCGCCTGCTGCAGCACGGTGAGCGAATGCTGATAGACGTCCTTGTGCTGGTGGTGCTCGTCGATCTCCAGCTTCATCTTCGGGATCTCGGGGATGACCCGGGCTGCCAGTCCGGTCTCGCACATCACGTTGATGCCGTCGATCGCGAACTCGCCGAGGATCAGTTTGTCGAGTTCGGCACGCACCCGCTCGGCCGTGATCCGGTCGATCTGTCCGGCCATCTCCACGATCGCCTGATGCACCCGGGGCGCAAGGGCGAAGCCGAGCTGCGAGACGAACCGGGCGGCCCGCAGCATGCGGAGGGGGTCGTCGTTGAACGAGATCTCCGGCGCGGCGGGGGTGTCGAGCACGCCGTCGAGCAGTGCGTCCATGCCGCCGAGCGGATCGGTGAATTCCTGCGATCCGTCCGCGCCGATACGGACGGCCATCGCGTTGACCGTGAAGTCGCGGCGGACCAGGTCCTCCTCGAGGCTGGTGCCGTACACGACCTCCGGGTTCCTGGTGACCCCGTCGTAGGCATCGGTGCGGAAGGTGGTGATCTCGATCTGCTGATCACCCTTGGCGGCGCTGATCGTCCCGAACGCGATGCCGGTGTCCCACTGGTTGTCGGCCCAGCCCTTGAGGATTGCCTGCACCTGCTCCGGCCGCGCGTCGGTGGTGAAGTCCAGATCGGTGCCCAGTCTGCCGAGCACCGCGTCCCGCACGCTGCCGCCAACCAGGTACAGCTCGTGCCCGGCGGCGGCGAACCGCGCACCCAAGGGGGTCAGCACGTCCGCGAGGCCCCGCAGGGTCACGGAGGCATCCTTGAGGAGTCGGGCACGTCGATCGGCGTCGGGAGTAGGGGAAACCACGAGTACGCAGCTTACCGACGCGCGGGGGACGGCTTGCCGCTCGGCCGGTGTGGGATTCGGGGCAGGTCCCGCTGGGCAACTAGTATTGATTGGGTGTCTGCTGCCGAACGCGCGAATCGCAGTCGCCGCAACCCGCGGCGACGAAGTGGGCACGGCGACCGCTCGAACACGCGCATGCGTACGGTCCGCGAAACGTCGGCGGGCGGACTCGTGGTCGACGGCCTCGACGGCCCCCGCGACGAGCAGTGCGCCGCGCTGATCGGTCGGACCGACCGGCGGGGACGGCTGCTCTGGTCACTGCCCAAGGGGCACATCGAGCAGGGCGAGACCGCCGAGCAGACGGCGATGCGTGAGGTGGCGGAGGAGACCGGGATCCAGGGCACGGTGCTCGCCGAACTGGGCAGCATCGACTACTGGTTCGTGACCGAGGGCAGGCGCGTCCACAAGACCGTGCACCACTATCTGCTCCGGTTCCAGGGCGGCGAGCTCTCCGACGCCGACGTCGAGGTGACCGAGGTGGCGTGGGTTCCGTTGGCCGAGTTGGAGTCCCGTCTCGCCTACGCCGACGAACGCCGGCTCGCGGGAGTCGCGGGGGAGCTGATCGACCAGATGGCGTCCGCTACCGGCGAAGCGTCCCGAGAGAACGGATGAGGGCCACCCTGCGTCGCTTTGCTGTGACGACCCTGTCCGCCTTGGCGTTGGCCGCCGCCCCGATGGGTGCCGCGGTTGCCGCCGCCGCACCCACACACGGACCCGACAGCGGCGCCGAGTCCGCTGCCACCGAACCCGCGTCCTCAGGGGTGCGGTCGAACACCGACGAGCGCGAGTTCGTGAGCCTGACGATCGACAAGGTGACCCCGACGGCCGTCACCACCTCCAGCGAACCGTTAGTCACGGTCACCGGTTCGGTCAGCAACGTCGGCGATCGTCCCGTCCACGACGTGAAGGTGCGGCTCCAGGCCGCACCGGCCGTCTCGGAGTCCGAGCAGCTCAGGTCCATGCTCACGGCCGACCAGGAGGCCTACGACACGGTCGGGGAGTTCACCACCGTCACCGAGAAGCTGCAGGTGGGGCAGTCCAGCCGGTTCACCCTTGCGATGCCGCTGCGGTCGGCCTCCTCGGTGTCGCTCGGCATCACAGAGCCCGGGGTGTACCCCCTGCTGGTCAACGTCAACGGCACACCCGAGTACGGCGGCCAGGCCCGGCTCGACGACGCCCGATTCCTGCTGCCGGTGCTCGGGCTCCCGCGCGACCCCAGCATCCGCGGCGCCGATCGCCCCGACGCGGCGGCGGTCCCGCCGAGCATCACCGACCCCGTGGCCATCACCCTGATGTGGCCGTTCGCCGACAAGCCCCGGCTCGCGTCCGGCATCCCGGGATCCTCGGACGAAAAGGTCCGACTCGTCGACGACGACCTGGCGGACTCGCTGGCGGACGGAGGGCGGCTCGAGCAGTTGCTCGCCGCCGCCGAGTTCGCCACCGGGGACAGCGTCGACCGCGACCACAAGCTCGCCAACAGCATGTGCCTGGCCGTCGACCCGGATCTGCTGATCACCGTGAGCAACATGACCAGGGGATACCTGGTGGTCGACGATCCCTCGGATCCGAACGGCCCCGCACACGAGGGGACCGGACAGACCCCGGCCACCGAGTGGCTCGAACGGTTGAGATCGCTGTCTTCCCGACTGTGCACGACCGCAGTGCCGTTCGCGCAGGTCGATCTCGCGGCGTTGCAGAAGACCGACGACCCGACGCTGGTGGAGCGAGCCCTGTCGGCACCGGCGGGGATCGTCGACGGCATATTGGGGATCACCTCGCGCCGTGGCCTGACCTGGCCGGACTCGGGTGTGCTCAACCCCGAGGCGGCGGGTCTCCGGGGGCTCGGTCCGACCGCGCTGCTGGCCGACAACGCGGTGGCCGAGGAGACCACGCGGTCGACGGTGCCGTTGGCCGGGACAACCGCCGATCGACCGCTGTCCGCGGCGCTGTTCGATGTGCCCGCGGCCACCGCCCTCGCCGCCGTCGGTGCCACCCCGCAGACACCCACGTACACCCCGGCGGATGTTCGATACGACCTGTCCGACGACTCGCGGACCGCCCGACTCCAGGACGCACTCGGCGCGATCGCCTGGCCGGCACTGACGCCGCCGCCGAACGCCACCCCGAACGCGGACCACGGCCTGCTCGTGGTGCCGCCGCAGAACTGGTCTGTGAACGGTGACGAGGCGCGCACCGTCCTCTCGACGGTGTCGACCCTGATGCGTTCGGGGCTGGCCAACCCGCGCCCGCTCGCCGACCTGCTCGATCGACCGACCGCACAGTCGCCGGTCGACCTCGACTATCCGGCGCAGGCCGCTAAGGACGGCGCGCCCGAGCGGGTGCAGACCGGAGCCGCCGCGGTGGCCCCCGAGATCAATGCGCTCACCGAGACGCTGGTGAACGATCCGCAGTCGGCGCTGACCCCGCGCGGCTACACCGCGCCGCTGAGCGAGGACCTGCTGCGGGCGCTGAGCACGTCCGGGAGACGCGACCGGGACCGGGGCGCCGCGACGGCCGCCGCCGAGACCCGGGTCAGCGACGTCGAGAAGGCGCTGACCGAGATCTACGCGTCGGTGACGGTGCTTCCCCCCGGCGGCGCCTACACCCTCGCCTCGGAGCAGAGCCCGCTGCTGTTGGTCGCGCGCAACGACCTGCCGGTGGGGATCAACGTGCGGCTGCAGATCTCGGCGCCGCCGGAGATGACGGTCACCGACATCGGCGATCAGCAGCTGCCGCCGCGCGGCAGCCGGACGCTGCAGGTGCCGGCGACCGTCGAGAACGTCGGCAAGCTGGTGGTCGATGTCGCGCTGACCACCACGAACGGCCGTGAACTGGGCGAGCCGACCTCGGTGTCGATCCGGACGAACGCGTACGGCAAGGCGCTGGCGATCATCACCGCCTGCGCGGGCGCACTACTGTTGCTACTTGCGGGACGGCGCCTGTGGCACCGATTCCGGGGTCAGCCAGACCCAGCGGATGAAGGGTACGAAGCTCGATGACGGGGAGCACGCGTCGCCCACCGGGCACGGGAGCGGACCCAAGCGGGCGACCCCAGAATCCGGGCGCGGAGCCCGCGCAGCGACCCCAGAATCCGGCCCCTCAGCAACCCGAACCGGCGCCGCCCGCCCCGTGGGAGCGGGCCAACCCGGCACCGCACGGACCCGCCGAACCGCGGCCGGTACCGCCGCCTGACCAGGCCGGACGCATGCCGCCGCCCTCCGGACCACCCCGGCCGCAGCCGCCGTTCCCGCCGGGCCAGCCGCGCCCGTTCCGCCCCGCCCAGCCTCAGACCTACCGACCGCAGCCCGCGCCGCCGCGGGCCGCCCCGCAGCGCTACCTGCCGCCGCCCCCGCATCAGCGCGGGGGACCGCCCACACAGCCCGTGGCCGGCCCGGCCGTCAACAGGCCTGCGGCTCCAGCGCCGGATCCGGCGCCGACTCCCGAGCAGGAGCCGCAGGAGCAGAGCTCGGCCTCGAACTCGAACTCCCGTCTTCTCGCGTCCACCGGCTCCATCGCGGTGGCCACCCTGGTCAGCCGGATCACCGGCTTCCTCAAGCAGGTGTTGCTGCTGACCGTGCTCGGCGCCGCGACCGCCAGCTCGTTCACCGTGGCCAGCCAGCTGCCGACCATGATCTCGGAACTGGTCCTCGGCGCGGTGCTGACCGCGATCGTGGTGCCGGTCCTGGTGCGTGCCGAGAAGGAGGACGACGACGGCGGCGCGGCCTTCGTGCGCAGGCTGTTCACCATCACCTGCCTGATCCTCGGCGTCGCCTCGGTGATCGCGGTCGTCGCTGCACCGCTGCTGACCCGGATCTTCCTCCCGGAGGACGGCAAGGTCGATGCCGAACTGTCCACCTCGTTCGCCTACCTGCTGCTGCCCGCGATCCTCTTCTACGGACTGTCGGCCCTGTTGACCGCGCTGCTCAACACGAGGGGCGTGTTCAAGCCCGGCGCGTGGGCGCCGGTGCTCAACAACCTCGTTGTGCTGTGCGTGCTCGCGGTCTTCTGGCTGGTCACCCGCGGTTCCGACGAGATGACCACCGGGCGCGTGCTGTTGCTCGGGCTGGGCGTGACGCTCGGCGTGGTGACCCAGGCCGCGACCCTGCTGCCCGCCATCCGGCGCGAGGGCATCAGCCTGAAGCCGCTGTGGGGGATCGACGCCAGGCTGAAGATGTTCGCCGGGATGGGCGTCGCCATCGTCCTGTACGTCCTGATCAGCCAGATCGGCTTCAGCATCGGCACCCGGATCGCCGCAGCGGCGGACGCGGCTGGCCCGGTGATCTATCAGCAGGCCTGGCTGTTGCTGCAGCTGCCGTACGGCATCCTCGGCGTGACGGTGCTCACCGCGATCATGCCGCGGCTCAGTCGCAATGCGGCCGCGGAGGACACCCCGGCGGTCGTCGACGACCTGTCCGTCTCGACCCGGTTGACGATGGTGTCGCTGGTGCCGGTGGTGGTGTTCCTCACCTTCGCGGGCCCGCAGGTCGGCCATGCCCTGTTCGGCTACGGCAACTTCGGTGAGGCCGACGCCGAGCGGCTCGGACACGCCGTGAGCTGGTCCGCGTTCACCCTGATCCCGTACGCCCTCGTCCTCATCCACCTGCGGGTGTTCTACGCCCGCGAGCAGGCCTGGACACCGACCTGGATCATCCTCGGCATCACCGGGGTGAAGGTCGGGCTCTCGATGCTGGCGCCGGTGGTGGCCACCAGCGACGAGCAGGTCGTCAGCCTGCTCGGCGTCGCGAACGGCCTCGGCTTCACCGTTGGCGCGCTGATCGGCGGATACCTGCTCCGGCGGAGCCTCGGTAACCTGCGGATGGCGAACGTCGGCAAGACCGCGTTCCTGGTCGTCGTCGCCTCGGTGGCGGGCGGGATCACGATGCTGACGGCCGAGGAGCTGCTGCGACTCGACCGCCTCGGCGACCGGTTCGGCGGGCCGGGTGCCTTCGTCCAGGTCGGTATCGGCGCGGTCATCATGCTCGGACTGACATTCGGGCTGCTGCGTATCGCCCGGGTGCCCGAGGTGGTCGCGGGCACGGTGGCGGTGGGGCGTGTGGTGAACAGACTTCTCGGTCGGTCGGCGCCGGAATCGCGCGTCGATACGCCGAAGGTCGTGCCACTCTATGAGGCAGAGACGGAGTTGATCCCCGTCATCGATGGTGCTCAGATACCCCTCAGCGGCGGGATTGCACTCCCGTACGCTGATCCACGGCGGTCTGGGGACCAGTTCTCAACAGGAGAGATTTCGGGACTAATGCGCGAAGGAGTGAGGGTGAGCGACGAGAACGTTGCCGACGGCCAGTCCGGCGTGTCCGCTGTTAAGGCGTCCGTGCCCGAATCGGCCCCGCGGAAGATCGAGGCAACGGACGACGGGCCCACCACGGTGACCCCGGACGGCGATGGGGCCAAGGCTGCCGCCAAGGCCGACAAGCCGGCGGTGGAGCGCCCCGAGCGCGACCTGACCGTCGACACCGGTGTCATCCCGATCGGTTCGCCGACACTGCCCCCGCTGCGGGTGGGCGGCGACTCCACCGGGACGGCCAAGCCCACGCGTGGCCCCAAGCTGATCCCCGGTGCCTCGGTGGCGGGCGGGCGCTACCGCCTCCTCGCCCCGCACGGCGGTGCCCGCGGACTCAAGTTCTGGCAGGCCCACGACATCAAGCTCGATCGCGAGGTCGCACTGACCTTCGTCGACGCCGACCAGCGCGCGAGTTCCTCGACGTCCGAGTCGGAGGGACCGCAGGCGGTCCTGTCGCGCACCCTGCGGCTCGGTCGGATCAACTCGCCCGGCCTCGCCCGGGTCCTGGACGTGGTCCGCGGCAGCTCGGGCGGCATCGTCGTCGCGGAGTGGACGCCCGGACGGTCGCTGCGGGAGATGGCCGAGACCGAACCGTCTCCGATCGGCGCGGCCAGGGCGATCCGTGCGCTCGCCTCGGCGGCGGAGGCAGCCCATCGCGGCGGCGGATCGCTGTCGATCGACCATCCGGACCGGATCCGGATCTCCGCGGGTGGCGACGCTGTGCTCGCCTTCCCCGCCACCCTGGCCGACGCCGATCCCAGCTCGGACGTGCGCGGACTCGGCGCCATGCTGTACGCGTTGATCACCGCACGGTGGCCGCTCGGCGAGCCGGCACCGGCGCCCGAGTCCGGTAGCCCGGCGGCGGCCCCCCAGACGGGCACCGACCCCCGCACGCCGCACGCGGCAGGCACCGTGGGCGGGATGAGGCTGGCTGACCGCGGCGACGACGGACTGCCGGTCGAGCCGCGACGCCTCCGGCCCGAGGTTCCGTTCGAGATCTCCGCCGTCGCCGTCCGCGCCCTCGAGCAGGGCGGCGGGATCCGCACGGCCGCGACCGTCCAGCACGTGCTGGACCAGGCGTCCGTGGTGGACCAGAAGACCGACCTCATGCCCGCACTGCGACTCGGCCAGCGCCCCGCTGGGGCGACCAGCCGCGCCCTTCTCGATCCCGAGGAGGCCGAGGCGAAGCGGGCCAAGGACAACAAGATGATCATCGCGCTGTCCGCGCTCGGTGTCCTCACCGTCGTCGTGTTGGCCCTGGTCGGCTGGTGGCTGGCCAACTTCCTGGCGGGCGGCGGCTCCAGCGAACCGCTGACGGACCAGAACTTCGGCCTCACGACCGCCCCGTCCGAGGCCTCCGTGTCGGCGACCGCCGAACCCGGGCCCGTCCCCGCGGGGGCATCGGTGGTGCCCGCGGGCGCCGCCGTGTACTCGCCGCAGGGCTCACCGGACAACCCGGCAACGGCGAAGCAGGCGATCGACGGCAACCCGGCCACCGCGTGGACCACTGACGGCTACTTCGACCAGTTCCCCACCTTCAAGAACGGTGTCGGCCTGATGATCGACCTGGCCGAGCCGAGCGCGCTGCGCGAGGTCTCGATCAACTCGCCGAGCGCGGGCACCTCCGTCGAGATCCGCACCGCCGCAACGGCGAACCCCACCCTCGACCAGACCCAGGTGATCGGTGCGGCGGTCCTCGGGAAGGGCGTCACCACGATTCCGGTGACCGCCGAGGGCAAGACCGGCAAGGTCCTGGTGTGGATCACCAAGCTGGCGAGCGAGGGCGGAAAGAACCAGTCCTCGCTCGCGGAGATCGGCTTCACGAAGGCCCCCTGAACGTCGCTTCAGCCCTCGGAGTGACTCCAGACCTTACGGTCGGTTAGCATTTCTCGTGCGAATCTATAGGGGGGTCGCCGGGGCTGGCATGTCTGATGCCGAGCTCCTGGCAGCGCACGCGTCGGGGGACGCACGCGCGTTTGCGGAGTTGTTGAGCAGACATCAGGACCATTTGTGGCAGACGGCGAAGCGGACCAGCTACACGCCGGAAGACGCGGCTGACGCGCTCCAAGAGGCGTTGCTGTCCGCCCACCGGACGGCGGCGTCGTTCCGGGCGGATGCCGCCGTGCGCAGCTGGCTGCACCGGATCGTGGTGAATGCGTGTCTCGATCGGATCCGCCGCAACCGGGCCCGACCGACCGTGCCACTGGAGGACGACCACCAGGAGCCGGCGCGACCCCGCGACCCGATGGACGACTGCGAGACCGCGATGGCCATCGACGCCGCCCTGTTCACCCTGTCGCCCGAGCAGCGGGCCGCCGTGGTGGCGGTCGACCTGGAGGGGTATTCGGTCACGGAGGCGGCGGCACTACTCGGGGTTCCGGAGGGCACCGTCAAGAGCCGCTGCGCCCGGGCCCGGCTGAAGCTGGCCCAGCAGTTGAAATATTTGCAGAATGAGCGGAACCAAATCCATCCTTGAGGGGTCTAATCATAATGACGTGCCCGTAAGACTCGAGGACTCAGCAGGGAGGTGACATGGTCGGTCAGGGTGATGAAGCGCTCCTGCAGCCCCCTTTCGACCCCGAACTGATCGCCGACCTGCACGCAGGGCTGTTCGACCCCCCGTTCGAGGCACGCCTCGGCGCCGCGGTGGAGAGCGACCCGCAGGCCCGACAAGTCCTCGCCGCCCTCGATTCGGTCAGCACCCGGCTCGCCGAGCTCCGTGCGGACAACACCCCCGCACCCCCGGCGCCCCCGGAGGTGCTCGACCGAATTCACGCGGCGTTGGCAGCCGAGGGCGCCCCGGCCCTGGTGGACACGGTCCCCGTGGTGGCCCTCGCCGAGCACCCCCGACGCAGGCGAGCGTGGATCCCCGCCGCCGCGGCCGCGGCGATCCTGCTGCTGGCAGGGGGCATCGCCCTCGGTACGGGGGTGTTCGACGAAGATCCCGAAGCACCGGCACCGACCATGGCCCAGCCGTTCCTGCCCCGCACCGACGAGCCGGATCTGGGTGCGGATCTGACGCCCGGCGCCGCCCTCATCATGATGGGACGGTCCTCGCTCGGCCCGTTGTCCGGCCCCGACGCGCTCGCCGGTTGTCTGCGCGCCAACGGCGTCGATCCGGCCACCCCGTTGCTCGGGTCCGGCCCGGTGCGGATCCGGGGGATCCGCGGCATCCTGATGTTGTTCGCGGGTCCGCGACCGCCTCAGATCACCGCACTGGTGGTCGGTGCCGAGTGCACGGAATCGCGCCCGGAAACCTTGGCGCGCAGCGACATCGGCTGACGGCCCGCGCGGTCACCCCTGCTCGCCCCGCGCGACCGGCAGCAGGATCTGCAACACCCGCTCCCGCATCTCGGGGGTGTCCTCCTCGACGGCGATCAGCGACAGGAACAGCGCCGCACCTGCCCCGAGGACCAGGAGGGCGCGCGCATCCAGCAGGTCATCCGGACCGGAGGACTCGGCGTACAGCGCGCTGCTCGGACCGCTGAAGCCCCGCCACAGCGTGTTACGCAGATCCTCCTGATCGCGCAACGTGGCGAGCAGTCCCGGCACCGCCTCCCGCACCTCGGGCCTGCGGAACAGCTCCGAACTCCCGGTCACCACCCATCTGATCCATCCCTCCCGATCGGCCCCCGCGAACGGGGTCAGGTCCGGGGTCACGCCCAGTACCGCGTCGAGCACGAGTTGCGCTTTCGAGTCCCATCGACGGTCGATCGCCGCCCGGCTCACCCCGGCCCTCGCGGCGATCGCGCGCATGCTGAGCTGGTCGAATCCGACGTCGACCAGCAGCTCGCGAGCGGCCGCGAGCACCTCAGCATCGATCTGTGGGTCCCGCGGCCGACCCGATCCGGTTTTAGTCATTGCCCCGAATTCTCTTCCATGTCCGGCCTCGGGGCTATACCGTGTCCTATTACGAGGCCGGTGGCATCGTAATTCCGCGACGCAAGGATCCGACATGACCTCCCCGAACGAGACGCCAGCCGCGACGCGCGTCTTCGAGCCCGCCCGGCTCGGCCCGCTCACCCTGCGCAACCGGATCATCAAGGCCGCCACCTTCGAGGGTGTGATGCCACGCGGGGCCGTCTCGGACGAGCTCATCGAGTTCCACCGAGCGGTGGCCGCTGGGGGAGCGGCGCTCACCACGGTGGCGTACTGCGCGGTGTCCGAGGGCGGCCGAGTCCACCGCAACACCCTGGTCCTCGACGAGTCGAGTCTGGCGGGCCTGACCCGGCTCACCGACGCCGTGCACGCCGAGGGGGCGCTGGCCGCCGCCCAGATCGGCCACGCCGGCCTCGTCGCCAACACGCTGTCGAACAAGCGACCCACCCTCGCTCCCTCGACCCGGATCAGCGCTCCCGCAATGGGTCTGGTGCGCGGCGCGACGCCGGACCAGCTGGCGGAGGTGACCGCGGACTTCGAGCGATCGGCGAGGGTCGCGGTCGAGGCCGGGTTCGACGCCATCGAGGTGCACCTCGGTCACAACTACCTGCTGAGCTCCTTCATGAGCCCCAACCTGAACAAGCGCAAGGACGGCTACGGAGGCAGCGTCGCGAACCGGGCCAGGTTCCCCCGCGAGGTGCTCGAACGGGTCCGGGCCGCGGCGGGGGACAAGGTCGCAGTGACCGCGAAGTTCAACATGTCCGACGGGGTGCCGAAGGGACTGTGGCTCGACCAGAGCATGCAGATCGCAAAGCTGCTCGAATCCGACGGGCACCTCGACGCGTTGCAGCTGACCGGCGGAAGCTCCCTCCTCAACGGCATGTATTTCTTCCGTGGTGAGGTTCCGATGGCGGAATTCGTTGCGTCGCAACCGAAGCTGGTCGGTCTCGGACTCAAGGTGTACGGGCCGCACCTGTTCCCGACCTACCCGTTCGAGGAGGCCTTCTTCCTCCCGTTCGCCCGGCAGTTCCGAGAGATCCTGTCGATGCCGTTGATCCTGCTCGGGGGCATCAATCGGATGGACACCATCGTCGGCGCCCTCGACGAGGGGTTCGAGTTCGTCGCGATGGCACGGGCGCTGCTACGAGAACCCGATCTGGTCAACAGGTTTCGCGACGAGACCGCGACCGAGGGCCATTGCATCCACTGCAACAAGTGCATGCCGACCATCTACACGGGCACCCGCTGCGTGGTGCGCGAAGCGCAACAGCTGATCGGTTGAGCGGGCCGTCAGGCCTTGACGATCTTGCAACCGTTGGAGTTGGCGGACTCGACGATCCACTTCGCACTCGTCGGATCGCTGTCGGCCATGGCGTTCGCCCGGTCGGCCTGCAGGTTGCAGTAGGCCTGATCGCCGGGGTTGTCGGGGGGATTGCTCACGTACCGAGTGGCGGCCCCCGGCTCGTGCTCGGTGGTGGTCGGGGCGGGCGTCGACGGGGCCTGGGCGGTGCCGGACGCAGCCGCCCCCGCCCCGCCGCTGCCTGCGACGGTGAGAACCATCGCGGCGATGGAGACGAGCAATGCGCGAGCTGCGGTGTGGAAAGGAATGACGAACCTCCGGTGACCCTGCGAGCGGGCTTCACGATCAGGATGCCCCCGAAACGGGCCTCCTGTACAGAGATCACAGGGTGGAAATCGACGCGACGACGGCGGAGAGACGCGGGCACGGAGGCGACGGCGAGAGGCCGGGTCGCCGGTCGACGCATGCCTCCGGAGCGGCACGATTACGATGTCCGGCGTAGATCGTGACCGGCTGATGTACGGCCCGCAGCAGCGGACGCACAGGGCGAAGGGAGACCCGTTGCCCCGGATCACCGCGCCCACCGTCGCCGAACACCGCGAGGCCCAGGAGCGCGCGCTGCTCGACGCCGCCCGGGAGGTGCTCGCCGAGGGGGCCACCGAGATCCCCGGGTTTGCCGAGGTCGCGGCCAGGGCCGGGCTGGCCCGCTCGAGCATGTACCAGTACTTCCGGTCCCGTCAGCACCTGCTCACCGCGCTGATCGAGGACGCCTTCCCGCGCTGGTCGGAGAGGGTGGAGGCCGCGATGGCCGAGGCGGGTGCCCCGGACCGGCGGGTGCTCGCCTATGTGCGCGCGAACCTCGATCTGGTCGCGGACGGCGAACACGCCATCGCCGCCGCCATCGCCTCGATCGCGCCCCGTGATGTGATCGCGGAGTCCAGCGCCACGATGCACCGGCAGCTGATCGCCCCGCTGGCCGCCGCCCTCGCCGAACTGGGTGCGCAGGACCCGGCCGCCATGGCGGACCTGATCAACGCGGTGGTGCACGCCGCGACCCGTCAGCTGGAGAAGGGTGCCGACGCGGAGGCCGTCCGCCGGCGCACGGAGGAACTGATCGCACCGTACGTCGAGCGTGCCGCCGCCCGCGGCATACCCACGAACAGCGGGAACAACACCCCTTAGGCTGTTGTTGACGCACATAACGTCCACTACCTCGGAAGGCCCGCATGACTACTCCGACCTCCGTCCGCGACCTCATCATCGTCGGCTCCGGACCCGCCGGATACACGGCAGGCGTCTACGCCGCTCGAGCGGAGCTCGAACCCCTTCTCTTCGAGGGCACCCAGTTCGGTGGCGCCCTGATGACCACCACCGAGGTGGAGAACTTCCCGGGCTTCCGCGAGGGCATCATGGGCCCGGACCTGATGGACGAGATGCGTGAGCAGGCCAAGCGCTTCGGCGCGGACATCCGCACCGAGGACGTCGACGAGATCGACCTGGCCGGTCCGGTCAAGAAGGTCGTCGCAAACGGCGAGACCTACTACGCACACGCTGTCGTGCTCGCGATGGGCGCCGCGGCCCGCTACCTCGGCATCGAGGGGGAGGAGCGGCTGCTCGGCCGCGGCGTCAGCGCCTGCGCGACCTGCGACGGCTTCTTCTTCAAGGACCAGGACATCGCGGTCGTCGGCGGCGGCGACTCCGCGATGGAGGAGGCCACCTTCCTGACCCGGTTCGCCCGTTCGGTCACCCTGGTGCACCGCCGCGAGGAGTTCCGCGCCTCCCGCATCATGCTCGAGCGCGCCAAGGCCAACGAGAAGATCCGGTTCGTCACCAACGCGGAGCCTATCGAGGTCGTCGGCGAGAACAGCGTCACCGGTCTGGTCGTCCGCGACACCGTCACCGGCGAACAGTCGACGCTGCCCGTGACCGGCCTGTTCGTCGCGATCGGTCACGACCCCCGCAGCGAGCTGGTCAAGGGCCAGGTCGACATCGACGACGAGGGTTACGTCCGCGTGCAGTCGCCGACCACCGTGACCTCGCTCGAGGGTGTCTTCGCGGCGGGCGACCTGGTCGACCACACCTACCGCCAGGCCATCACCGCGGCGGGCACCGGTGCCTCCGCGGCGATCGACGCCGAGCGCTGGCTCGCCGAGCGCGGCGACATCACCGCGAACACCCTCGAGGCAGCCGGCGCGCCGGTCGCCGTCGACGCGTGATGTCCCGAGTAGCCGGCGAGGCCTGATTCGCCCGCGTACCCCGACCAGCCACCCGAGGAGACAGACCATGTCCAACACGATCACCATCACCGACGACTCCTTCAAGCAGGACGTCCTCGACTCCGAGAAGCCGGTCCTCGTCGACTTCTGGGCGACCTGGTGCGGCCCCTGCAAGATGGTCGCCCCCGTCCTCGAGGAGATCGCGGGCGAGCACGGCGACAAGCTCACCGTCGCCAAGCTCGACATCGACGCGAACCCGGCCGCCGCGCGCGACTTCCAGGTCATGTCGATCCCCACGATGATCCTGTTCCAGGGCGGCAAGCCGGTGAAGCAGATCGTCGGAGCCAAGGGCAAGGCCGCCCTGCTCAAGGACCTGTCCGACGTCCTGTAGGTCACATCGCAGCCCCCGAGATTGACTGTTTCTCGGGGGCTTCTGCGACAATCGATCGACACGTGCGACGCGCGGCGCCTTGGTGCGCCGTCAGGAACTGACGAAAGGGCCGGGAAGAATGCATCGACTCCGTCACGGCGACCACGGTCCCGCCGTTGCCGAGGTTCGAGGCACCCTTTCCACGCTCGGCTTCCTGCACAACGGGGTGTCGATCACCTCGCGTGAGGCGATCAACGGTTCGCAGTGGATCGCGCCCGATGCGGTGTTCGACCACCACCTCGACAGCGCCGTGCGGGCCTTCCAGCAGCAGCGAGGCCTGCTGGTCGACGGAGTGGTCGGCACCGCGACCTACCGGTCGCTCAAGGAGGCCTCGTACCGGCTCGGCGCCCGCACGCTGATCTACCAGCTGTCCGCGCCGCTGTACGGCGACGACGTGGCGGCGCTACAGACCAAGCTGCAGGACCTCGGCTTCTACCCGGGGCGCGTCGACGGCTACTTCGGACCGCAGACCCACGAGGGTCTGTCCTCGTTCCAGCGTGAGATCGGCATCGCCTCCGACGGCATCTGCGGCCCGCAGACGCTGCGGTCGCTCGATCTGCTCGGCACCCGGGTGACGGGCGGCTCGCCGCACGCCATCACCGAGGAGGAGCTGGTCCGCCGCTCCGGCCCGCAGCTCAGCGGCAAGCGCATCGTGATCGACCCCGACCTCGGCGGCGGCGAGACCGGCATCGTGCTCGACTCGGCGTTCGGTCCGATCACCGAGTCCGACATCCTCTGGGACCTGGCCAGCCGGCTCGAGGGCCGGATGGCGGCGACCGGCATGGAGACATTCCTGTCCCGCCCGCACGATCAGAACCCGTCGCCCGCGCAGCGCGCCGAGACGTCCAACACGTTCGAGGCGGACCTGATGATCTCGCTGCGGTGCTCGGCCAGCACCAGCCCGCACGCGAATGGCGTGGCCAGCTTCCACTTCGGGAACTCGCACGGTGCCACCTCCCGGATCGGACAGGTTCTCTCCAGCTTCATCCAGCGCGAGATCGTGGCCCGGACCTCGCTGCAGGACTGCCGGACCCACGGCCGCACCTGGGATCTGTTGCGGCTCACCAACATGCCGACCGTGCAGGTCGACATCGGTTATCTCACAAACGAATCCGATGTCAGAGTGCTCGCCAATCCGCGCAACCGCGACATCATCGCCGAGTCCATCCTGATCGCAGTGAAGCGCCTCTACCTGCTCGGGCAGGACGATCAGCCCACCGGCACATTCACCTTCGCCGAACTGCTGGCCGAGGAGCTCTCGAAGGCCGACCAGGCCTAGGGAGCCCGCCGTCGCCGTACGTGAGCGACGCGGTCAGAGAACCCCGACGGTCGACTTCTGTTCGATGTCGGTCATGGTCAGCGTCGCCACCGCGAGCAGCCGTTCCAATGCCGACTCCACGTCGGCCTTCCACCCGTGATCCCGGTCCAGTTCCAGCCGCATCCGCGGGTAGCGATGATGCGCGGCAACCACTTCGAATCCCATGTCGGCGAGGAACTCGGCATCGATCATGCAATCGGCAGGGGTGCATTCCTGGCCGCGCCGTCCGGCCACCGGATCGTCCTGCACATCGCGGATCCCGAATGCCTCCAGGGCACGCACGCCACGACGAACCAGATCGCCCACCACGGCCTGGATGAGACTCGGGCCCACCCCATCCAGCTCCGCGGCCGGTTCGAGCCTCATCGTCGTCAGCAGGACCGCATCCGGGCTGACGGGGGAGGTGGGGAAGAGCTTGGCGCGCGGCACCACACCGGGCGGCGAGTAGAGCGCGCAGCCGGCCGGGGTGCCGTTGAGGGTAGCGACCTGACCGCAGGATCCCCACTCCAGCATGACCATCGACAGCCAGGCTTCCTTCTCGAACTCGGGATCGGAGAAGTCGCGGGAGCTGCGGACGGCGGCCGGGTCCATCTCCCAGAAGACGCACCGCCGAGAATGACGGGGGAGTAGATCGAAACCGTCGAGGGTGAGCGGGCTGATGCGCATCGACACCCTGACTCCGCCTCCAAAACACCTACTGCGGAGGCTGTGAGTCCCCGCGTGACACGTTCTCTGTCATCCAGGATAGGCGATCCGCGTCCGGCCGGCGTCCTTCACTGGATGAGATCCGAAAGCTACTTGCACGCAATGGATTTCGAGGGACCCGGAGTCAGACACCCGCGGCCCGGCGACCGTACTGTCACAGTGACGTATCGACCGCGGGTGGTCTGTACCCGGAGAATCCGACCTATCCGGGCGACTGGGACTCCATCATCTCGACGATCCGCTGGAGATCCTCCACCGAGCCGAATTCGACGACGATCTTGCCCTTCCGCTTGCCCAGGCTCACCGTCACGCGGGTGTCGAAAGAGGAGGAGAGCCGTTCCGCGACGTCCTGGAGACCGGGCATCTGAATCGGCTTGCGCTTGGCGGCGGGTGCCGGCAGCGGCTCGCCGTCCCGGTTCGCGAGCGTGACGGCCTCCTCGGTGGCGCGCACCGACAGGCCCTCCGCCACGATCCGGGCGGCCAGCTGTTCCTGCGCTTCGGGACCCGCCTCGAGCGATAGCAGCGCCCGGGCGTGGCCGGCCGAGAGCACCCCGGCGGCGACGCGGCGCTGCACGGGGATCGGCAGCTTCAGGAGCCGGATCATGTTCGTCACCACCGGTCGAGAGCGACCGATCCGGGTGGCCAGCTCGTCGTGGGTGACGTTGAACTCCTCGAGGAGCTGCTGGTAGGCGGCGGCCTCTTCGAGCGGGTTCAGCTGCACCCGGTGGATATTCTCCAGCAGCGCGTCGCGAAGCATCGACCCGTCGTTCGTCTCCCGCACGATGGCGGGAATCCGCTCGAGCCCGGCCTCCTGGCTGGCTCGCCACCGGCGTTCGCCCATGACGAGCTGGTAGCGGTCGGCGGCGACACGGCGGACCACGATGGGCTGCATCAGGCCGAACTCGCGGATCGAGTGGACGAGTTCGCCAAGGGCTTCCTCGTCGAAGACGTGGCGGGGCTGCTTGGGGTTCGGCTCGATCTGGGCCGCGTCGATCTCGCGGTACACGGCACCGACGGGGGAGAGGTCGGGTCCGTCCGCCACCTCCGCGCCGTCGACCGGCGTGACCGCGGCAGCGGTGGACGACGCCGCGGTGGTGGGCGGCTCCGACTTTTCCTGCTTCGCGGGAGCCTCCTGCTTCGCCGGCGCATCGGGGGTCTCCGGGGTCTCGACGACCGGCGCCGGCTTCACCGCGATCGGTGCGGTCGCATTGCCGATGATGACGTCGGCGGCGGCGCTACCGAGGCGCGGTCCCGCCTCAGGACCGGTGGGAATCAGCGCGGCGAGGCCCCGCCCGAGTCCGCCCTTGCTTCTCTGGCTCACTGCTGCTCCTGCGAGTTGGTCGTTGCGGTCCGGGCTGCGAGTTCCCGCCCGGCGTCGAGATAGCTCATTGCACCCCGCGAACCCGGGTCGTAGTCGAGGACGGTCATCCCGAATCCGGGCGCCTCCGACACCTTCACGCTGCGTGGGATGACGGCGCGCAGGACCCTGTCGCCAAAGTGTCTGCGCACCTCCTCGGCGACCTGATCCGCGAGCTTGGTCCGACCGTCGTACATGGTCAGCAGCACGGTCGACACGTGCAGATCGGGATTCAGGTGGGACTGCACCAGCTCGATGTTGCGGAGCAGCTGACCGACACCCTCGAGTGCGTAGTACTCGCACTGGATGGGGATCAGGACTTCGTTCGCAGCCACGAGGGCGTTGACCGTCAGCAACCCGAGCGAGGGCGGGCAATCGATCAGGATGAAGTCGGCATCGATCGCGGCGAGCGCCTTCTCGGAGAGCGCATTCTTCAGCCGACCCTCCCGCGCGACCATGGAGACCAGTTCGATCTCGGCGCCCGCGAGGTCGATCGTCGCGGGGATGCAGAACAGGCCCTCGTGGTGCGGGCTCTGCTGGATGGCCTCGGCCGCGGTGACCTCACCGATCAGCAGCTCATAGCTGGACGGGGTGCCCGAGTGGTGCGGTACGCCGAGCGCGGTGCTGGCGTTGCCCTGCGGGTCGAGGTCGACGACGAGAACCCGCAGCCCCTGCACGGCCAGAGCCGACGCCAGGTTCACCGCCGACGTGGTCTTACCGACCCCGCCCTTCTGATTGGCGATGGTGAGCATCCGGCGGGTCTTCGGCCGGGGGAGTGTCACAGTGTGCGGGTGCAGAACCTGGCTGGCCCGTTGTGCTGCGGCACCGATCGGGGTGTCCATCGGGGAGATGCCGGCGTACGCGGCGGCGGGGGCCGAGTACGGGTTCTCTGTGTTGTCGGTGGTGGAACTCGAGGCGTCGTGATCTGTTTCACGTGAAACAGTTGATTCGGGTCCACCCGACATAGATTGCTCCTTCACTGGACTTGCCTGTTGGATCGTCGCATTCGCACACGAGCGCACGGTGACTCTGTCATCGGCGATGAGATCGCCGGGAGACACGCTCCGCCCGAACCACAGTGGTCGGAGTGGGAAGAAGGTCGACACCGCACTCGACGATCTCTAGCTTGCCAGCACCCATGCGGGTTAGGGAAGCGCGATCCCGGGAAATCTCCTCGGCCGCACTGGAACCCTTCATGGCGAGCATCCGACCACCCTCGTGAATCAACGGAATCGACCACCGCGCAAGCTTCTCCAGGGGTGCGACCGCGCGCGAGGTGACGACATCGGCACCCCCGACCTCCTTGATCACGCCCGGCTGCTCCGCACGACCGCGCACGACGAGGATGTCCAGCCCGACCGATTCGGCGAACTCGGCGAGATAGACCGATCGTCGCAGGAGGGGCTCGACGAGGGTGATCCGGAGATCGGGGCGCGCGATCGCCAAGGGGATGCCGGGAAGCCCGGCACCGCTCCCGACGTCCACCACCGACTCACCCTCCTCGATCACCTCGCCGATCACCGCGCAGTTGAGAAGGTGCCGCTCCCATAGCCGGGGGACCTCCCGAGGACCGATCAGACCGCGCTCCACGCCATCGGTGGCGAGCGAAAGATGGTACTTCTCGGCGAGTTCGAGGCGGTCTCCGAAGATCGTGCGAGCGGCGTCAGGCAGGTCCTCGGACTCGATGTGTTCCACGTGAAACATCCTCCCGTGACGCCCGCGATTCCCCAAACCCTGACGATGTGATTCTGCACCGCATCGGACGCAAAGGCCGGTTTACGCGCCGCCGAAAGGAGAGAGTGCGCGACTCGGGTCCGTCCGGATGCCAGTCCGTACCGAATGGCGTTCGGGCGACGGATCCAGGGCGCCCCGGATCCGGGACCGCCCGACGGGCACACGACAAACCCGGGTGCGAGTCGTGGGCAAGACACCGACGATCGACCCTGCCCGGAGACCGGGGGAGGGGAGGGGTCACCGGGCTCGCTCCCAGCCGATCCCGCACCAGAGAGGAGAGGGAGGTGTCGAGCACAGGCCATCGGCTCGGACGCCGTGATCGAACCATCGCAGTACGGGTGGAGGGCACACAGTTCTCCTCCCGGCATTGTGTCCGGCGGGCGGTTGCCGGGTGTGGGGGAGTGGGGCGCTTCGCATCCTCCGTTCCACTCCGCTGGACGGTTCGAATGTTTCACGTGAATCCGGAGATCGTCTGGACCGAGCACCTGTCACACGCACTCCCTGAGCGATCGCCCCGATGCCTCTGGTCCGCCCGAGTCGCGGTGACGCCCATCCGGTCTCTCGCCCCACACATCGCCCTCTCTGCGGGGAGTGTTCCGACCTTCGGCGGATTCACGTGAAACAACCGAGTACCGGTGCCCCGACACCCGACACGGACAGCAGCGCCACGGCGTCCCTGAACGCCCGGATCATCCGGGTGAACAATGCACCTCGAGGCAGGCTTCGACTTCGAGGCTGCGAAGCGGGTCGTGATTCATCTTTGGGCCGCCGGTACATCGGCCTCGGATTTGGCCGTCCAATCCACGACCTGCGGGGTAGATATGCGCGATCCATCCGGTTGCCCGGCAGCAGCACCCGACACGATCTGCCAGGGAGAGCAGCCGCCTCGGGCGCGTAGGACCGGCTGGGACGAATCCGGGTGTCCTGAACCCGGTTACGCACGCAACCGAACGGCGGAGGTCGGTCGGCCGTGCCCGGATTCACGTGAAACATCGGATCGACCACATCGGGACGGTCGCCAGGACTCCGCTCGCTTCGGGTCGGGCGAACGTCACCGCTGCTCCCGATTCTCGATCGTCCCGATCCACACTGCTCGAGAAGATCTCTCACGATGAAGACCGGGCCAGTCGCTCGCCCTCGCGCGCGAGCTTCTCGAGCTGGCTCTGCGCCTGCCCCGGCACGACGAGCGCGGTCCCATGCGGAATGCCCGCCGCCCCGGCATCGCCGGGTTCCGTCGACGACGAGCACGAGTCGGCGCCCGGTTCCCATGCGCAGCCGCAGCAACTCGACGATCGGCGGTCGCACTCGTGCGAACGGATCGCCCGTCGGTCGCCGCGGGGCGCGACTCGTTCGTAGTCCGAATCGGGGCGGCGGGATTCACGTGAAACATCCGCCGCGCGTCTAGCGCGGGATCCGCGACATCCCGGCGCCCTACGCCCGCGGGGTGTTCGTCCAGCACTACGACACCACCGCCGAACGGCCACCCCGGTGGGCAGGCGCGGTTGGGGGACCTGTCTCGGTTCGTCGCGCGGCGTCACCACATCAGGCCTGGATCCGCGATCGGCGCCCGCCTCCCGCACCATCCAACCCGCGGGTTCGATCTCGATGTTTCACGTGAACCCGACCAGTCGAGATCTCCGCGGGACCGACGTCTCATCCGATGCGCGGTCGCCCGGACACCGCCGTGCCGGGAACGAGCGCGCCGGCGGGCGAATTCGATCCACGCCGCGACGTCGCCTCGTGGGGCGGCTCCCTCGCGACCACGGAATGGCGCCGAATTCCCGGTGCCCGCCTTCCGACCGAGACCGACGAGCGCTCTGCCGCCCCGAGTCGTGTGAACCTAGCCCTGCGGCCGGACGCACTCCGAACCTCCGGAAGGGACGGGCGACACTCCCATCCTGACCAGTCCCGGACACAGGATGGGATCGCTGGACGGCTCCCATCGGGCGCGACCGATCGGCACAGCCGTAGCCGCGGCGGGGGAGGGGAGTGCTTCCCACGGCCGGCGGCGGCACGCGTCCCCGTCGATCCCGGGGCCGCGGGACGCCGACCGAGAGGACTGGACCGCTCTCCGGCGGTCCCGACACCGGCGGGTCCGTGGAGCCAGGCCCAGCCTCCCGGCGGGGGAGGGGAGGGGTCCGGTGCCGAACCGGTGAGCGGCGCTGCGGTAGAGAACCCTATCGGGCGCCCCGCCAACCGTTTCACGTGAAACGGTCGGCGGGGCGGCCGCGGTACACGGCGCCCTCGATACGCGGAAACGAACGCCGGCGGCGGTTCTCATGACCACGCACCCGATCCGCGGCACGCCCTGGACCACGGGGAACGCAATCCACCAACAGATTGATCCACCGAGTGTGGATAACTTGCGAAACCTCGTACACGTGGGGTCGGCAAGGCCGAATGACCAGACGTTCGTCAGCCCGGATCGAGGGGCGAAGGGTGCACCGGCCCGCCCCGCAGTACACCGGCACCACCTCACCGCAGGGACCCTCGCCGAGGATCGGATCCAGCACCGAACGCGTCCGGGATGCCCGGCAGGGGAGAAGCGGCGAACCGGTACCGCGTGACCAGATTCGTCAGTGTGACGAAAGGGCCGTGGTGGCCAAGACCTCAAGTGGGAACCCAAAAATCGACCGCGCGAGCCGCACCATTGCCCACCTCCGGCCGGTCGACGACAGGCGCGCACGCGAGGCGCGACGATGGTGTCAGGTAAAGCTTGACAAGCAATTCCATCGATGTCAGGATTTACCTGACATCAGAAACTACTCGGGAAGGCGGAACTAGGATGAGTGATCTCATCGACAGGGCGGTCACGGCAGACGTCGGGGGCGCCTCCGAGGCGGTGGTCGCAGCCGGCGTCCTGGAGGCCGGTCGCCAGGCCGACCTCATCGTGGGGACCGGTCCTCTTCCCGGATCCGATGAGTGGTTGGCGGAGGAGGGGACCGACATCCCCGCCGAGAGGCAACTCGCGTGGCAACTCGTCTGTCTCCGCATCCAACTGGGCGCCGGGATCGATTCGGTCGAGACGGTCATGAGCCTGCGGCGCTGCGGGGCAACATGGGCCACCATCGGGCGCGCGACGGGGATGACGCGACAGTCTGCCCATGAGCGGTGGGGGAGGCAGGTCGCCGCGATTCTCGATCCCTACGGCGCCGGTATGCCGCCCGCGGTCCCGGATGATGATCCGGTGGCACCCTAAGGAATTCGGGCGCTCAGCCCGCTCCTGGAGGCCGGAAAACGACGGTGGGCCCCCACTCGGAAGCGGGGGCCCACCAACTTCAGGCCGCATCCATCGATGCGGACCGATCAATCCTTGAGAACGACCACGCGGCGCGAGGGCTCGGCGCCCTCGCTCTCGCTGGAGACGCCGTCGATCTTGGCGATGGCGTCGTGCACGATCTTGCGCTCGAACGGGGTCATCGGCGTCAGCGACTCCGGCTCGCCCGACTCCAGCACCCGCTTCGCCGCAGCGGCGCCGATCTCGCTGAGCTCGGTCCGACGGCCCGCACGCCAGCCCGCGATGTCGAGCATCAGCCGGCTGCGCTCGCCGGTCACCTGCTGCACAGCCAGACGGGTCAGTTCCTGCAGGGCGTCGAGGACCTCACCCTTGCGCCCCACCAGCTTCGACAGGTCGTCACCGCCGTCGATGCTGACCATCGCGCGATCACCCTCGACATCGAGATCGATGTCGCCATCGAAGTCGAGGACATCGAGCAGCTGCTCGAGGTAATCGCCCGCGATCTCGCCCTCCTCGATCAGCTCGTCCTCGGCATCGACTGCCTCGGACTCCACGACCTCGGGCTCCACGACCTCGCGCTCGGTCTCGACCACCACGTCCGACACGACCTCGTCTACCCCGTCCTGTCCGATTTCCGGATCATTCGCCATCGTCGTCTACTTTCCTTGAATCAGCGCTTGCGCTTGGGCTTGGTGGTCTTGCCGCGATTTCCTTGCGGGCGCGCCCCCGGCTTCGGGGCCTGGCCGGGGGCCGCGGTGGTACCGCTGCCCGCGTCGGCCTCGTCTGCCGGCTCGGTGTCGGGGGAGGACTCGGCCACGGACGCGGACTTACGCTTCTTCGCCTGGTCCGGTCGTGCACCGGGCTTCGGTGCGTTGTCGGCGCGACGTTCGAGCGCTGCCTTCTTCTTCTCCTCTTCCTCCGCATCGATGCGACGGAAGACCAGGTGCTGCTGTGCATAGGTCCAGATGTTGTTGGCCACCCAGTACAGCAGGATGGCGATCATCAGGAACGGACCACCGACGAGCACGCCGAGCGGGAAGACCCACAGCGCAAGCTTGTTCATGATCGCGGACTGCGGGTTGGCCGCGGCGGCCTCGCTCTGCCGGGCAACCGAGGCACGCGAGTTGAAGTGCGTGGCGATGGACGCGATCACCATCAGCGGGATCGCGACGGCCGCGATGTTGAGCACGGTCGGGACGGTGCCGTACTGACCGAACGTCTCGAGCTGTGCCTGGGGCGTGGTGATCGCCACCGAGATCGGCGCGCCGAACAGTCGGGCCTCGAGGAACGACTGGACGTCTGCGGGGCTGAAGAAGTAGTTCGCGGTGTTGGCGTTGTCCTCGACCGACATACCGAGCTGGCCGTAGCCGGTGCCGGTGCGGTTGAACGAACGGAGCACGTGGAACAGGCCGATGAACACGGGGGCCTGCAGCAGTACCGGAAGGCAACCCATGATCGGGTTGAAGCCGTGTTCCTTCTGCAGTTTCTGCATCTCCAGCGCCATCCGCTGGCGATCCTTGGAGTACTTCTTCTGCAGCGCCTTGATCTGGGGCTGCAACTCCTGCATCTGGCGGGTGGTGCGCACCTGCTTGACGAAGGGCTTGTACAGGATGGCACGCAGCGTGAACACGAGGAACATGACGGACAGCGCCCACGTGATGCCGCTGTTCGGCCCCAGGAACGGGATCGCGCCGAACACCTTGTGCCAGACCCACAGGATCCCGGACACCGGATAGTAGATGAAGTCGAGCACGGCTCTATGTACTCCTCTGTTCGTCCACTTCGATCAGACAGTGGGGTTGCTTGCCAGTATCTCTACCGGATCGCGCGGCTCCGACGGTCGCAAGGGTTTCCTCACGACGGGGCCTGCGCGGCGGAACAGGATCCCAGCCTCCAGGGTGCCAGGGCGCGCATTTGAGAAGGCGCACCGTGGTCAGTCCGAGGCCGATCACGACTCCGCGCTCACGCAGGGCGTCGACCGCGTACTCGCTGCAGGTGGGGGTGAACCGGCAGGTTGGCAGGCGCAGGGGCGACACATAGCTGCGATACAGCTCGATGACGAAGATGAGTGTTCGCGCGGGGGCACGCCGCACCGCCGTCCACCAGGACGGGGGGCCACCAGAAGCTTCGGTCATACCGAATTACCCACGCTGACAAGAAGGTTGAGTTTACGAAGACCGGACCTCAACTGCCGGTCCAGGTCCGCGGAGGACGCGGTCGCGGCGCCGGGAAGCGCACGGATCACCACGTTGACACCCTCGGGCATCTCGTGCACGAGGCCCGCACAGATATGACGAAGCCGGCGTGCGACTCGATGTCGAATCACCGCCGGCCCGACAGCCTTGCTTACCACCAGTCCGAATCGCGGACCCGGGTCACTCACCAGTGCGTCAGCATTCGCCCCGGCGAGAGCGTGGACAACCACATCTCGCCGGGCCGCCCGCTGACCTCGCCGAACGGTGGACGCGAAGTCCGCCTTCCGACGCAACCGGTGCGGCTCAGGTAGCACCCCGAGCTCCCGAAGTCTGGATCAGGCGGTGAGGGTAGCGCGGCCCTTTTGGCGACGCGCAGAAACGATGGCGCGCCCGGCACGGGTACGCATACGGAGACGGAAGCCGTGAACACGCGCGCGGCGTCGGTTGTTCGGCTGGAACGTCCGCTTGCCCTTGGCCACGGTGAACACTCCTCATAGATAATCGGCGCCGTTCGACGCCATCTGTAACTGAAAATTGGTGGTCCCCGGCGACGAAATCCCGGCGGATGTCCAGCAGACCGAGATGGCCAGCAGGCAACCGCCACCTCGACTTCGGGTGACTGTACGAGGGTACGCAGCGCCGGACGCAAGGTCAAACCCGGACGCCCAGGGACACGCCACGCCCCCGAGGATGCTTGTGTTCGACCGCCGAGTGTGCCGTCACCCCGCCCACCCGAACCGCAACCACGACGGCCCGGGCCCTGTAAGCCAACTAACACCCGCGAATCCGCGAATCGGCCCGGACGCCGCCCCTCGGCCGGACGACAGGATCGCCCGACTGCCGCCATCGTCGCAGGTGAGGTACGTGCAGTTCAAGATCAACCGCGCGAGGGGCAGCCTCTACTCACAGCCCTGTGCTTTATCCACATCTGTGGATAATTGTGTGGAATTACAGATCAGGTGGCATATTCGTAACTCTGTGCGGGGAAGTTATCCCCAGGGTGGGAGAGCTCGGCCAACATCGTGATGAGCCCTGTGCGTCTCCCTCCCACACGATGTGGGGAGGGACGAAGTTGACCGAGGAAGCAATCACCCTGGAACAGGTCTGGGTGGATGTGCTCACCGAGTTGACGTCGGATGAACCCCCCGAAGGCGGGCCACAGCTGACCAAGGCGCAGAAGGCCATGCTGGCGCTGGTGCGCCCGCTGACCCTGGCGCAGGGATTCGCGTTGCTCTCGGTCCCGTCGTCGTTCGTCCAGGAGGCGATCGAGCGGGACCTGCGCGAACCGATCCTGCAAGCACTCAACCGGCATATCGTTGCGGGCGTCGAGGGGCTCGGTGTCCGCATCGCGCCGCCGTCCGCCGACCCTGTCGAATCGGTTCAGGCCGTGCCCGCGTCCCCGGCGCCACCGGTCGCCGAGGAGGTGTCGGGCGAGGACTCCACCCCGAGCGTGCCGACGTTCCGCCGCCGGCGCATGAGCGCGGCCGAGTCCGACCAGTCCGAGTCCGAGACGCTGGACTACGAGGAATTCGACGAGGACCGCGAGGCCATCGCCAGTGTGAACGAATCGTGGCCGTCGTACTTCACCAAGCCGCCCGCCGACGCCCCCGCCGCCTCCGGCGGGAACAGCCTCAACGCGAAGTACACCTTCGACACCTTCGTCATCGGCGCATCGAACAGATTCGCCCACGCCGCCGCGGTCGCCATCGCCGAGGCGCCCGCCCGTGCCTACAACCCGCTGTTCGTCTGGGGCGCCTCGGGTCTTGGAAAGACCCACCTGCTGCACGCCGCCGGTCACTACGCGCAGCGACTGTTCCCCGGGATGCGGGTCAAGTACGTCTCCACCGAGGAATTCACCAACGACTTCATCAACAGCCTCCGCGACGACCGTAAGGTCGCCTTCAAGCGCCGGTACCGCGAGACCGATGTGCTGCTCGTCGATGACATCCAATTCATCGAGGGCAAGGAGGGTATCCAGGAGGAGTTCTTCCACACCTTCAACACCCTCCACAACGCGAACAAGCAGATCGTTGTGTCCTCGGACCGCCCGCCGAAGCAGCTGGCGACCCTGGAAGACCGGCTCCGGACCCGGTTCGAGTGGGGCCTGATCACCGATGTCCAGCCGCCCGAGCTCGAGACGCGCATCGCGATCCTCAGCAAGAAGGCGCGGATGGATCGCCTCGACGTGCCGCACGACGTCCTCGAGCTGATCGCCAGCCGGATCGAGCGCAACATCCGCGAACTCGAGGGCGCGCTCATCCGCGTCACCGCGTTCGCGTCGCTGAACCGGCAGCCGCTCGACCTGACCCTGGCCGAGGTGGTCCTGCGTGACCTGATGCCGGATTCGACGAGTCTCGAGATCAACGCGGCGACCATCATGGCGGTGACCGCCGAGTACTTCACCATCAGCATCGAGGACCTGTGCGGTCCCGGCAAGGCCCGCCCGCTCGCCCAGGCCCGGCAGATCGCCATGTACCTGTGCCGCGAACTGACCGACCTCTCGCTGCCCAAGATCGGTCAGACGTTCGGCCGCGATCACACCACGGTGATGTACGCGGACAAGAAGATCCGCAAGGAGATGACCGAACGGCGGAAGGTATACGACCAGGTCCAGGAGCTGACGGCCCGGGTCAAGCAGCGTTCCAAGCGCTGACGCTCCCCCCTGAGGTGATCCCGCCACGTGCGGAAACCGGACTACCCGCACGGCGCCCGCAGGTAGTCCGGCCGCGGAACAGGTAGTGCACTACGCGTGCGCCGCGCCCCCACGATGACGACCATCGTTATAGGTGGGGCGTGCGCCGCAGGGGGTCGCACGCCCCACACCTCTATCCGCCGGATCCGTGTCACCTGGGCAACTCCGTGTCGTCACCGGAATGACAGCCCTCCACCGAAACGGTCATTCACCCGCCGCGGCGCGTTCGACCGTTCCCGTCGCCTGTCCGCGGACCCGCCGAGCCCCGCGACTCGCCGTCTTTTGTGATCTTCATGAAAAGTACTCACACCTGTGGACAAACATGTGGACAACCCCGTGAACCTGTGGATGAATCGGGGTCGAGTCGTGAACAACAAAATCTCATCCACAGCAGACCCCGATCTGTCCACGTTTCGTACCTGGACTGATCCCCACGGCGCCACACCGGCGGACCAGCGGATTACAGGCTTCGTCCACAGAATCCACAGTGCCTATTACTACTGCTGATCTCTACTTGTAATTCGCTCTTTGAAAACAGGTCCTGTGGACCACGGCTGCTCACACCCGACCGAACCGGCCGGCTGACCCCGCTTCCGGCGTGGCTTTCGGCTTTCAACTTCGCCGCGAAGGGCATACGGTGTGCTTCTGCCGTGTCACACTGCTGGCATCCGCAGATGTCCATGCCTACGGAGAGGATCAGCCGAGCGATGGAGCTTGGAAGTATGAAGTTTCGTGTCGCTCGGGAGGATTTCGCGGATTCCGTCGCGTGGGTGGCCCGCAGCCTCCCGTCCAGGCCTCCGGTACCTGTTCTCGGTGGTGTGTTGATCGCAGCCGATGACCAGGGTCTGACGATCTCCGGCTTCGACTACGAGGTTTCCGCGCAGGTACGGATCTCCGCAGAGGTCTCCGTTCCAGGAAAATCCCTGGTCTCCGGAAAGCTGCTCGCAGACATCACCCGCTCGCTGCCTGCGAAGCCGGTCGATGTCACCGTCGACGGCACCCGAGTTCTCATTTCCTGTGGCAGCGCCAAGTTCTCGCTGCCCACGATGCCGGTCGAGGACTACCCCCAGCTGCCGGAACTGCCACAGCAGACCGGATCGTTGCCGGTCGATGTCTTCTCCGAAGCCATCAGCCAGGTCGCGATCGCCGCGGGCAAGGACGACACCCTGCCCATGCTGACCGGTATCCGGGTCGAGATCGAGGGCACCAACGTGGTGCTCGCGGCGACCGACAGGTTCCGTCTCGCGGTACGGCAGATCGAGTGGACCCCGGCAAACCCCGACACCTCCGCGGCCGTGCTGATCCCGGCGAAAACCCTCTCCGAGTCCGCGAAAACCCTTGGTGGAGTCTCGAGTTCGCCGGTTGAGCTGGCATTTGGCGTGGGTTCCTCGGTCGGATCCGAAGGTCTGCTCGGCATTGTCGGCGAGGGCAGGCGCACCACCACCCGCCTGCTCGACGCCGAGTTCCCGAAGTTCCGCCAGCTGCTGCCGACGGAACACACCGCCATCGCCACGGTCGAGGTGACGCCGCTGGTCGAGGCGATCAAACGTGTGTCCCTCGTCGCCGAGCGTGGTGCCCAGGTCCGGATGCAGTTCTCCGCGGACGGGTTGCTGCTCGCCGCCGGTGGCGATGACGCAGGCCGCGCCGAGGAGGCACTCGAGGCGCAGTTCCTGGGCGAACCCCTCACCATCGCCTTCAACCCCGGATACCTGATCGACGGCCTCGGTTCGCTGCACACCGAGCGGGTCTCGTTCGGGTTCACCACCCCCAGCAGGCCCGCCGTGCTGCGACCGGCCCCCGAAGAGGAGCCGGTGCCGGGTGAATCCGGCACGTTCGCTGCGCCCGAAACCGATTACACCTACCTGCTGATGCCCGTCCGCCTGCCCGGCTGATCCGGGAAGGCCGCCGTAGCAGCACCGACCGCGAGTGAAGGGACGCCGAACAATGCAGCTGGGACTGGTCGGTCTGGGCAAGATGGGTTTCAACATGCGCGATCGGCTGCGCGCGCATCGTCACGAGGTGATCGGTTACGACCCGCGTCCCGAGGTGACAGACGTCGAGTCGTTGGCCACACTGGCCGGCGCGCTGCAGACACCAAGGGTGGTCTGGGTGATGGTCCCCTCCGGCACGGTGACCCGCGAGACCATCACCGCGCTGGCCACCGTCCTCGACGCGGGCGACCTGGTGATCGACGGCGGCAATTCCCGCTTCACCGAAGACAAGATCCATGCCGACCTGCTGGCAGAACACGGCATCGGGTACCTCGATTGTGGTGTGTCCGGTGGCATTTGGGGTTTGGAGAACGGATACGGCCTGATGGTCGGCGGCTCGGACGAGGACGTCGCCCGGGTGATGCCGATCTTCGATGCCCTCCGGCCCGAGGGTGAGCGGGCGGATGGATTCGTCCACGCCGGCCCGGTCGGCGCCGGGCATTACTCGAAGATGATCCACAACGGCATCGAGTACGGCCTGATGCACGCCTATGCCGAGGGCTTCGAACTGCTCGAGGCCGAAGACCTGGTCACCGACGTCCACGGCGTCCTGCGGGCCTGGACCAAGGGCACCGTCGTCCGTTCCTGGTTGCTCGATCTCCTGGTCAAGGCACTGGACGAAGACCCCAATTTTGCCGAAATCTCTGGCTACACAGAGGATTCCGGCGAAGGTCGCTGGACCGTCGAGGAAGCGATCAACCATGCCGTGCCGGCCCCGGTGATCTCCGCGGCGCTCTTCGCCCGGTTCGCCTCGCGGCAGTCGGACTCGCCCGCGATGAAGGCCGTCTCGGCACTGCGCAACCAGTTCGGTGGTCACGCGGTACAGCGGGTGTCGGAATCCGGATAGGTGTTCGTTCGTAAGTTCACGCTCCGGGATTTCCGTTCCTGGGACGCCATCGCGCTGGAACCCGGACCAGGGGTGACCCTGTTCGTCGGGCCGAACGGGCACGGCAAGACCAACCTGCTCGAGGCACTCGGCTACCTGTCCTCGCTGTCCTCGCACCGCGTCTCCACCGATGCTCCGCTCATCCGGGCGGGCGCGACCCAGGCCCAGATCGGTGCGGCGGTCGTCAACGACGGCCGCGAGCTGGTGATCGACCTCGAGATCAACGACGGCCGGGCCAACCGCGCGCGGATGAACGGATCGCCGGTGCGCCGGCCGCGCGAGATCCTCGGCGTCCTGCGGAGCGTGCTGTTCGCGCCCGAGGACCTGTCCATGGTGCGGGGGGACCCGGGGGATCGGCGCCGCTATCTCGACGAACTGCTCTGCTCCCGGTTGCCGCGGATGGCCGCGGTCAAGGCGGACTACGAGAAGGTGCTGCGGCAGCGATCCGCCCTGCTCAAGACCGCGGGCGGCGCGCTGCGGCGCGGTACCCGATCGACCGATGGTGCGAGTGCCCTTGCCACCCTTGATGTTTGGGACGGTCACCTCGCGGCGCACGGGGCGGAACTGCTGGCAGGCCGGCTGCGGTTGGTCGCCGAGTTGGGCCCGCACGTCGCGAGCTCCTATCGCGGCATCGCCCCGGAGTCCCGGCCGGCCGCGATCCGGTACCGGAGCAGCCTCGGCGATTCGATGCCGCCCGAGCTCGTCGATCCGGACCACCCCTGGATCAGGGACGACGTCGAGTTGCTCGAGGCGAGCTTTCTCAACGAGCTGGCCGTGTCGAGGCAGCGCGAGATCGATCGGGGGGTGTGCCTGGTCGGACCGCACCGCGACGACCTCGAGCTCCATCTCGGTGATCAGCCGGCCAAGGGCTTCGCCAGCCACGGCGAGTCCTGGTCGTTCGCCCTCTCGCTGCGGCTCGCGGCGTTCGCGTTGTTGCGCGCCGACGGCGCCGATCCGGTGCTGATGCTCGACGATGTCTTCGCCGAGCTCGACCGCACCCGGCGGACCGCGCTTGCCGCGGTGGCTGCGGACGCGGAGCAGGTTCTCATCACCGCGGCCGTCGCAGAGGATGTGCCCGCGGAACTGGATGCGCGACGGTTCGGCATCGAGGCGGTCAGCACCGCGGCCGGGAGGATCTCACGACTCGTGTGAGCCCCTATCATCGACGGACGAACGGAGGCGAGCGCGGATGACAGACGAGTCGAGCCCGACCGGGGGTCCGGTGCCGGAACCGGGACAGCCCGCGAGCACCGAACTGGTGCCCGAGCTGCGCGGAATCGACCTCGCCCGGCGGGCGCTGGAAGAGGCGCGCGCGGCCGCGAAGGCGAGCGGGAAGTCCGTCGGGCAGGGCAGGTCGTCGCCGAAGCCGCGGCTGCGAGCGGGCACCGGTCGACGGGGCTGGTCGGGCGCGGGACCGGACGGACGGGATCCGCAGCCGTTCGGGGCGTTGACGGGGTTGGTCGCGAAGAACAGGGGCTGGTCGCCGCGAGTGGCCGAGGGCACGGTCCTCGGCCGTTGGCCGCAGGTCGTCGGCGAGGACATCTCGGCGCATGCCGAACCGGTCGCGCTGCGTGAGGGCGTGCTGAGCATTTCCGCCGAGTCGACGGCCTGGGCCACCCAGCTGCGGATGATGCAGTCCCAGATCCTGGCGAAGATCGCCGCTGCGGTCGGTGACGGGATCGTGACGAGCCTGCGGATCACCGGGCCGAGCGCTCCGAGCTGGCGCAAGGGGGATCGGCACATCAAGGGCCGCGGGCCGCGGGACACATACGGCTGATCAACCCCTAGATGTACATATAACTCCGTGTTACGGTTACTTCGCCATACAGTGAATGACCCGTGTCACAGGCAGCCCGGGATCGGGTGCCGGAGGAGATTCCGATGTCCATCGAGAGCGTGCACGTCACCGCCGTCACCGAGCCGGATCACATCCTTTTGCAGGCCCGTGATGTGGAATTCGACTGGTCTGACCTGCCGATGCACTGGATCCCGGGGGATCCGTTCACCACCCATGTCTTCAACGTGTTGCACCTGCTGCTTCCCGCGGGGGAGGACTGGTTCGTCGAGACGTTCAAGGAAGCGCTGCCGCTGATCGAGGACGAGAAGTTGCGGGACGACGTCGCCGGCTTCATCGGCCAGGAGGCCATGCACTCGCAGTCGCACGCGGGCGTCCTCGAGCACCTCAAGAAGCAGGGCCTCGATCCCACCCCCTTCACGTCCCAGATGGAATGGGTGTTCTTCCGGCTGCTCGGACCGCGGCCGTTCACTGCCCGGCGCAAGGAGAACTACCTGATCGAGCGCCTCGCCCTGATCGCGGCGATCGAACACATCACCGCCTTCCTCGGCGACTGGGTGCTCAACGCCAAGGGCCTGGACCGGGCGCACCCGCACCCGACCATGCTCGACCTGCTGCGCTGGCACGGATCGGAGGAGGTCGAGCACCGCAGCGTCGCCTACGACCTGATGCGCTACTTCGACAAGCGCGAATCCCGTCGTCTGCGCACCCAGCTCGTGGCCAGCCCGGCGATCGTGTACCTCTGGGTTCGGGGCACCCGGTTCCTGATGGCGAACGATCCCGAGCTCGCCCAGTGGGCGCCGCACCGGCGCAAGCCGCACCTCTCCGATTACCTGGCCGCGGGCAGGCGAGGTGTCCTGCCCGGCCCGAGGGAGCTCGCCGTGCGGATGGGGCGCTACTTCAGCCGCTCGTACCACCCGTCGCAGGAGGGATCCACCGCGCAGGCCGTCGCCTACCTCGCCTCCTCGCCCGCCGCCCAGGCCGCGGCCAAGTAGCGCCGAGATGACGACGATGAGCGCGGAACGGGCACGCAACATCGAGGGCAGGCCGCGAGACCTGCGCGGACGTGACCGCAACGACCGGGTGATGACGGCCCTCGGCTCGTTCGTGGACAGGTACCTCGGTGTGGTGGCCCGCTTCGACTACAAGCCGGAGCACGCCGGCCACAACCCGGACACCGCGATGACCCTGGTGGTGTCCGACCGGACCATCGTGGCCCAGGACGAGAACGTCGCGGCGCTGACCTTCGCCGCACCGGACGGCACCGAGCTGCCGGCGTGGCAGCCCGGCTGCCACCTGGATTTCCACCTGCCGTCGGGGCGTCGCAGGCAGTACTCGCTCTGCGGAGACCCGGCGGACCGGACCCACTACCGCATCGCAGTGCGCTCCATTCCGGACGGTGGTGGCGGCTCGATCGAGATGCACGGACTGCAGCCGGGCACCACGGTGACCGTCCGCGGCCCCCGCAACGGGTTCCCGTTCGTCGGTGCGGGGAAGGCGCTGTTCATCGCGGGCGGCATCGGCATCACGCCGATCCTGGCCATGGTGCGGGCCGCCCGCGAGATCGGGATGGACTGGCAGTTCGTCTACTCCGGCCGTTCGCGGGAGTCGATGCCCTTCCTGGATGAGATCGAATCATGGGATCCGACAAGGGTTTTCGTACGACCGGATGACGAGTACGGGATCCCGACAGAAGAGGATCTGCTGGGTCGCGCGGTCGCGGGAGGGGCCGTCTACTGTTGCGGCCCGACCCCCATGCTCGAGACCGTGCGCAGGGCGTTCATGGACAGCGCTGCGACCTCGCTGCACTTCGAGAGGTTCGGTGCGCCACCGGTTTTGGACGGATCCGAGTTCGAGGTCCAGCTCGCGAGGACGGGCGAGGTACTCACCGTGCCCGCCGACGAATCCGCCCTGTCGGTGATCAAGGAGCGGCTGCCCGGCGTCGGGTACTCGTGCCAGCAGGGATTCTGCGGCACCTGCAAGGTCCGGGTCATCTCGGGCGAACCGGACCATCGCGAGACCCGTCTGACCGACGAGGAGCGCGAGGATTCGATGCTGATCTGCGTGTCCCGATCGACCGGGTCCGAGCGCCTGGTCCTCGATCTCTGACGGTAAGGACTACCCAATGACCAACAGTGCCAACGATTCTCACCCGATCAGGCCGGCGGTTGCCCGCACCGTCCGCAGCGGATCGGTCGAGCTGGCGGTATTCGAGCAGGGCAATCCGGCCGGACCGACGCTTGTGCTGGTGCACGGCTGGCCGGACACCCACCAGCTCTGGGAGCACGTGGTGCCGCAGCTGACGGACCGGTTCCGGGTGGTCAGCTACGACACCCGCGGCTCGGGCCGGTCCACGGTGCCGACCGCGGTCGCGGACTACCGGCTGGAATTCCTGGCACAGGACCTGTTCGCGGTGCTCGATGCCGTCAGCCCCGATCGGCCCGTGCACCTGCTGGCCCATGACTGGGGATCGGTGGAGAGCTGGCAGGCGGTGTGCGAGCCGGGCGCCGAGCGCCGGATCGCGTCGTACACCTCCGTCTCGGGGCCCAACCTCGACCACCTGGGGACCTGGCTGCGTGCCGGGTTCACCAACCCGACCCCGCGAGGGGTCTACAAGCGCCTGACCCAGGCCGTCGCCTCGGCCTACACGGTGTTGTTCCAGACGCCGGGGCTCGGACCGCTGCCGTTCCGTCTCGGCATGTGGCGGATCTGGCCGGCCTTCCTGCGGTTCTTCGATGGCCTGGACCCGGCGCTCGTGCACCCCGCTCCGACCCTGCGCTCGGACATGATCACCGGACTCAAGCGGTACCGGGCCAACATCCGGCCCAAGCTGCGACACCCGGCGGAGCGGCGCACCGCCGTTCCGGTCCAGCTGATCCTGAGCACGCGCGACCGCGCGGTGCGTCCCGTCGGCTACGAGGACATCGATCGGTGGGTGCCGGACCTGCGGCGCCGCGAGATCCCGGCCGGTCACTGGTCCCCGATCTCCCACGCGGCCGACCTCGCCCGGCTGAGCGTGGAGTTCATCGACGCTGTCAGCGACCGGGACAGCGAGGACGGTACCGCCGCCAACTCCTGATCGCGCCACCCAGCTTCCGACCTACCGGAGAGGTCGAAAATGCGCCCACGGGGACGTCAGGGGTGTCATTGGCGGCCCCGACCACGCACGTGACAGTAAGATGGGCCGGGAACCCCGCGGCCGACGCTCGACAGGCCGCGACCGCCTTGGAGACGAGAAGGAGTGCAACCCGCCCGTGGCTGCCCAGAAATCAGACAAGAGCACTCCCAACCAGGACTACGGCGCCTCCTCCATCACCGTTCTCGAGGGGCTCGAGGCGGTGCGCAAGCGCCCAGGCATGTACATCGGTTCCACCGGTGAGCGGGGCCTGCACCACCTGATCTGGGAGGTCGTCGACAACTCGGTCGACGAGGCGATGGCGGGCTACGCCACCTCCGTCGGGGTCACGCTCCTGGCGGACGGCGGCATCCAGGTCGTCGACGACGGCCGTGGCATCCCGGTCGCCATGCACGCCTCCGGTGTCCCCACCGTCGAGGTCGTCATGACCCAGCTGCACGCAGGCGGCAAGTTCGACTCCGACTCGTACGCGGTCTCCGGCGGCCTGCACGGCGTCGGTATCTCGGTGGTGAACGCGCTGTCGACCAAGGTCGAGCTCACCATCGCGCGCGACGGTCACGAGTGGTCGCAGACCTACTCGATGGCGGTGCCAGGCGAGCTGGTCCAGGGTGAGGCCACCTCGCGGACCGGCACCACCACCCGGTTCTGGGCGGATCCGGACATCTTCGAGACCACCACCTACAGCGCGGAGACCGTCGCCCGACGGCTCCAGGAGATGGCCTTCCTCAACAAGGGCCTGACCATCACCCTCACCGACGAGCGGATCACCGACGAGGAGGTCGCCGCCGAGGTCGAGTACGAGACGGGCGAGACCAAGACGCCCGAGGTGCAGTCGGTGCGTACCCGCACCTACCACTACCCCGGCGGTCTCGAGGACTACGTGCGGCACATCAACCGCACCAAGCAGTCGATCCACAACTCGGTGGTCGGGTTCACCGCGAAGGGCACAGGGCACGAGCTCGAGGTCGCGATGCAGTGGAACTCCGGCTATTCGGAGTCCGTGCACACCTTCGCCAACACCATCAACACCCATGAGGGCGGCACTCACGAAGAGGGTTTCCGCGCCGCGCTGACCGCGACGGTGAACAAGTACGCCAAGGAGAAGAAGCTCGTCAAGGAGAAGGACCAGGCGCTCTCCGGCGACGACATCCGCGAGGGTCTGGCGGCGATCATCTCGGTGAAGGTCAGCGAGCCGCAGTTCGAGGGGCAGACCAAGACCAAGCTCGGCAACACCGAGGTCAAGTCGTTCGTGCAGAAGGCGTGCAATGAGCACCTCTCGCACTGGCTCGAGTCCAACCCTGCGGACGCCAAGACGATCGTGAACAAGGCCGTCTCCTCGTCGCAGGCCCGGTTGGCGGCCCGCAAGGCCCGCGAGCTGGTTCGCCGCAAGAGTGCGACCGACCTCGGCGGTCTGCCCGGCAAGCTGGCCGACTGCCGGTCCAATGACCCGAGCAAGTCCGAGATCTACATCGTGGAGGGCGACTCCGCAGGCGGCTCGGCCAAGTCCGGCCGCGACTCGATGTACCAGGCGATCCTCCCGCTGCGCGGCAAGATCATCAACGTCGAGAAGGCCCGTATCGACCGCGTCCTCAAGAACAACGAGGTCCAGTCGATCATCACGGCGTTCGGCACCGGCATCCACGACGAGTTCGACATCGCGAAGCTGCGGTACCACAAGATCGTGCTGATGGCCGACGCCGACGTCGACGGCCAGCACATCTCGACGCTGCTGATGACGCTGCTGTTCCGCTTCATGCGGCCGCTCATCGAGCACGGCCACGTCTACCTCGCGCAGCCGCCGCTGTACAAGCTGAAGTGGCAGCGGTCCGAGCCGGAATTCGCGTACTCCGACCGTGAGCGCGACGGCCTGCTCGAGGCCGGCATGCAGTCGGGCAAGAAGATCAACAAGGACGACGGCATCCAGCGCTACAAGGGCCTCGGCGAGATGAACGCCAAGGAACTGTGGGAGACCACGATGGACCCGAGCGTCCGGGTGCTCCGTCTCGTGACGCTCGACGACGCAGCCGCCGCCGACGAGTTGTTCAGCGTCCTGATGGGCGAGGACGTCGAGGCCCGGCGCAGCTTCATCACCCGAAATGCGAAGGATGTCCGCTTCCTCGACGTCTGATTTCATCCCATCGGCCGGGTCATGCATAGTGATGTGAGTCACAACGCATGACCCGGCTGATTTGGTTGTGGTGCCAGTGGTGTCAGTGATGCCGGTTACGCCGCAATTTTCTCGGCTTCAACTACCTGTATAACGAAACGATAACTTCTTGGGAACATTCAAATGTCGACGTGTAACGCTTGGGCATCTACACTTCTGTACCGCCTAGGCGTCTGTCTCGACTCGTACCCCGGCGAACTCGCTTTCCGCGATCGGGCGTACGGCACGAATGCAGGCCGTCGTGCCGGACCTGGGAGGAAAGTGAGTTTGCAACATGAACACTGAGACGCCGCCGCCGAACAGGCTGTGGAACCTCGAGGGATGGCGCCTGCGCTGGAAGGTCACCGCGGTCGTCGCGATCCCGGTCACCGTCGCCATGGTGCTCGGTGCCCTCCGAGTACAGGAAGAGCTCAGCGCCGCCGCCCACTTCAGCGAGGCGGCGGACCAGACCTCCATCGTCGCGCCGCTGCTGGCCATGGACACCGCATTCGGTCTGTACGTCGGCGGTGCCATTTCGCGCACGGGATCCCCGTCCGACGCCGAACAGGTCACCGAGATGATGGCCGCGATGCGCGAGACTGCGGCGAACCCCGACCTGGACCCCGCCGTGGTGGCCAACGTGGAACGGTTGATCGACGAGACCGAGGCGCTCCGTGGGCAGATCGCGAACATGGGCGTCGAGGAGGTCGCGGCCCGCACCGTCGCGATCCAGGACGACGCGGCCAAGACCGTCTCGGATGTCATCTCCCCCATCGGTGACGACACGATCCTCAAAGAGGGGAACCGGCTCGTCGACGCCTGGGCCGCGCAGCGCCGCCTCTTCGGGCAGACGATGGCGATCCTCGCGCTCGTCGAGAACCCGAAGGCCCCCAATACCGCGCTGATCTCGGCCAACGGTTCCGAGTTGGCCCTCATCGACGTCCTGGCCCGCTACTTTCCAGAGGACGACCCGACCCTGACCACGCTGCGTCAGGCGGTCAAGGACCGCACCGACATGGTGTCCGCCGCGCCCTCCGGTCAGCCGCCCCTGTTCGAGCTGCGCGATTCGATGATCGCCAGCCAGCAGATCTACACCAACCTGATCAAGAACTCGACGAGCTCGATCACCAACAAGGTCGCCGCGAAGGCGAGCGAGACCCGTTCCGCGGCGATGCGCGACGCCGCCGTGGTGCTCGCAACGCTGCTCGCGACGATCGCGCTCGGCCTGTTGGTTGCCCGATCGCTGATCCGCCCGATCCGCCGACTCCGGCGCGGGGCGCTCCAGGTGGCGAACGAGGACCTTCCGAAGGCGATCGAGCAGATCAAGGTCGGCGACGTCACGGCGGTGACCGAATTCGAACCGATTCCGGTGCACACCAACGAGGAGATCGGACAGCTCGCGCGTGCCGTCGACGACATGCACGGTCAGGCGCTCAAGCTCGCCGGCGAGCAGGCACACCTGCGCCTGCAGATCGGCGACATGTTCGAGACCCTCGCCCGACGCAGCAAGTCGCTCGTCGACCAGCAGCTCGGACTGATCGAGAACCTGGAGTTCGAGGAGAAGGACCCCAAGCGGCTGGAGAGCCTGTTCCGGCTCGATCACCTCGCCGCCCGCATGCGCAGGAACGGCGAGAACCTGCTGATCCTCTCGGGCACCAGGACCCGTCGCGGCCATTCCGCTCCGGTTCAGGTCGGTGACGTCGTGCGCGCCGCGATGTCCGAGGTCGAGGACTACCAGCGGGTCGAGGTGAAGGCCACGCCGCAGGGCGCGATCAGCGGCACCGTCGCCATCGACGTCGTGCACCTGCTCGCCGAGCTGCTGGACAACTCGCTGCGGGCGTCCCCGCCGGACAGCAAGGTGACCTTCAACTTCGCGCGTGCCGTCGACGGCGGGCTCCTGCTCGAGATCACCGACCGCGGAATCGGCATCCCCGCGGCGGAGATGGCGGCCATCAACGACCGCCTCGCCTCGGGTGGCGAGGTGAGCCCCGAGACGGCCCGCCACATGGGTCTGTTCGTGGCCAGCCGGCTCGCGGACCACCACGGCCTGACGGTGCGGATGCGACCGACCTTCGACACCGCCCGCAATCAGGGCGTGACGGTCAGTGTGCACGTCCCGCACAGCGCACTCGTCTCGCCGATGTCGATGGGGATGACGGGTCCACAGAGCGCGGTCGATTCCGACGGTTACCCCGTCACCGGGGAGCAGCCCGCCGTTGCGGAACCTGCCGTCCCTGTCACCGTCACCGTGGGTCCGGGACCGCTGACCACTGGTCCGATCGGGCTGCCGCAGCGCACTCCGGCCGAGCCGAGCGGGCTGCCGCAGCGCACTCCGGCTGAGCCGAGCGGTCTGCCCCAGCGCACTCCGGCCGAGCCGAACGGACTGCCGCGGCGTACCCCGGCGATGCTGGGGGTTCTGGCGCAGCGCGCCTCGGCCGCACAGGAGGATCTGGCTCAGAGCAGCCCGTCCGCACCGAGTACATCCGCTACATCCGCACCGAGCCCGTCGCCGCAGCCGAGCCCGCTGGCCCCGACCGCCGGTCTGCCGCAGCGCACCCCCGGCGCGAGCGGTCTGCCGCAGCGCACTCCCGGTGCGACGACCGGTCTGCCCCCGCTCAATCCGGAGGTGAGCGCTCCGGCCCCGGCAGCCGCGCCCACCCCGGTCGTCGAATCGGCGCCGGCCGCACCGGCCACGATGGCGGAGGGGATGGAGCCCGCGGGCACCACGCAGCACCGCTACCGCGTCAACTCGCAGAAGACCGCGTCGTTCTTCCAGCCGCGCGCGAATGTCGAGCCGTTGCGCCCGATCCTGCACCCGCAGGAGACGACGCCGATCTTCAGTGGCATGGTCTCGACCGGCATCGTCTCGGACTGGTTGGCGACGCCGACGCCGGGGGAGGGGAGCAAGAACTGGACCTCGGCCGCGGACGAGGGCTGGAACGCCGCACAGCGCGCCAGCGCCCCTCGCGTGGAGGCTCACACCGAGTCCGGACTCCCGCAGCGGCAGCCGGGACACCAGTTGGTTCCGGGTGGAGTCAACGGGGCTGACAAGATCACTGCCAAGCTGCGCGACCCGGACGCCATCCGCGAGAAGCTCAGCCGCCACCAAAAGGGCATCCGCGACGGTCGTGCCGCCAGCCATGCCGAACGCAACAGCATCTAAGGAGACAGATGAACATGGATCAGGGATCCGCGCTCAACATGGATCAGGGATCCGCGGGCGGCTACTCGCTCGATTGGTTGGTTTCGAACTTCGCGCGTGAGGTGCCGGGCGTCTCGCACGCGGTGCTGGTGTCGGCGGACGGCCTGCTCATGGCCGGCAGTGCGCACCTGCCGCTGGACCGCGCCGAGCAGCTCGCGGCGGTCACGTCGGGGCTGGCGAGCCTGTCGGCCGGGGTCTCCCGGCTGTTCGAGGGCGGCGGCGTCCTCCAGTCCGTCGTCGAGATGCAGCACGGGTACCTGCTGCTGATGAGCGTCGGTGACGGCTCACACCTCGCCACGCTGACCTCGTCGGGTTGCGACATCGGCCAGGTCGGTTACGAGATGGCACTCCTGGTCGATCGCGTCGGCGCCTCGGTGCAGGCGACGCCGCGAGCCGGTATCGGGACCTGATTCCGAGGTGGCCATGGACGAGCAGCACAACGCAGAGACGGGGACCGGGCCCAGCCTGGTCCGGCCGTACTCCCTCACATCAGGGCGCACGAAACCCGCGGTGGAGCTGGCGCTGGAGGCGCTGATCCAGGTTCTGCCCGATCCGGAGAACCGGAACTGGGAGCTGGGCGACATCGAGGCGACCATCGTGGTGTTGTGCGCGCAATCGCCCTCCCTCGCGGAGATCGCCGCCCGGGTTGGCGTCCCCATCGGGGTCGCGCGAGTGCTGGTGGCGGACCTCGTCGAGGCCGGCCACCTGCGAATCCTGGCCACTCTGCAAGAAGACGCGAGCGACAGCGAGCGTCGGGAACTCATCGAAAGGGTCCTCGGTGGACTTCGCCAAATCTAGCGCCCAGCAGAATCGGGTCACCTCGACAAAGATCGTGATCGCCGGTGGATTCGGCGTGGGCAAGACAACCCTGGTCGGGGCCGTCTCCGAGATCGTGCCGCTCCGGACCGAGGCGCTGGTGACGAACGCCTCCGATGGCGTCGACAACCTCACCGGGGTCCCGCAGAAGGCCACCACGACCGTCGCGATGGACTTCGGCCGCATCAGCCTGGCCGACGACCTGGTCCTGTACCTGTTCGGGACGCCGGGACAGCACCGATTCTGGTTCATGTGGGACGACCTGATCCGCGGCGCCATCGGCGCGATCGTGCTGATCGACACCCGCAGGCTCGACGAGAGCTTCGCCGCCGTCGATTTCTTCGAGGCCCGCAAGCTGCCGTTCCTGGTGGCAGTCAACGAGTTCGACGATGCGCCGCGCTACCCGCTCGAGGACATCCGGCAGGCTCTCGCGGTGTCGGCCGACGTGCCGATCATGTCCATCGACGCCCGCGATCGGGAGTCGGCCAAGGGCGGATTGGTCGCGATCACCGAGTACGCCCTGCGTCGGCTCGGTCAGCCGGTCGGGTAACACTCTTCACGCCAGTTTCGGTGCCGCGATGCGCGGCGCCAACCCCGGCCTCCCGTCCTCGACGGGGGGCCGGTTCCGACTTCGGTGACCCGGCGATCGGCCGATCGACCTGCGGACTCGAGTGCCGTCGCGGTGTGTTCGCCGTGGTAACTGCCGACAATCCGCGAGTGATGCCGGGTCTAGCTGACCTGCACCTATAGACTCGGGTGGTTGCGCGACATCCTGCGAGGCGGCCAGTCCGCGAGGAGACGCGAAGCCGAGTAGAAGAGGAGCTCATGACCGACACCACGTTGCCGCCTGAGGGGACGGGGCACGACCGCATCGAGCCCGTCGACATTCAGCAAGAGATGCAGAGCAGCTACATCGACTACGCGATGAGCGTGATCGTGGGCCGTGCTCTGCCGGACGTGCGCGACGGCCTCAAGCCCGTGCACCGCCGCGTGCTCTATGCGATGTACGACAACGGGTACCGCCCGGACCGCGGCTACGTGAAATCCGCGCGACCGGTCGCCGACACGATGGGTAACTACCACCCGCACGGCGACACCTCGATCTACGACACCCTGGTCCGTATGGCCCAGCCGTGGTCGCTGCGTTACCCGCTCGTCGACGGCCAGGGCAACTTCGGCTCCCGTGGCAACGACGGCGCGGCCGCGATGCGTTACACCGAGTGCAGGCTCACGCCGCTCGCGATGGAGATGCTCCGCGAAATCGACCACGACACCGTCGATTTCGCGCCGAACTACGACGGCAAGACGCAAGAGCCGACGGTTCTCCCCAGCCGTATCCCCAACCTGTTGATCAATGGTTCCGGCGGCATCGCCGTCGGCATGGCCACCAACATCCCGCCGCACAACCTGCGCGAGGTCGCGGAGGCCATCTACTGGGCGCTCGAGAACTACGAGGCCGACGAGGAAGCCACCCTGGCGGCGGTGATGGAGCGGATCAAGGGACCTGACTTCCCGACCGCGGGCCTGATCGTCGGCGGCCAGGGCATCAGCGACGCGTACCACACCGGCCGCGGCTCGGTCCGGATGCGCGGCGTGGTGGAGATCGAGGAGGACGCCAAGGGGCGCACCACGATCGTGATCACCGAGCTGCCCTACCAGGTGAACCCGGACAACCTGATCACCTCGATCGCCGAGCAGGTGCGGGACGCGAAGATCGCAGGCATCTCCGACATCCACGACGAGTCCTCGGACCGCGTCGGCATGCGGATCGTCGTCACCGTCAAGCGTGACGCGGTGGCAAAGGTGGTGCTGAACAACCTCTACAAGCACACCCAGCTGCAGACCAGCTTCGGCTGCAACATGCTCTCCATCGTCGACGGGGTGCCGCGCACCCTGCGGCTGGATCAGATGATCCGTCTGTACACCACGCACCAGCTCGAAGTGATCGTCCGGCGCACCAAGTACCTGCTGCGCAAGGCCGAGGAGCGGGCCCACATCCTGCGCGGCCTGGTCAAGGCCCTCGATGCGCTCGACGAGGTCATCGCGCTCATCCGGGCTTCGCAGACCGTCGACATCGCCAGGGCCGGGCTGATCGAGCTGCTCACCGTCGACGACATCCAGGCCGATGCCATCCTCGCGATGCAGCTGCGCCGCCTCGCGGCCCTCGAGCGTCAGAAGATCATCGACGAACTCGCCGAGATCGAGCGCGAGATCGCGGACTACCAGGACATCCTGGCCAAGCCGGAGCGTCAGCGCGCGATCGTGCGCGACGAGCTCAAGGAGATCGTCGACAAGTACGGCGACGACCGGCGCACCCGCATCATCGCGGCCGACGGCGACGTCAACGACGAGGACCTGATCGCCCGCGAGGACGTGGTGGTCACCATCACCGAGACCGGGTACGCCAAGCGCACCAAGACCGATCTCTACCGGTCGCAGAAGCGCGGCGGCAAGGGCGTCCAGGGCGCCGGGCTCAAGCAGGACGACATCGTCAAGCACTTCTTCGTCAGCTCGACCCACGACTGGATCCTGTTCTTCACCACGAAGGGCCGGGTGTACCGGGCGAAGGCCTACGAGCTCCCCGAGGCCAGCCGCACCGCACGCGGCCAGCACGTCGCGAACCTGCTGGCCTTCCAGCCGGACGAGCGGATCGCCCAGATCATCCAGATCAAGACCTACGAGGACGCGCCGTACCTGGTGCTCGCCACCCGCAACGGCCTGGTCAAGAAGTCGAAGCTGACCGACTTCGATTCCAACCGCAGCGGCGGCATCGTCGCGGTGAACCTGCGCGGCGAGGACGAGCTGGTCGGCGCGGTGCTCGCCTCCTCGGAGGACGATCTGCTGCTGGTGTCGGCGCAGGGTCAGTCGATCCGCTTCTCCGCCACCGACGAGGCGCTGCGGCCGATGGGCCGCGCCACCTCCGGCGTGCAGGGCATGCGCTTCAACGGCGACGACGAACTGCTCTCGCTGAACGTCGTGCGTGACGGCACCTACCTCCTGGTCGCGACCTCGGGTGGGTACTCGAAGCGCACCGCGATGGAGGACTACCCGGTCCAGGGCCGCGGCGGCAAGGGCGTGCTGACGATTCAGTACGACAAGCGTCGTGGCACCCTGGTCGGAGCGCTCATCGTCGACGACGACGACGAGCTCTACGCCATCACCTCCGGCGGGGGAGTGATCCGCACCGCGGCCAAGCAGGTGCGGAAGGCCGGCCGACAGACCAAGGGCGTGCGGTTGATGAATCTCGGGGACGGTGACACCCTGCTCGCGATCGCGCGCAACGCCGATGAACCCGATGAGTCCGACACCGCCGCGAGTGACGGATCGAAGGAGTCTTAGTGAGCACTCCCAACCAGCCCGGCAGCGACCGGCAGGGGTCACCTGCCGGTCCGGGCGCTCAGCCGCAGGCAGGTAAGCCGGAGGGGACGAACGGGACTCCGTCACCGGCGCCCTCGACCCCGGCGCCTGCCAAGCCCGACGCGCAGGCGCCCGCCAAGACCGACGCTCCGGCGGCGGCGACGTCGGCACCAGGACAGCCTGCCGCCCCCGCGCAGCAGGCCCCCGCCACGGCTCCCGGCCAGGACCGTCCGGCCCCGCCCGCACAGGGCACGGGCCAGACACCGCCGCGCCCGCAGGGGCAGGCGCCGCAGGGGCAGCAGCCGACCGGACCGTCCCGTCCGGCGCAGGCTCCGCCGTCCGGCACGACACCGGCGACGCCCGCGCAGGGATCGCGGCCCGCAGGTGCTCCGCCGCAGGGCGGCGCCGCACCGGCCGCCCCGCAGGGTGGCCGGCCGACCCAGGCTCCGACCCAGGCGCCCGGCCAGCGTCCGCAGCAGAACGGCGGCCAGGCCAACGGCGCGGGCACGCGTCCGGGTGCTCCGGCCGGCGCGCCGGGTACGCGTCCGGCGTCGCCCCCCGGCGGCGCCGCAACGCGTCCGGGTGCCCCCGCGGGTGCACCGGGTACGCGTCCGGCATCGCCCACGAGCGGTTCGGGTGCGCGCCCCGCGACGCCCGCGGGTGGTCCGGCGACGCGTCCGGGTGCTCCGGCGGGCGCACCCGCCACGCGTCCGGTCTCGACCCCGAGCGGCCAGGGCACTAGTCCCGGTGCTCCTGCGGCCGGTAAGCCCGCGGCGGGAGCTCCGTCGGGTGCCGACGCGGCGAAGACGGCGCGCAAGGAGGCCGCCAAGGCCAAGTCAGCGGTGATCGACGGCCCCACCCGGCACATCGACCGCTCCGATCTGGCGAAGGACCTGCCGGACCTGTCCGCGGTCAAGCATCCGCTGCCCGGCGACGCCCCCGCGGCGGCAGCAGGCGCGGGCCCCAAGACGGGTGCGCAGCCCGCGCTCGTTGCGGTGCCGATCGATGCGGTCGCGGGCGACCCGTTGCGCGCGACCATCCAGGTACGCAAGGTCGACCCCTGGTCGACGCTCAAGGTGTCCCTGGTGATCTCGGTGGCGCTGTTCTTCGTGTGGATGTTCGCCGTCGGATTCCTGTACGTCGTGCTCGACGGCATGGGTGTCTGGGATCGCCTGAACAACGCCTTCACCGACATCGTCTCGGAGACGGGCGACGAGGGCCTTGTCAGCGCGGGACAGGTGTTCGGCTACGCCGCGCTGATCGGTGCCATCAACGTGGTGCTCTTCACCGCCCTCGCGACGATCGGATCGTTCATCTACAACCTCTGCACGGACCTTGTCGGTGGGGTCGAAGTGACCCTCGCCGACCGCGACTGACCAGGGGTTTCGGTTCCCCGCCGGGCCGGTTTTGGTCGCGGCCGGTCGGTGGGGTAATCTCATGCCTCGGTTCAGGGAGACAAGTTCGATGCGTCTCCCGGACCGAGGTTAAGGGCCTATAGCTCAGGCGGTTAGAGCGCTTCCCTGATAAGGAAGAGGTCGGAGGTTCAAGTCCTCCTAGGCCCACTCCCCGTGCCGACGAAGGGTTCGAGCATGAAGGTACTGCTTCTCGCGGCAGCCGTTGTGACCGTTCTCTTCGGGTTGACGAAGCTGCGGTCGCAGCGCCGCAGCCAGGATGTATGGCACGAGGTCACCAGCCGCTAGCGCGGACGGGGCCTTAGCTCAGTTGGTAGAGCGCTGCCTTTGCAAGGCAGATGTCAGGAGTTCGAATCTCCTAGGCTCCACAGCAGCAACACAATCGGACACAGCGTCACATCAACACCCCTCACTCTCCGGTGGGGGGTGTTTTTTGCTGACAGGGGCGAAGGTCACGAGCGGATCGCATGCCGGGGCAAGTTCATCGAATTGTGTTCGAGATCACATGCGCTCGACTACTGTTCGGCTGGGGGAAATCGCAACCGAACCCGGGAGCCGACATGAAACTCAGGAAGATTGTCGCCACTGCACTGTTCGTGACGGCCGCGATGGGCGCCGGGGCGGTCACCGCGCACGCCGACCCAGCCGCGCTGGTCGGTGCTCAGATGCAAGGCAGGGATCAGGGCGTCGGATACACCACGGGACTCACGCCGGGCGGGAACTCGGTCGTCACGTTGCTCGACGCGGGCGTGTTCCGGGTCTCCGGCGACGGGACCGGGGTCAGCGTGCTCCGGGGCGACGGATCGTCCATCGGCACGATTCCCCTCGCGTACCGGGTGAACGGTGAGACGCACGCGATCGCGCCCGCGATCGGTGACGGCGGCCGGAGCCTGACATTGACGCCGACACTGCTTCCCTCTGCCGTCCAACCGGTCGCCTGGGACAACCCCGCGGACCAACAGCGCCTGATGGGGGAGATCCAGAAGGCTCAGATGGGCGGGATCGTCGGGCAGACCGTCGGCGGGATCATCGGGCTCCTCGTCGGCTGCGTGGTGGGCGTGCTCGCCGGCTGCTTCCCCGGATCGATCATCGGCTCGCTCATCGGCGGTGTGATCGGGCTGGACATGGTCGGCGGGGAACCGTTGCGGGCGGCGTTCTTCAACTTCGTCGGGCCGCTTCCGACCCTGCCGGGGATGCCGGCACCCGCGGCGCCCTGATTTGCGCCCGCACAGCAACACACGACAAACACACAGCCCGCGATCAGCTCCTGGTCGCGGGCTGTGCGCTGTGCATCGCCGAGTGTGCAGGTGTCGGCGTAAATGCCGAGAGGGGCGGACGGTAGCTGCACACTCGGCGACCGGTGCCGTGCCTGTGCAATTGTGAACAAACCTGTGCAGCAATTGGTTTCGGTGCCGCGCGGTCGCATGTCCGAGAGCCCGAATCGGCCCGACCGTCGCGCGAAAAGTATGTGTTACCGTGCGTACGGCTTCGTGTTCGGAGTCAACGAACACGGGGCGGAGTCGACGGTGGACAAGAGTGTGCGCGCAATCGGGTGGCGGGGTGCGGTCGTGGCGGCCGCCCTGTCGGTGGTCGTGGCCGCGATCGCGGCGCCCGCCGCCGCCGCGGCGCCCGCGGACTTCTACACGCCGCCTGCCGATCTGACGGCGAGCGCACCCGGCGACCTGATCCGCAGCGAGCCGTCCGAACTCGCGCTCCGGGTGCCGGGAACAGACGGAGCGTTCCCCGCCGACGGACGGCGCATCATGTACCGCAGCACCGACGCGAACGGCGCGGCCAACGCGGTCACCGGCACCTACCTCGAGCCGCAGCGGCAGTGGGAGGGCCCCGGACCCCGGCCCCTGGTCAGCCTCGCGGTCGGCACCCACGGCCAGGGCGACCAGTGCGCCCCCTCCAAGCTGCTGAACCAGCTCCTGACCTACCAGGCACCGATCGGCCTGATGACCGAGTACGAGGTGCTCGGTATCAACGCGCTGCTGCTGCAGGGGATCGCCGTCGTCGTCACCGACTACGACGGCCTGGGCACGCCGGGCATGCACACCTACGTCAACCGCGCGGCCGAGGCGCACGCGGTGCTGGACGCGGCCCGTGCCGCCAAGAACCTGCCCGGCACCTCGATCACCCCGGCAGGCCCGGTCGGATTCTGGGGGTACTCGCAGGGTGGCGGCGCCGCGGCGGCCGCGTCCGAGCTCGCCGCCGACTACGCGCCGGAACTGCAGGTGAAGGGCACCTACGCCGGGGCGCCCCCCGCGGACCTCGCCGCGACCCTGGCGCAGATCGACGGTTCCTTCCTCACCGGCGCGATCGGCTACGCGATCAACGGTCTGGCCCAGGCCTACCCCGAGTCCCGGCCGCTCATCGAGGCGGAGCTCAACGAGAAGGGCAAGGCGATGCTGGCGGAGACGCGGAACTACTGCGTCATCGAGACCGGTGCGCGCTTCGCCTTCCAGAAGACCAACGAGTACACCCGCGGCGGCGAATCGCTCTCCGTGGTGCTCGACCGGCTGCCGTTGGCGAAGGAACTGCTGGAGCGACAGCGGATCGGCACGAGGACGCCGACCGGGCCGGTGCTGATCCAGTCCGGCAACCACGACGACGTGGTGCCCTTCGGCCAGGCCGAACAGCTGGCCGGGGCCTGGTGCGGTCGCGGCGCGACGGTGCAGTTCACCGAGAACCCGCTCCCGAGCGTCCTGCCTGGCTCCGTGATCAACCACGCTGCGCCGCTTGTCCTCGGACTGCCCGAGGCACTGACCTACATGGTCGACCGGTTCCACGATCGACCGGCACCGAGCACCTGTTCATCCTGACGCCTCCTGGCCCTCCGGTAGCAGGGGCCACCGATACCGTGGGGTGATGTGCTGCCGTCGGCGAGCCGCGATGCTCGTGGCATGACGACCCACGCAGCCCCGCCCCGCAGGTGGGCGCCGACGACGGTGTACGTGCTGGTGGCGTTTCTCGCGGGCGGCGTCCTCGTGGCGCTCCAGGCAGTGACCGGCCCCGACCCGGACCTGCTCGAACTGGTGCAGTTCGCACCCGCGATCGCGGTCGCGGCGGTCCTGCTGGTGTGGCGGGGCAGATGGCGGCCGCCGCTCGCGGTGAGCCTGTGGCGGCCCGACCCGGCCATCCTCGCGGCCGCGAGCGGCTCGGTTGTGATCATCCTGGCGCTGCCGGCGGCGGTGCTCGTGTCCCTCGGCGCAGGCCCCGATTTCTCGGCCGTCCGCGCCGGCGCGGCGCCGCTGGGCCTGCTGGTCCTTGCGCAGTGCGTCGGGGCATACGGGGAGGAACTCGGCTGGCGGGGGTTCCTGCAGCCCTACCTGCGCACGAGGCACTCCGTGCTGATCACCGGCGTGCTCGTCGGGACCGTCTGGGGGGTGTGGCACGTGCAGGTGTTCGCGGCGGGCGCCGCCTATGCGGCGGCCTTCCTGTCGGCGACGATCGCGATGTCCGTCCTGCTCGCGGTGCTCCTCGACAACGGGCGTCAGGGCAGCCTGTTGATCGCCACCGTGTTCCACGCGGCCGTCAATCTCGGCCTGCTGGCGTTCGGCGACGCCGGCGGCCGTGAGCCCATGCTGTGGTCGTCGATGGCCGTCGCCGCGGCGGGCTGTGCCGCGGCGACAGCGGCGCTCAGGAGTTCTCGAAATCCTGCAGGCTCGGCGGAGCGGGGGCGACAGGCGGCACCTCGCGCCGACGCTCCTTGAGGTACACGGCGCCCGCCGCCACGGCGGCACCGAGACCGACGACGAGCAGCGCACGCCTGCCGCGCCTGCGGCCGCGACCCTTGACCTGCTCGGCGGCCACGGCCGCCACGGCCTGCTCGTCCACCAGCGCGAGGGCGGGGACGGCCTTCGGCCGGGACGACAGTGCCTTCCTGGCCAGGGTGTAGCCCTGACGGCCGAGATAGAGGCTCAACGCTCCGGTGCCCTTGGCCACCACTCCGGTGCCCTTCGCGACACCTCCCGTTCCCCTGGCGAACCCGAGCGCCGCGAGCTGCGCGAGCCTCAATGCGCTACTGAGCGTGGTGGATTCGGGGGCGGGGGGTACCACCTCGAGGGTGGGCGCCTGCTCGGCCGGGGCGGGGACAGAAACCGGGGTGGACTTCGTCGCGCGAGTCATCTGTCCACTGTCGCACATGTTCCGTACGGCGGAATGGCACCATGGTGGAGTGACCTCACCGAATCAGACCGCAACCGCAACGCTGCACACCAACCGCGGCGACATCAAGATCGCCCTGTTCGGCAACCACGCGCCGAAGACCGTCGCGAACTTCGTCGGACTCGCCGACGGCACCCAGAACTACAGCACCGAGAACGCCTCGGGCGGCAAGACCGGACCGTTCTACGACGGCGCCGTCTTCCACCGCGTCATCGACGGCTTCATGATCCAGGGCGGCGACCCGACCGGCACCGGCCGTGGCGGCCCCGGCTACCAGTTCGGCGACGAGTTCCACCCGGAGCTGCAGTTCGACAAGCCCTACCTGCTGGCCATGGCGAACGCAGGCCCGGGCACCAACGGCTCGCAGTTCTTCATCACCACCGGCAAGACCCCGCACCTCAACCGCAAGCACACCATCTTCGGTGAGGTCGTGGACGAGGAGTCGAAGAAGGTCGTCGACGCCATCTCCGGAACCTCGGTGGACCGCACGGACCGCCCGCTGGAGGCGGTCGTCATCAACAGCATCACCATCTCCTGATCGGTACCGCGAGATGACCAACCCCGGTTGGGGTGGCGTTGCCGGTGACGGCACCCCGCCCCAACCGCGGTGCGTCCGGCACCCGGACCGGCCCACCGCGCTCTCCTGCACCCGCTGCGGCCGTCCCGCGTGCGTCGAGTGCCTGCGACCGGCCGCCGTCGGCCAGCACTGCGTCGACTGCATCGCCGCCGACGCCAAGACCACCCGCTCGGCCCGCACCGTCGCCGGTGCGCAGCTCCGGACCGGCCTGCCGACCCCGATCGTCACCTACGTCCTGATCGGGCTCAACGTCCTGATCTACGCGATCACGGTGCTCCAGTCCGGCAACGTGGCGAACAACCACCTCGGCTCGCCGCTGTTCACCAGCTGGGCGCTCTGGCCGCCCGCGGTCGCCGACGGCGACCTGGTTCGTGTCGTCGGCAGCGGCTTCCTGCACTTCGGTGCCGTCCACCTGCTGGTCAACATGTTCGCGCTCTGGGTGATCGGCCGCGACACCGAGATCATCCTCGGGCGCTCCCGCTACGTCGCGGTGTACCTCGTCTCGATCCTCGGTGGCTCGGCAGCCGTGATGGCCTTCCAGGTGAACGCCGTCACCGCGGGCGCCTCGGGTGCGGTCTTCGGACTGATGGGCGCGCAGGCGGTGATCCTTCTGCGGCTCAAGCGCAGCCCCGGCCCGGTCCTGGCGATCATCGCCCTCAACGTGATCATCAGCGTGACGATCCCGGGGATCTCGCTGTGGGGGCACCTCGGCGGGCTCGTCGCGGGCGCCGCCGCCACCGCGGCGCTGATGTTCGCCCCCGGCAGCCTCGGCACCCCCGCGGAGCGCCAGAAGGCGCGCACGCTCGGCTGGGGCGGCCTCGCCGCCGTCACCGTCGTCTCGGTCGGCGTCATCGCGCTGCGGATGGCGCAGCTGCGGTCCGAACTCGGGATGTAGTCGCCTCGCCGGCTACGGGCGCGGCCGCTCCGGCGGCACCAGCCCGCGGCCGGCGAGCGCCTCGAAGACATCGGTGGGATCGGTACCGAGGTCCCAGCGACCGAAGATCATCAGCTTGTCGTCGTCGACACCGGGCGGGCGCACGTCGATCTCCAGCATCGGCACCCGACGGCCCAGCCGCGGATAGCGCACGATCCGGACCCGGCTCAGCTCCGACGCCGGGTACTCGTGGCGTCCGGTCAGCCGCTGCACCGCGATCCCCCTCGCGCCGTCGAGCACGGCGAGCCGCGGCCGCTGGCGCAGCCCCAGTGCGGTGATCACCAGTAGCCCGAGAGCGCCGAGGCCGATCAGCACCCGTCCCGCCGGATCCGACGCCACCGCCGCGGCGGCGAGGAGCATGGCCACCCCGCCGACACCGGTCGCGATCAGCGCACCGGTGGGTGTGGACCATGCGAACTCGGGGTTGTGCACAGGGTTTTCGGGGTTGTGCACAGGCTCTCCACAGTTATCCACAGGGTTTATCCACATTGGGGATGAATGACAACGATGTAATTGACGCGGTCAGAATGGGGATATCCCCAGCTCAGCGCCATCTCATCGTCATGATGAGGCCGACAACCATGAATCCGAAGCCGATCAGGAAGTTGTAGGCCCCCAGGTCGTTCATCCAGGTGATCTGGTCCGCGGCCAGGTAGTAGACGATCAGCCACGCGAGTCCGAGCAGCATGAAGCCGAGCATCACCGACACGTAGAGCGTGCTGGATGGGCCGACCTTGACCTTCACGGGCGTGCGGTTCGCGGGATTGATCGTGTAGTCGGTCTTCTTGCGGACCTTCGACTTGGGCATGACGTCCTCGTTGGTTCAGTGTGGATCGTGCGATTGCGTCGGCGTCGGCGTCGACGCCCACCAGGTAGATTCGAGATTACCGGTGGTGAGTACACGCTAGCCGAGCACAGACGTGCCCGGGCAGGGTCTGCTGGCTGGACCTGCGAGCGGACAGGGGAGGAGGCGGGCGGCTGTGACCGAACCCGATCCGACCGCACCCGATCCGACCGTATCCCACCGGCCCGCGGCGCACGCGGCGCCGCGGCGCAGGCAACTCTTCTGGAAGATCTGCGTCCCGGTGGTCTGCGTGGTCACCGGGTTGCTGTTGGCGACCACCCGCGCGGTCTCGGAGGGCAACGAGCTGCGGCGCGGAGACACTACGAGGCTCTCCGACCTCGTGCGCAGCGCGCAGGCGGACGTGGATGACGCGGCGGGGGTGCGCGACGGGTTGGCCGCGCAGCTGGCCGCCCTCCAGGACGAGGCGGCCGGTTCCGACTCCGATGTCGCAGGCGTCCTCGAGCAGAGCCGGGCGCTGGAGGCCGCGGCGGGCCTGGCTGCGGTCACCGGACCCGGCGTTCGGGTGACCCTCACCGACGCGCCCCGCGACTCCGACGGGAAGTTCCCCGCCGGAGCCTCGCCCGACGATCTCGTCGTGCACCAGCAGGATGTGCAGAGCGTGCTGAACGCGCTATGGGCTGGCGGGGCGGTCGCGGTCGGGATGCAGGACCAGCGCATCGTCAACACCTCGGCGCCGCGTTGTATCGGCAACACGCTGCTGCTGCACGGGCGGACCTACAGCCCGCCGTATCAGATGACGGCGATCGGCGACCCGGCCCGGATCGAGGCCGCGCTCGCCGCCGAGCCCGGCGTGCGCACCTTCAAGCAGTACGCGGTCCGCTACGGGCTTGGGTACACCCAGGAGGCGTCGGAGACGTTCACCGTGCCGGCCTACACCGGTCAGCTGCGGACCAAGTTCGCGAACTAGGCCGCCGCGCCGCTCGTGCGTGATCCGTACCCCAGGTGGGGTGCAGATCGCGCACGGGCGACGAAGCCGCATATCCTGCTGGAATGCGCATCCTGGTCGTCGACAACTACGACAGCTTCGTGTTCAACCTGGTGCAGTACCTCGGCCAGCTCGGCACCAAGGCCACTGTCTGGCGCAACGACGACCCGGAGCTGGCCGACCGCGACGCCGTCGCGGCGCAGTTCGACGGGGTGCTGCTGAGCCCGGGACCGGGCACGCCGCAGCGGGCGGGCGCGAGCATGGACCTGGTCGCGGCGTGCGCGGCGGCCCGCACCCCGCTGCTCGGGGTGTGCCTCGGCCACCAGTCCATCGGCGCAGCGTTCGGCGCCACCGTCGACCGGGCACCGGAACTGCTGCACGGCAAGACCAGCCAGGTCAGTCATGACGGCACCGGGGTGCTGGCCGGGCTGCCCGACCCGTTCACCGCCACCCGCTACCACTCGCTGACGGTGCTGCCGGAGACGATGCCGGACGAGCTGATCGCCACCGCGCACACCGACACCGGGATCGTGATGGCGATGCGGCACCGGGAGCTGCCGATCCACGGCGTCCAGTTCCATCCGGAGTCGGTGCTCACCCAGGGCGGCCACCGGATGCTGGCGAACTGGCTAGAGGTGTGCGGGCAGCGGCCGCCGGAGGCGCTCGTCTCGACGCTCGAGGCCGAGGTCGCCCAGGCGCTGGGGTCCGCGCTCACCCACAACTGAGCCGTGCGCCGAGCTCAGTCGGCATGCCCGGACATGAGCTCCGTGATCGGGGCGAGGTCGAAATAGTCTCGCCACGAAGTGATTTCGCCCGCCTCGATCTCGAAGACACCCATCACGGGCAATTCCACGTGCTTGTCCCCGAGGGTGAACCGGTCGGTGCGTTCGTTGAGGACGACGGTCCCGTTCGACGCCTGGTGGTGGATGGTGAACTCGATTCCTCCGAATGCCGAAATGAAGCCGTCCAGGAAGTCGGCGATGGCCGCGCGTCCGAACAGTGGTTCCATCGGAATGTTGTGGTAAACAGCGTCTTCGCTGAAATATCCAGCGATCGACGCCGCGTCACCCGCCCTCCATTCCGCGCAGAAGGCCGTGACGAGGTCGCTCGGAGAGATGTTCATTCGATGTCCTGTCGGGATCGTGTCGGGCTGTCGGTCAGCTGATCTGGAGCGGCACCCGGAGGTGGCGCCGCACGAAGATGCTCGGCACCCAGCTCGCCTCGTCGGCGATGGAGATCCGGGTGCTGCGTTCGAGGAGCGGGGTGACGGCGGCGAGGGCCTCCATCCGCGCGAGCGCCGACCCGATGCAGAAATGGGCACCCTTGCCGAAGGCGAGATGGGAGCGGATGCCCGGGCGGTCGAGGACGACCTCGTCGGGACGCTCGAACCGGGCGGGATCGCGGTTCGCCGACCCCCACAGCAGGAGGGCGTGACTGCCCGCGGGTAGCGCGACCCCGCCAAGCGTGGTGTCCGCGACGACGTGCCGGTGGTGCGCCCGGAACGGGGATTCCAGCCGGAGCGCCTCGTCGAGGAAGGGGTCGATCAGGGAGGGATCGTCGCGGAGTGCGCGCTGGACGTCGGGGTGGGTGGCGAGCAGCCGTGCCGAACTGGCGATCAGCCCGGCCGTCGACTCGCCGCCCGCGCCGACCAACTGGACGAGGATCAGCACCGCGACGTCGTCGGTCAGGTCACCGGTCGCGCAGGCGCGCGCCAGCACACCCATGAGGTCGTCCTTCGGATCGTCCTTGGCCCGGACGAAGTGGGTGTGCAGGTAGCCGGCGAGCTCGACCGACGAGGTGACGAGCTGCCCGAGCCGGTCCGCGGTGACCACTCCGCCGAGCAGTTCCGTGCTGTCGTACGCCCAGGTCAGGAGCTGCGGGACGTCGCTCTCGGGCAGGCCGACGAGATGGGCGATGAGGGCGAGGGGCAGCTTGTCGGCCATGTCGGTCGCGTAGTCGATCCGGTCGTCCCGCACGCCCTCGGCCCACAGCTGGTCGACCAGGAGATCGACCGTCGGGCCCAGCGCGCGGATCCTCTTGCCGAGCGTCTGCAGAACCAGCTTGCGGTGGTGGGCGTGCGTCGGGTCGTCGGCGGTCGCGAGCACGTGCACCGCCCGGCCGCCGCCGTCCATGTCGAAGGTCACCGGCGGCCCGTCGGCCTGCTGAACGAGGACCCCGGTCAGATTGGAGGAGAAGTCGTCGACGCGTGCCGCCGCCTCGGTGACCAGAACCCAGGTGGAGACGAGATAGAAGTCGGTTCCCGGGACCCGGTGGACGGGTGAGTTCTCTCGGAGTGTGCGGTACAGCCCGTTCGGGTCGTCGAGATTCGCCGGATCGAAGAGGTCGATCCCCTCGAGTGGCAACGCGGTCATCGAATCTCCCACCGTTAGTAGAACCTGTTTCAGCGCCACCACCGTCCACCTGCCGACGGTGGCCTGTCAAGGGCTCGAAAAAGTTGAGATCAGGCATCGTGACCTGCTCAAACAGGAAATCTCACGCCGTGGAGAAGGTGACGGCCCCACGCTGCTCACGACGTTGCATCTCCGCCTCCGCTATAGACTGAGAGACACAATTTCGTCTCACCGTGAGACTTCGGTGAGACGCCGCCAGGAGGTGTTCCGTGCGTGAATCGGATACGGCCAAGGACTGGCTGGCAGGCGGGAACCGGCGCGCGATCGGGGTTGAGCGGATCCATGCCGCAGCGGCCGAGCTGTTCCTCGAGCGGGGGATCGACCAGGTCAGCGTCGAGGATGTCGCGGCAAGGGCCGGGTGTTCACGAGCGACGCTGTACCGCCACGTCGGCGGCAAGTCCGCTCTGGTCGGGGGCGTCGTCTCCGCGGCGGCCGCGGCGGTGGCCCAGCGGGTCGCGGCCGAGGTGGAACGGTTGAGCGGTTCCCGCCGGATCGTCGAGGCGATCCTGATCTCCGTCGCGGCCGTGCGCGCGGATGCCGCGCTGTCACAGTGGCTGACGAACTCCCGCACCGGCCGCGGCGACGATTACCTCGCGTCATCGCCGGAACTCGGCCGGGTCGCCACGGCGTTGACGGGCATCGCGCCCGATGCGGAGGCGGCGCAGTGGATCGTGCGGGTGGTCATCTCGCTGCTCACGGTGCCGGCGGGAGACCCGGCGGCGGAACGCCGGATCGTCGAACGGTTCGTCGAACCGGCCTTTCGGTAGCCGCGGCGTCCGGGATGCCGCGCCTACGCGTGAGGGGCATCTTCGTGCGGTCGAACCGCACGAAGATGCCCCTCAACGGAACGGGCTACCGGCTACCGGGGAATACCGAGCTGACCGATCCCGACCGAGATGGTCGAGGTCTTGGAGATCTCCGAGCCCGCCGGCTGCGCCTGCGTGACCACCTTGCCGACCTGATCGGTCTCCAGGGTGGCCTCGGGATGCTGGACGAGCTGGCTCGAGGATCCGGTCCAACCCGCGCGCCGCAGTGAGTCCAGCGCCTGCGACACGCTCTGGTTGTTCAGGTTGGGCATTGTGACCATGTTGCCGTTCGACACCCGGATCTTGACGGTGGCGCCCTTGGCCGCCGCGCTGCCGCCGGTCGGGTCGGTGGAGACGACCTCGCCCTTGGGCTTGCCGGAGTCGATGTTCTCGACCTGGACCTTGAAGCCCGCGCCCTCGATGTTCGGTTGCGCGACGTCGAGGGTCTGGCCGACGACGTTCGGGATCCGGATCTGTTCCGGTCCGCTGCCGAGGGTGATCTTCACGGCGCCGTCCAGCGCGACATTCGACCCGGCTTCCGGCTTCTGCGCGACCACCTTGTCCAGCTGGTCTTGCGTCGACGCGGCGGTGCTCACCGTCGAGTCCAACTGCAGGCCGATCGTGTTCAGCGCCTGCGCCGCCTGCGCCTGTGTCATGCCGGTCAGCGTCGGGACCTCCACCTCCTGCGGACCGGTTGACACGTCGAGAGTCACCGTGGTGCCTTCGTCGGCCCTGGTTCCCGCGACGGGGATGCTGGCGATGACGTTGCCCGAGGCCACGTTATCGCTCGGCTTCGGCTGGCTCTGCACCCGGAAACCGAGATCCTGCAGTGCGTTCTGGGCGTCCTGCGCGGACTGGTTGGCGACGTTCGGGACCGTGACCTGCGCGGCCTTCGAGCCGGGGCCGAGCGACCACAGGAACGCGCCGACGATGCCGATCACGGCCAGGGCCGCCAGCGACAGCAGCACCGCGCGCACCGCCTTACGGCTGCGCGGCTGGCCGTCCTCCGGCGCAGGCGCGGCCGCCTGCGCCACCGGCGGGGGCGAGACGGGGGCCGCGCCGTACCGGTTCTGTGCGTCCACCGCGCCGAGGATCGTGGTGCGGTCCTCGTCGTTCATCACCATCGGTGCGCCCGGACGCTGACCGCCGAGCACCCGCACCAGATCGGAGCGCATGTCGGCGGCGCTCTGGTACCGGTTGGCCGGGTTCTTGCTCATCGCCTTGAGGATCACCGAGTCGAGCTCGCGCGGCACGTTCGGATTCACGCTCGAGGGCAGGGCCGGGTCCTCCCGGACATGCTGGTAGGCGACGGCCACCGGGGAATCGCCCTTGAACGGCGGCTCGCCGGTGAGGATCTCGAACAGCACGCAGCCGAGCGAGTACACGTCCGAGCGGGCGTCGACCTGCTCGCCGCGCGCCTGCTCGGGCGAGAGGTACTGCGCCGTGCCGATCACCGCGGATGTCTGCGTCATCGGGCTGGAGGCATCGGAGATCGCGCGGGCGATGCCGAAATCCATCACCTTCACCGCGCCCGCGCGGTTGATCATGATGTTCGCCGGCTTGATGTCGCGGTGCACGATCCCGTTGCGATGGCTGAAATCGAGCGCCGCACACACGTCGGCGATGACCTCCATCGCGCGCCGGGCCTGCATGGGGCCCTCGGTGCGGACGATGTCGCGCAGCGTGTCGCCGTCGACGTACTCCATCACGATGTACGGCAGCGGACCGCCGTCGGTCTCGGCCTCGCCGGTGTCGTAGACGGCCACGATGGCCGGATGGTTCAGTGCCGCCGCGTTCTGCGCCTCGCGGCGGAAACGGAGGTAGAACGTGGGGTCGCGGGCGAGATCGGCGCGCAGCACCTTGATCGCTACATCCCGGCTCAGGCGCATGTCGCGGGCGAGGTGCACCTCGGACATGCCACCGAAGCCGAGGATCTCGCCCAGCTCGTAGCGGGAGGAGAGCTTGCGGGGTGTGGTCATGGCTGTCCTTGCGGGGCCGGTTCGAGGACGTCCGGCGTGGTCGTGGCGGTGGTCGTGCGGGGCGCTGTCGTGGTGGTGGTGGTCGGTTCCGTCGTGGTGGTCGTCGGCTCCGTGGTGGTCGTAGTTTCCTCGGTGGTGGTGGTGGTCGGTTCCGTCGTGGTGGTCGTCGGTTCCTCGGTCGTGGTCGTCCGCTCCGTGGTGGTGGTCACGGGCGGGCGGGTGGTTGTGGTGACCACGGGCCGCGTCGTCGTCACCGGCGGCGGCGTCGGATTGCTCGGCGCTCCGTCACCGCCGGACAGGAGAATCCACACGGAGATCAGCAGGGCCGCGAGCAGCAGGCCGCCGCCGCCCCACGCGAGGATCTTCTGTCCCTTGGTCATGCCCGTCGCCACCGCCGGCACCGACCCGGAATCGGGGCCAGCATATTCGCGCTGGGACGTCGGCAACATCTGGGTCCCGACGATGGGCGGCACCGCCCCCGTCATGGGCCGCGGCGGCAGGCCCGCCCCTGGCAGCGGCGGCCGCGCGCCGGACCTGACCACGGCGACCGCGTCGGCGAATTCGCCGCCGCTGCCGTACCGCGCGGCCGGGTCCTTGGCCATTGTGATGTCGATCAGCTCGCGCACGTTCGGCGGCAGATCCGCAGGCAGCGGGCTCGGCACCTCCTGAACGTGCTTCATCGCCACCGTCAGTGCGCCGTCGCCGACGAACGGCCGGCGGCCGGAGAGGGCCTCGTAGCCGACGACGCCAAGCGAGTACACGTCGCTGGCAGGCGAGGCGTCCTGTCCGAGGGCCTGTTCGGGCGCGATGTACTGGGCGGTGCCCATCACCATGCCGGTCCGGGTCACCGGGGAGGCCTCGACGGCCTTCGCGATGCCGAAGTCGGTGATCTTCACCTGGCCGGCGGGGGTGATCAGGATGTTGCCGGGTTTGACGTCGCGGTGCACCACGCCCGCCTCGTGCGCCACCTGAAGGGCGCGGCCGGTCTGCTCGAGCATGTCGAGCGCGTGCGGCAGCGCCAGCCGGCCGACACGCCCCAGCACCGCGTTCAGCGGCTCTCCGTTGACCAACTCCATCACCAGGTACGCGGTGGACTGGCCGACGCTGTCGAGGGTCTCGCCGTAGTCGTAGATCCCCGCGATGCCGGGGTGGTTGAGCTGGGCGGTGGTGCGGGCCTCCGTGCGGAAGCGCTCCAGGAACTCGGGGTCCGCAGAGTACTCCGACTTGAGGACCTTGACCGCGACCCGGCGGTGCAGGCGGTTGTCGACGCCCTCCCAGACCTGGCCCATGCCGCCGGTGGCGATCAGCCGCTGCAGCCGGTACCGGTTCGCGATCACCGCGCCGTTGTTCAGACTCATCACTCAGCCCCCCTGCCGCAGTCCGGCTTCGATGACGGCCCGCCCGATCGGTGCCGCGACCGAGCCTCCGGTCGCGGCCAGGGCGCGGTCGCCGCCGTTCTCCACGAGCACGGCGATCGCGATCTCCGGGTTCGCCGCCGGGGCGAACCCGATGTACCAGGCGTGCGGTGGGGTGTTGCGGGGATCGCTGCCGTGCTCGGCGGTTCCGGTCTTGGAGGCGATCTGGACGCCGGGGATCTTGTTGCCGCCGCCGGTGTTGTTCTCCGAGCCGATCATCAGGTCGGTGAGCGTCGCGGCCACCTGTGGGGACACCGCCTGACCCAGCGACTCGGGGTGCGTCGTCGCCAGGTTCGACAGGTCGGGACTCTGCAGCTGGGCCACCACGTGCGGCTGCATCCGGACGCCGCCGTTCGCGACGGTCGCGGCGATCACGGCGTTCTCCAGCGGGGTCAGCGCGACGTCGCGCTGACCGATGCTGGACTGCCCGAGCGCGGCGTCGTCGGGGATCGATCCGACGGTGCCGTCCGCGACCGGCATCGGGATGCCGGGCGAATCGGGCTGGATGCCGAATCCGGCGGCCTCGTCCTTGAGGGCGTCGGCGCCGGTCCGGATGCCCAGCTCGACGAACGCCGTGTTGCAGGACCTGGCGAAGGCCTCCCGCAGCGTGGCGGTCGGACCGCCGCCGCAGGTGCTGCCGTTGTAGTTCTCCAGCGTGGTGTTGGTGCCGGGCAGCGTGATGTTCGGCGCCGCGGTCAGCTGCTCCTCCGGGTTTGCCCCGTTGCTCAGCGCGGCGGCGGTGACCACCACCTTGAACGTCGAGCCGGGCGGATAAGTCTGCGAGATGGCCCGGTTGAGCAGCGGCTTGTCCTCGTCCTCGTTCAGCGCCTCCCAGGCCTCGGTGCTGACCGCGCCGTCGTGGCTGGCCAGCAGGTTCGGGTCGTAGCTGGGCGTGCTCACCATCGCCAGCACCTCGCCGGTGCTGGGCCGGATCGCGACAACGGAGCCGGTGTAGCCCTTGGCGGTCAGCTGGTCGTACGCCACCTGCTGGACGACCGGGTCGAGAGTGGTGACCACGTTGCCGCCGCGCGGGTCGCGGCCGGAGACCAGGTCGAAGAACCGTCGCCCGAACAGTCTGTTGTCGGAGCCGTTGAGCACCTGGTCCTCGGTGCGTTCGAGTCCGGTGCTGCCGTAGAGCATCGAGTAGAAGCCGGTGACCGGCGCGTTCGCGAACGGGCTCGACGGTGCCGCCGGGTTCGGCGGATACGTGCGCAGGTACTTGTACCGGTCGTCGGTGGGGACCGACGCGGCCAGCACCTGACCGCCCGCCGAGATCTGTCCGCGCTGACGCGAGTACTCGTCGAGCAGGACCCGGGAGTTCCGCGGGTCGGTGCGCAGGTCGTCGGCCTTGATGACCTGCACGTACGTGGCGTTGGCCAGGAGTGCCACCACCATGACCATGACCGCCATCGCGACGCGGCGCAGGGGCGTGTTCATGGGCGCCTCAGCATTTCGGTCGGTGCGTCCGCGATGGGGGCGGGTCCCTTCTTCGTGGGCTTCGGTGGGGTCCGCGCGGAGTCGGAGATCTTGATGAGCAGCGCCAGCAGCAGGTAGTTCGCCAGCAGCGAGGAGCCGCCGTACGACATGTACGGGGTGGTCAGGCCGGTCAGCGGGATCAGCTTGGTCACACCGCCGACGACCACGAAGACCTGGATCGCCACGGTGAACGAGAGCCCGGCGGCGAGCAGCTTGCCGAAGCTGTCACGCACCGCCAGCGCGGTCCGCAGCCCGCGGATGACGAAGATCAGGAACAGCATCAGCACGGCGGCCAGGCCGATCAGCCCGAGCTCCTCGCCGATCGTGGCGACGATGAAGTCGGTCTTCGCGAACGGGACCTGGGACGGCCGCCCGCTGCCGAGGCCGGTTCCGGCGAGCCCGCCGGTTGCGAGCCCGAAAAGTGACTGCGAGATCTGATACCCGGTGTTGTTGTAGTCGCCGAGCGGGTCGAGCCAGGTGTTCACCCGGACCCGGACGTGGCCGAAGAGCTGATAGGCGAACACGAACCCGAGCGCGAGCAGCCCGCCGCCGATCAGCAGCCAGCCGACCCGTTCGGTGGCGATGTAGAGCATCACCAGCACGGTGCCGAACAGCAGCAGCGAGGTGCCCAGGTCCTTTTCGAGCACCAGCACGCCGATGGAGACGATCCAGGCGACGAGGATCGGCCCGAGGTCACGGGCGCGCGGCAGGTCCATGCCGAAGAAATGCCTGCCCGCCGTGGTGAACAGCTCGCGCTTGGACACCAGGACGGAGGCGAAGAAGATGATCAGCAGGATCTTGGCGAATTCTCCGGGCTGAATGCTGAAGAACGGCAACTTGATCCAGATCTTCGCGCCGTTCACCTCGGACATCGACGACGGCAGCACCGCGGGGAGTGCGAGCAGCACCAGGCCGGCAAGGCCCAGGGTGTAGCTGTAGCGCGCCAGCAGTCGGTAGTCCTCGAGGAACACCAGCACCGCGATGAAGCCGGCGATCGCGAGCGCGGTCCACAGCACCTGCTGATTGGCGTCGGGGGAGGGGATCTCCCACCCGAAGGAGGCCGCGGTCGCGGCGTCGGCGAGGTCGAGCCGGTGGATGAGCACCAGTCCGAGACCGTTGAGCAGCGCGACGATCGGCAGCAGCAAGGGGTCGGCGTGCGGCGCGAACCTGCGCACCGCGAGGTGGGCGATGACGAACAGGACCGCATAGGCGAGCGCGTACTTGGCCAGGTCGAGGGTGATCTTCTGCTCCTGGCTCGCCTCGACCAGGATCAGCGACAGGGTGGTGATCGCGATGGCGCAGCAGATCAGCACCAGTTCGACGTTGCGTCGGTTCGATTGCACGGGTGCGGGCGCGAACCCTCCGGCCGGACTCGGGAAGGAGGGCCCCGACGGTGCCGCGGAGACAGACATCAGCGGCCGGTCCTGCAGTTCTGCCCGGGCACCTGTGCCTGAGCCAGCTCGGAGGGGCTGAGCGGCGGCGCCGCGGTGGTGGTGGGCGTCGGCGGCGCCGCGGACGGCGGCGGTTGGGTGGGCGGCGAGGCCGGGATGGTCGGCGCGGCGGGGGCACCGGTCGCCGGGGGAGCTGGGGGCGCGGGGGGCGCGGCGGTGACGCTCTGGCACACCGGGAGCAGGTCGGCGGTGGCGAGACGGCTCATCTGACGCTTGGCGTCGTCGAGGCTCCCGGACGGCAGGCCGGCGCGCACCTGTTCACGCGCGGAGGGCTGCAGGTCGTCCACCATCAGCAGGGTGCAGTTCGTCGGCTCCGCGTCCGGGGTCACCAGGCTCAGCGAGCCGCTGTTGGTGATGCACCCGACGAGGTTCGCCTCCTGCAGCGAGTACCCGAACACGGAACCGGGGACGCCGCGCAGCACGGTCACCCGGCTGTCATCCGCACCCACGTAGTAGTTGCTGCGGATCAGGCTGCGCCCGACAACGAGTCCCACGACCACGACGGCGATCAGCCCCAGTCCCAACAGGATCCAGGTCAGTCGTCGCTTCGGCTTCGCGGCCTCGGTGTCGACCGGGCCGGTCACCCGGCGCGGGGTCGCCCGCGGCGGGCGCATGGCGGCGGCCCGTCCGGCGGCGGTGTCCGGCGGCGGGGAGTCGTCCTCGTCCTCGTGGGAGGCGGCGCCCGCCACGATGGGGTGGCTCTGGCCGTAGTCGAGGTCGATGACGTCGGCGACCACCACCGTGACGTTGTCCGGTCCGCCGCTGCGCAGCGCCAGTTCGATCAGCCGGTCGGCGGACTCGCCGTGCTCCCCCTCGCCGAGCACCTCCGAGATGGTCTCGTCGCTGACGACATCGGAGAGTCCGTCGGAGCACAACAGGTACCGGTCGCCCGCGCGGGCCTCCCGGACCGTGAGCGTCGGCTCGATCTCGTTGCCGGTCAGCGCCCGCATGATCAGCGAACGCTGCGGGTGGGTGTGCGCCTGCTCGGCGGTGATCCGTCCCTCGTCGACGAGGGACTGGACGAAGGTGTCGTCGCGGGTGATCTGGGTGAGCACGCCCTCGCGCAGCAGGTATGCACGCGAGTCGCCGATGTGCACCAGGCCGAGCTTGGTGCCCGCGAACAGGATCGCGGTCAGGGTGGTGCCCATGCCGTCGAGTTCGGGCTCCTCCTCGACCTGATCGGCGATGGCGGCGTTGCCCGCGCGGGTGGCGGCCTCGAGCTTGCCCAGCAGGTCCTCGCCGGGTTCGTCGTCGTCGAGATGCGCGAGGGCCGCGATCATCAGCTGGGAGGCGACCTCGCCCGCGGCGTGGCCGCCCATGCCGTCGGCGAGCGCGAGCAGCCGGGCGCCCGCGTACACGGAATCTTCGTTGTTCGAGCGCACCAGGCCGCGGTCGCTGCGGGCCGCGTAACGGAGGACGAGGGTCACGGGCGCAGCTCGATCACGGTCTTGCCCACGCGAACCGGGGTGCCGAGGGGCACCCGCACCGCGGTGGTCACCTTCGCGCGGTCCAGATAGGTGCCGTTGGTCGATCCGAGATCCTCCACGTACCAGTCGGTTCCGCGCTGGGACAGCCGGGCGTGCCGGGTGGAGGCGTAGTCGTCGGTGAGCACGAGGGTGGAATCGTCGGCTCGGCCGATCAGGACGGGCTGCGCGCCGAGCGTGATGCGGGTGCCCGCCAGCGCGCCCTGCGTGACGATGAGGAACTTGGCCACCTTCGGCTTGCCGAACGAGGGCAGCACCGAGGCGCTCCGCGAATACCGGGGCGGGACACGCACACCCGAGGCTGCGTAGACGTCACTGCGCAGGGCACGGAGCACGCCCCAGACGAACAGCCACAGCAACAGCAGGAAGCCCGCCCTGGTCAACTGCAGGATGAGTCCCTGCACGGCGGTCCACCTCCTCATTCGTGGCGATCGGGTGGTCCCGAACTCCGGCATTTTATAGGCAGCATCCTATGGCGATGCGGCCTGTGTCGATCGCTATATGGGTGCGCAACCACCATACGGAATCCGAAGAGGCTTCCGCTGGTTCGGCTGTTACCGCCGTGGCGGATCAGAGGATACGGACCAGGATCTCGGAGTTGCCCGCGCGGATCACATCACCGTCGGCGAGCTGCCAATCCTGAACCGGGGCGCCGTTCACGGTGGTGCCGTTGGTCGAGCCGAGATCCGAGAGCATCGCGACCTGGCCGTCCCAGCGGATCTCGATGTGGCGACGCGAGACTCCGGTGTCGGGCAGCCGGAACTGTGCCTCCTGACCGCGGCCGATCACGTTGCGGCCCTCGCGGAGCTGGAAGTTGCGGCCGCTGCCGTCCTCGAGCTGCAGGGTGACCGTGAAGGTGCGGTCGGCATCGAAGCCCGAGTACGCGCCCGCGCCCGCGCCCGCGCCGTACTGCTGCTGGTCGTAGGCCGGGTAGTCCTGGCCGTACGCGCCCTGCTGGTAGTCGTAGCTCTGCGGGGCCTGCTGGGCCGGGTAGCCGGAGCCCTGCTGCTGCGGCGGGTACCCGGGGGACTGCGGCGGGTAGGCCGGCGCGCCCTGCTGGTAGCCGCCCTGCGGCGCGTAGGGATCGTTGGCGGGCTGGGCGTACGGGTCGTTGCCGCCCTGCTGCGCGTAGGGATCGCCTGCGCCCTGCGCGTAGGGATCGTTCGCCGGCTGGGCGTACGGGTCGTTGCCGCCCTGCGCGTACGGATCCTGGTAGCCGCCGCCGTAGGGGCGCTCGTAGCCGTTGCGCGGCTGCTCGCTCGCGTAGCCGTTGTTGCGCGGCTGCTCGCTGGGGTAGCTGTTGCCGTTGGCGTACCCGTTCGAGGCGTATGCCGGCTGGTATTCGGGCCGGCCCTCGTTGTCCGCGGGCTCGCGGTTGGCGTCGTAGCCTGAGTTCTGCGTCATGGGGCCAGCTCCTGGGTTCGGATGAGCGGAGGGTCGAGGTAGCGGGACTGCGTGCACTTCCGGGCCTGGGCTACGAGCCGGTGGCCGCCCCGCGTCGGGGTCCACCGTCCCGCTGGTCCGGAACTGGCCCGTGTGCAACGCCGGGCTCGGTTCGAACCGCACGGTGATGGGGCCATAGGTCTGCCATCCCTGGTCGCGGATGAAGCCCTCAAGGTGTCGGGCGAAGGCCTTGACTGTCAAGTCCCGGTCCGTCGCCAGTTCGTCGTGATCGGATTCGTTGACGGTGATCACGTACATGTTGGGGGCCAGCAGGTGTCCGCCATCGAGGTGCTGAACCCGGTCAGTGGCCTCCTGCTGGAGTGCGGATTCCACCTCTTGGGGCATGACGCCGCCTCCGAAGACCCGGGCAAAGGCATCCCCGACGGCGCCCTGCAGCTTGCGCTCGAATCGCTGGACGATCCCCATCGTGGCTCCTCTCCGGTCCCGGTGGCGTGTCGCGGCCTCGATGCCGCCACTGCATGATATCTACCTTTGCCCGATGCCGGTGTGGGTGATCGCTTCCTTCGCAGGTCGAAGGGGCGAATCGTCATTCCCGACCGCCACGTGTTAATGTTTCCGGCGTCGCTCGGGCGAGTGGCGGAATGGCAGACGCGCTGGCTTCAGGTGCCAGTGTCCTTCGGGACGTGGGGGTTCAAGTCCCCCTTCGCCCACCATGAGCAGTTCGATGAACTGCGACGAACGAGGCCACGAACTCGAAAGAGTTCGTGGCCTCGTTTTTTTGGTTGATTTGGCCCATATGTCTCTCAAGAGGCCGTGGCCGAACTCATCGCGTCAGATGGGGCGTTCAACACCCGCCCGATGCGAGCTGCGCCCGATGCCGCTGCACCCCGCTACGGGGCTCCCGCGAGGCGTAGTCCTTTGACTCATCGGCCAGTTGGGCTGCGACCCGGCTCTTGCCGACGTCGGAAGCTCCGCCGATCGGCAGTGTGTCCCAACGGTGTTCCCGTCACGGGGCGAACGTATCGCGTGGGCTCCACGTCGGCCGCGGGGGTGTTCTCCTGCGATGTCGCCGATGCTCCGACTCCGGTGATCGACACGAAAGCTCGTGACGTCTCTCACAATCCAGCGAGTCACGATCCGGTCACGCTATGGTTACGTCAACACTGACCGCAGCTGACTTGATCGCTGCGGTCAGTCGTCATTTCGGGGTCCTTTCGCGGTCCCGCGTCATCCGAGCCTGGTCGCCAGGCCGATCGCGACATCCCGCAGCGGCGTCAGTCGGGTGGTGGTCGCCATCTTCCCCATGGTCCTCGAGGCGCGTACCAGCGCACGGGTGGGCCGCCGACGGCGCCGGTCGTAACGACGCAGGGCCTCGGACACGTCCGCGCTCTCGGTCAACGCCCTGCCGAGGGCCACCGCGTCGACCATCGCCTCGCAGGCTCCGCGGCCCAGGTTCGGTGCCATCGCGTGTGCCGCGTCGCCGATCAGGGCCACGTTGCCCCGTACGTACGACGGCAGCGCCGGGCTCTCGTAGAGGTCGTGGTGTAGCAGCGTGGCGGGGTCGAGCCGGTCGAGGATCGCCCGGACCTCGGGGTGCCAGCTGCCGAACCGCTCGCGCAGGAAGGCGGCGCCGCCGTAGGAGTTGTCTGGTCGTTCCGCAGGCTCCACTCCCGCGATGTCCGGTTTCATGCGGACCGCGGCGAAGAAGTTCGTCAGGCCACCGTCGCGCGGGCTGATCCCGAAGAGCGCGCCGTCGCCCCAGGTCTCGGCGGAGTTGTCGGCGGTGCCGGACACCCAGCCCCGCCAGGCGGCCATCCCGAGCGGGCGGGGGCGGTAGCGCTCGCCGAACACCGCGTCCCGGATCCGGCTGTTGATGCCGTCCGCGGCGATCACGACGTCAGCCCCGTCGCCGGTTCGGTCGCCGGTCGTGTCGTAGCGCAGCACTCCCGGCGCCAGCGGCGCGGCCAGGGTGCTCAGCAGCGCGGGCCGCGACAGCAGGGTGGTGGACCCGCCCCGCACCGTGATGCGGGCGATCGCGGTGCCGTCCGGGCGCAGCAGTGCGCCGGACGACTGCGGTACGCCGAGCTCTCGGACCCGGTCGCCGAGTCCGATCGCGTCCAGGGCGGTGAGCGCCTGCGGCCACAGGCCGAGCGCGGTGCCGGTGTCGGGCAGCGCATCGGCGCGTTCGTGCACCCGAACCTCCCATCCGGCCCGGATCAGGTAGTTCGCGGCGGTGAGGCCGCCGATGCCGCCGCCGACGACGGTTGCTGTTCGCCTCATATCCGACACGGTACTACGGATGTAGTGACAATACTACTGTTGTAGTGTCGCAGCATGTCCGGTAAGCGCGAGCGCGTCCTCGACGCCGCCATCGAGGTGCTCGGCACCCGCGGCCTCCGTGGGATCACGCACCGGGCCGTGGACGAGGTCGCCGGCATCCCGCAGGGCTCCACCTCGAACTACTTCCGGACCAGGGAATCGCTGCTGGAGGCGGTCATGCTCCGGCTCGTCGAGCGCGATCGTGAGGACTGGAGTGCGCTCGCGGCGGCGCCCCAGCCGGTCTCGGTGGATGAGTTCGTCGCCGGGATGACCGCGTTCGTCCGGTCGGCGACCGGACCGGACCGGGTTCGGACCGCCGCTCGGTACGCGCTGGTCGTCGCCGCGGTGGCGGAGCCGGCGCTGGCCACCCCGCTCGGCCGGGCCAGGGGCGAACTCCTCTCCTGGGCGACCGGCCTGCTCGCGGGGCTCGGAGCGGTCGAGCCGGAGCGGGTGTGCCGAATCCTGGCTGACTACGTGGACGGGATGATCCTGCATCAGTTGTCAACGCCCGCATCACAATTCGATCCCGCGAGCGAGATCGAGGCGGTCATGCGCGCCCTGCTCGGGGTAGATTCCGACGGCCCATGAGCGCCGGGATTCCCGACCTATGCACTGGTCAGGCGGCCAAAAAGGCTAACCTAAGTTGGCGCTCAACGGGGGTGCTGAATTATCGTGTTCGGAACATGCTGGACACACAACCGTCCAGATAGTCACTCAGCCACGTCGGCGGAGGCGGGGACACATCCCGATCACCGTCTGCCGCCGCAGCTGAATGGGCGCGCCGGCCCAGTGTTGCGTCGGCGCTTTGTATTGCCACGTGATGGCCATCAGCGTTGCTGGTCGTCTGTGCATCTGACGCACACGAAGGCTAGGTATGAAGCAATTTCCAGGCCACAGGTCTCCCGGACCCCAGGGCCTCTATGACCCCGCGAACGAGCACGACGCCTGTGGTGTCGCGTTCGTCGTCGACATGCACGGGCGACGCAGCCGCGACATCGTCGAGAAGGCCATCACCGCGCTGGTGAACCTCGAACACCGTGGTGCTGCCGGTTCCGAGCCGAACACTGGCGACGGCGCGGGCATCATGCTGCAGGTCCCGGACTCGTTCCTGCGCGCGGTCGTCGACTTCGACCTGCCCGCCGAGGGTGCCTACGCGACCGGTATCGGGTTCCTCCCGCAGGACGCCGCGGCCGCCGACGAGGCCGCCGCGGGCGTCGAGAAGATCGCCGCGGAGGAGGGCCTGACGGTCCTCGGCTGGCGCGAGGTCCCCACCGATGACTCCTCGCTTGGTGCGATGGCGCGCGACGCGATGCCCACGTTCCGGCAGGTCTTCGTCGTGGCGGCCGACGCGTCGATCACCGGCATGGCCCTGGAGCGGCGCGCCTACGTGGTCCGCAAGCGCGTCGAGCACGAGCTCGGCGACGGCGGGGCGGGTGCGGACGGCCCTGGCCGCGAGTCGGTGTACTTCCCGAGCCTGTCCGGCCAGACCATCGTCTACAAGGGCATGCTCACCACGCCGCAGCTCAAGAGCTTCTACCTGGACCTCCAGGACGAGCGGATGGAGTCTGCGCTGGGCCTCGTGCACTCGCGCTTCTCCACCAACACCTTCCCGTCGTGGCCGCTGGCGCACCCGTTCCGGCGCGTCGCGCACAACGGTGAGATCAACACCGTCACCGGCAACGAGAACTGGATGCGCGCTCGCGAGTCGCTCATCGAGTCCGACGTGTTCGGTGCAGGCGCGCTCGAGAAGATCTTCCCGATCTGCACCCCGGGTGCCAGCGACACCGCGCGCTTCGACGAGGTGCTCGAGATGCTGCACCTCGGTGGCCGCAGCCTCCCGCACTCCGTGCTGATGATGATCCCCGAGGCGTGGGAGCGGCACGAGAGCATGGACCCGGCCCGCCGGGCGTTCTACGAGTACCACTCCACGCTGATGGAGCCCTGGGACGGACCCGCCTCGGTGTGCTTCACCGACGGCACCGTCATCGGCGCCGTGCTCGACCGCAACGGTCTGCGCCCGAGCCGCATCTGGGTGACCGACGACGGACTGGTCGTGATGGCCTCCGAGGTCGGTGTCCTCGACATCGATCCCGCCAAGGTGATCAAGAAGGTCCGTCTGCAGCCGGGCCGGATGTTCCTGGTCGACACCGCGCAGGGCCGGATCATCAGCGACGACGAGATCAAGTCGGAGCTGGCGGCCCAGCACCCCTACCAGGAGTGGCTCGACGCCGGGTTGGTCCACATGGCCGATCTGCCCGAGCGCGACCACGTGCACATGAACCACGAGCGGGTGCTGATCCGTCAGCAGATGTTCGGGTACACCAACGAGGAACTGAACGTCCTCATCGCGCCGATGGCCAAGACCGGCGGTGAGGCGCTCGGTTCGATGGGCACCGACACCCCGATCGCGGTCCTGTCGGCCCGCCCGCGCCTGCTGTTCGACTACTTCTCGCAGCTGTTCGCACAGGTGACCAACCCGCCCCTGGACGCGATCCGCGAAGAGGTCGTCACCAGCCTCGGCGGCAGCATGGGACCGGAGGGCGACCTGCTCCACCCGGGCCCGGCGTCCTGCCGCCTGCTGGCGCTGCCGCAGCCGATCCTGAACAACGACGACCTCGCCAAGCTGGTCCACGTCAACGACGACGGTGACTTCCCCGGCCTGCGTTCGGTTGTCGTGCCCGGCCTGTACCGGGTCGCCGACGGCGGCAAGGGCCTGAGCAAGGCGCTCGACGACATCCGCTTCCAGGTGTCCGAGGCGATCGCGGGCGGGGCCCGGATCATCGTGCTCTCCGACCGGAACTCGAACGAGACGTTCGCCCCGATCCCGTCGCTGCTGTTGACCTCGGCCGTGCACCACCACCTGGTCCGGGAGCGCTCGCGCACCAAGGTGGGACTGGTCATCGAGACCGGTGACGCCCGCGAGGTGCACCACATGGCCACGCTCGTCGGCTTCGGCGCCGCGGCCATCAACCCGTACATGGCCTTCGAGACGATCGAGGACATGATCGAGGGCGGCGACCTCACCGGCATCGCCTTCGAGGACGCGGTCAAGAACTACATCAAGGCCGCAGGCAAGGGCGTGCTGAAGGTGATGTCCAAGATGGGCATCTCCACGCTCGCCTCCTACACGGGCGCGCAGCTGTTCCAGGTGATCGGCCTGTCGCAGGAGCTGGTGGACGAGTACTTCACCGGGCTGAACTCCAGCCTCGGCGGTATCGGCCTCGACGAGCTCGCAGCGGACATCTCCATCCGGCACGCGGCCGCGTACCTGAACCGTCCCGAGGAGCGCGCGCACCGCGAGCTCGAGGTGGGCGGCGAGTACCAGTGGCGCCGCGAGGGCGAGTACCACCTGTTCAACCCGGACACGGTGTTCAAGCTCCAGCACGCCACCAGGACCGGCCAGTACTCGATCTTCAAGGAGTACACCAAGCTCGTCGACGACCAGTCGGAGCGCCTGGCCTCGCTGCGTGGCCTGTTCAAGTTCAAGAGCGGTGTGCGCCAGCCGATCTCGATCGACGAGGTGGAGCCCGCCTCCGAGATCGTCAAGCGCTTCTCGACCGGTGCGATGAGCTACGGCTCCATCTCCGCCGAGGCGCACGAGACGCTGGCCATCGCGATGAACCGTCTCGGCGGTCGCTCCAACTCGGGTGAGGGCGGAGAGCATCCGTCGCGCTTCGAGGTGGAGGCGAACGGCGACTGGCGCCGGTCCGCGATCAAGCAGGTCGCGTCCGGCCGGTTCGGTGTGACCGCGCACTACCTCAGCAACTGCACGGACATCCAGATCAAGATGGCGCAGGGTGCCAAGCCCGGCGAGGGTGGCCAGCTGCCGCCGCACAAGGTGTACCCGTGGGTCGCCGAGGTGCGCGGGTCCACCCCGGGCGTCGGCCTCATCTCGCCGCCGCCGCACCACGACATCTACTCGATCGAGGATCTCGCACAGCTGATCCACGACCTGAAGAACGCGAACCCCGCAGCTCGTATCCACGTCAAGCTGGTCTCCGAGATCGGTGTCGGCACCGTCGCCGCGGGTGTCTCCAAGGCGCACGCCGACGTGGTGCTGATCTCCGGTCACGACGGTGGCACCGGCGCCACCCCGCTGACCTCGGTCAAGCACGCGGGCGCGCCGTGGGAGCTCGGCCTGGCCGAGACCCAGCAGACGCTGCTGCTCAACGGTCTTCGCGACCGGATCGTGGTGCAGGTCGACGGCCAGCTCAAGACGGGCCGCGACGTGATCATCGCCACGCTGCTCGGCGGCGAGGAGTTCGGATTCGCCACCGCGCCGCTGGTGGTCTCCGGCTGCATCATGATGCGCGTGTGCCACCTCGACACCTGCCCGGTGGGCGTCGCGACCCAGAACCCGGTGCTGCGCAAGCGTTTCGCGGGCAAGCCCGAGTTCGTGGAGAACTTCTTCATGTTCATCGCGGAGGAGGTGCGTGAGCTCCTCGCGGAGCTCGGCTTCCGCACCATCAACGAGGCGGTCGGCCAGGTCGACGCGCTGGACACCACCGAGGCGCTCGAGCACTGGAAGGCATCCAAGCTCGACCTGTCGCCGATCCTGGCGAAGACCGAGTCGTCCTTCATGGATCAGGACCTGTACTGCACCGGTTCGCAGGACCACGGGCTCGAGAAGGCGCTGGATCAGCAGTTGATCGCACAGAGTCGTGCGGCCATCGACAGCGGTCAGCCGGTGAAGTTCGAGTCGAAGATCACCAACGTCAACCGGACGGTCGGCACCATGCTCGGCCACGAGGTGACCAAGGCGTACGGCGGTGCGGGCCTGCCCGAGGACACCATCGACATCACCTTCACCGGATCCGCGGGCAACAGCTTCGGCGCCTTCGTCCCGAAGGGCATGACGCTGCGCCTGCACGGCGACGCCAACGACTTCGTCGGCAAGGGACTGTCTGGTGGACGCATCGTGGTGCGCCCGCCGCTGCAGGCCGCCGACGGGTTCGTCGCCGAGGAGAACATCATCGCGGGCAACGTGATCCTGTTCGGCGCCACCGGCGGCGAGGCCCTGATCCGCGGCATCGCGGGTGAGCGTTTCGCGGTCAGGAACTCCGGCGCGACAGCGGTGGTCGAGGGCGTGGGCGACCACGCCTGCGAGTACATGACCGGTGGACGGGTGGTCGTGCTCGGCGCGACCGGACGCAACTTCGGTGCCGGCATGTCCGGCGGTGTGGCGTTCGTCTACAACCCGGAGAAGTCCTTCGAGAAGGACCTCAACACGGAACTGGTCGATCTCGAGGACCTCGAGCACGAGGACTTCGGCTGGTTGAAGGGTGCCATCGAACGGCACCGGGACGAGACCGGGTCCGAGGTTGCCGCGCGCATCCTCTCGGACTGGTCTCAGCAGGTGAATCACTTCGTGAAGGTGATGCCGCGCGACTACAAGAAGGTGCTCGTGGCGATCGACACCGCGAAGAAGAACGGAACTGACGTGGACGAGGCAATCATGGAGGCAGCTCGTGGGTGATCCAAGCGGCTTCCTCAAGCACACCTCGCGCGAGCTGCCGGTCCGGCGGCCGGTGCCGCTGCGACTGATGGACTGGAAGGAGGTGTACGAGGACTTCGATTCGAAGACCCTCCGCACCCAGGCCAGCCGATGCATGGACTGCGGTATCCCGTTCTGCCACAACGGTTGCCCGCTCGGGAATCTGATTCCCGAGTGGAACGACCTGGTGCACAAGGATCGCTGGCGCGACAGCATCGACCGTCTGCACGCGACCAACAACTTCCCGGAGTTCACCGGTCGGTTGTGCCCGGCGCCCTGCGAGGCGTCCTGTGTGCTCGGCATCAACCAGGATCCGGTCACCATCAAGCAGGTCGAGGTCGAGATCATCGACCGCGCCTTCGACGAGGGCTGGGTCAAGCCGGTGCGGCCGTCCAGCCTGACCGGTAAGAAGATCGCGATCGTCGGTTCCGGGCCTGCCGGCCTGGCCGCGGCGCAGCAGCTCACCAGGGCCGGTCACACCGTGACCGTGTTCGAGCGGGCCGACCGCATCGGTGGTCTGCTCCGCTACGGCATCCCCGAGTTCAAGATGGAGAAGCGCCACATCGACCGGCGCCTGGTCCAGATGGAGTCCGAGGGCACCATCTTCCGCCCGGGAGTCAATGTCGGCGTGGACATCTCGGCGGATCAGCTGCGCGCGGACTTCGACGCCGTCGTGCTGGCCGGTGGCGCCACCGAGGCGCGCGACCTGCCGATCCCCGGTCGCGAGCTGGACGGCATCCATCAGGCGATGGAGTTCCTGCCGATCGCCAACCGCGTGCAACTCGGCGATGCGGACGCACCGTCGATCACCGCGGAGGGCAAGAAGGTCGTCATCATCGGTGGCGGCGACACCGGCGCCGACTGCCTTGGCACCTCGCTGCGCCAGGGCGCGGAGCTGGTGCACCAGTTCGAGATCATGCCGCGTCCGCCGGAGGCCCGCGCGGACTCCACCCCGTGGCCGACGTACCCGCTCATGTACCGGGTCTCCTCGGCACACGAGGAGGGCGGCGAGCGGGTGTTCGCGGTGAACACCGAGCAGTTCTCCGGAGTGGACGGCAAGGTCACCGGCCTCAGGGCGCACGAGGTCAAGATGGTCGGCGGCCGCTTCGAGAAGCAGGAGGGCACCGACTTCGAGCTCGAGGCCGACCTGGTGCTGCTGGCGATGGGCTTCGTCGGACCGGAGAAGCCGGGCCTGCTGACCGACCTGGGCGTCGACCTGAACGAGCGCGGAAACGTGACCCGTTCCGGCGAGTGGGCGACCAGCGTGGACGGCGTGTTCGTGGCCGGCGACATGGGTCGCGGCCAGTCGCTCATCGTGTGGGCCATCGCGGAGGGTCGCGCCTGCGCGGCCGCCGTCGACAAGTTCCTCGAGGGCGAGACCGCGCTGCCGTCGCCGATCGTTCCCACGGCGGCACCGCAGCGATGATCACGGGCCGGTAACGGCCGGCAACTGAACGGCGAACCCGCCGTCCCGACAGCTCGGGGCGGCGGGTTCGCTGCGTAACGGGGTGATTTCCCGGTCTGTCGGTCATATGGACGAATGTTCAGAAAAGCGGGCACGTATCCATTTTGTGACGGTTAGGCTTCCGGCGATTCTGTGATGTGAGTCACGCCACTGCAACCCACTTCGGTGGGCCGCTCAGGAGGTAACCGTGCTCTTGTCCATGACCCGTCGCTTTGCGACACCGATCGTCGCGGCAACCGCCGCGATGGGACTGCTGCTCGGCGGCGCCGTCACCGCCGCCGCCGCCGATCCGCCGCCGCCGGCCTCGTCGGGCGACCAGTCGGCCGACAACCTGCGATGGAACCTCGGCCTGACCGCCGTGAACGGGACCGCGGTCGACCCCGCCACCCCGGGTGTCAACATCGTCCACCCGGGCGACACCGTGACCTACACCGCCAAGATCTGGAAGACCGCAGGCATCGGCCGGTACATGACCGCGATCCGGCAGATCCAGCCCGCCGGCTTCCAGTACCTCTCGCACACGGTGAGCAAGCAGTCGAACGTCACCAGCGAGGGCGCCGCGGGCGTCAAGGCGACGTGCACCGGGGGCGGTTGCAACTCGGTGCCGATCCTGGGCACCAAGGGTTATCTCGACAACGTGAACTTCGACGTCACCTACAAGATCCCCACGACCCAGCCCTTCGGTGACTACAACGCCGGCTTCGTGTTCGACGTCTATGCGTTCAGCACGCAGTCGGGCGCCAACCCGGCAGGCGCGTGGGTGCGTGTCGTCGACCCCTCCGTCAACACCACCGCGGACCTGCAGGTCCCGGCCACTGCCAAGACCGGCACCCCGGTCGACCTCACCGCGAATGTCGGACCCGCCAACGCGGTCGGTACGGTGCAGTTCAAGGACGGTGCCGCGAACATCGGCGGCCCGGTCGGCGTGGCCAACGGCAACGCCACCCTCTCGCACACCTTCGATTCCGTTGGCGCGCACAATATCTCCGCGGTGTTCACCGGGGGACCGGGCTTCCATGACTCGACCTCCGGGGTGAAGACGGTCGACGTCACCGCCGACACCTCGACCGCGATCCAGGTGGCGGCCACCGCGCTGGTCGGCGACGACGTCCAGGTCACCGCGACGGTCACCCCCGCGACCGCGGTCGGCACCGTGCAGTTCAAGGACGGCGCGACCAACGTCGGCGAACCGGTCCCCGTGGTCAACGGCACGGCCTCGATCACCCGCAAGTTCGACGAGGCGGGCACCCACAGCTTCGTCGGTGTCTTCACCGGCACCGCCGGATTCACCGACTCGGTGTCTCCGCCGGCCGAGCTGATCGTCAAGGACGCCGACTGGGGCACCACCACCACCGTGCTCGAGCCGGTCACCGCGGTCGTCGGAACCTCGGTGAACCTGTCGGCCACCGTGCACCCGATCCCGAGCGGCGGCACCGTCAAGTTCCTCGTCAACGGCACGGAGGTTGGCACCGCTCCGGTTGGCACCGGTGACGGCGTCGCGATCCTGCCGCACACCTTCGGCGCCGCCGGCACCGCCAACGTGGTCGCCGAGTTCACCGGCACCACCGGCTTCACCGGATCCACCTCGCCCGGGTTCACCGTCACCGTGACCGAGCCCGACACCCGTGAGGCCACCACGACGGCCCTCGCGGTCACCGGCAACGCGGCTGTCGGACAGGCCATGCAGTTCAAGGCGACCGTCGCGCCCGCGGGTGCCAACGGCACCGTGCAGTTCAAGGTCGGTACCACCCCGATCGGTGGCCCGGTGGCCGTCGTCAACGGCGTGGCCACCATGTCGCACACCTTCGCGGAGGAGGGCACCTACGGCGTCACCGCCACCTTCATCGGGGGCGCCGGGTTCAAGGACTCGGTCTCCGGTCCGTCCGTGGTGAACGTCGCGGCCGCGGGGACCCCCGGCGGCACGGGCAGCCTCGACACCGGATCGCTGTCCAGCCTCTTCGGTAGCTAGTCGACCCACCCCCATGGCCGGCCCCGGGGCGCGACGCGTGCGCGCCCCGGGCCCGGGTGGGGATCCAGACTTTCCCCTATCTCAGGAGAATTCATGCAGAACAAAAGAATTCGGCGGATAGCGACTCCGATTACCGCGGCGGCCGTCGTCGGGATCACCGTGTTCGGTGGCATGCCTGCCCAGGCCGCCCCGATCACCACCAACTTCACCGCCGCCTGCCTCGCGACCCCGTCGGCCGTCGCCGGACCGCAGGTGCAGGCGCAGCCCTCCTCGGTGACGATCGATGCTCCCGCGACGGTGAATGCCGGCCAGGAGTACGAGGTCACCGTCGCGCCCCCGCCGATCACCTACCCCAACTCGGTGTCGGGGGCGAGCGTGCAAAACGTCTCGCGGATCAAGATCGACATCGACGTGCCACAGAACGCGGAGTTCCTCGGTGCAGACATCGTGCCGGGAACCAGCTCAGGGCTCAGCGGCGTCGCACCTAATGTGTTGCGGGTCAACGAGAGCGGCACGGTCGACCCGAACGGGACCGTCATCCGGCTCTCGGGCAACAATGCCACCATCGGAAACGGTCCCAACTCCAGCAAGAACTCCGAGGGCGGCATCGTCGCGCCCGCGGCGAGCGGCGCGAACACCACCTTCCAACTGCCGAAGGTCAAGGCTCGGCTGCGGGCGGGTGCGTCCGGGAACGTCCAGATCAAGCTGCGCACCGGCGGTGACGCGGGGGCGTGGGCCAACGACAAGAACTTCCTGACGTTCCTGCCGAAGGCGAGCCTGATCATCACCGCATGGGCCCCGACCCAGTGCTCTCCACGTGACGGTGAGAGCGCGCCCCTCAACGGGGGTGCAGGCCCGCTGGCCACGACCAGCATCACCGAGGCGGACAAGGCCACCACCACCACCCTCGCAGGCCCGGGCAGCGCCAAGAACGGCACCCCGGTCACCCTGACCGCCAACGTCACACCCGCAGCGAACGGCGGCACGGTGCAGTTCAAGGACGGTGACGCCCCGATCGGTGACCCGATCGCGCTGGCGGGCAGCAACGCGGCCTTGACGACGACGTTCACCACCGACGGCGACCACCCGATCACCGCGGTCTATTCCGGCGCGACCGGATTCGTGGGATCCACCTCGGCGGTCAAGATCGTCAAGGTCACCACCGACGCACCGCCGGAAACGGCGACCACCACCACGGTCGAGGCCCCGGCCAACGCCAAGGTCGGCCAGGACGTGAACCTCACCGCGCGGGTCACCCCCGAGGGCACCGGCGGCACGGTGAACTTCATCGTCGACGGCGGGGCTCCGGTGACCGGCATGGTCGGCACCGACGGCATCGCCGTGGCGCCGTACACGTTCACCACGACCGGAACCCACAGGGTGGTCGCGAAGTTCAGCGGCGCGCAGGGTTTTGCGCCGTCGACCTCGCTCGCCTTCCCGGTGAGCGTCACGACGCCCGCACCCGCGGACGTGGAGACCACCACCACGCTCGCGGCACCCGGCACCGTGGAGAAGAACGTCCCGGTGACGCTGAGGGCGACGGTCGACCCGGGCAACGCCAAGGGCAAGGTGCAGTTCAAGATCGGCACCGCGCTGATCGGTGGCCCCGTGGACGTTGTCGACGGTGTCGCGACGCTACCCACCACGTTCCACAACTCCGGCACCTACAACGTCACAGCGGAGTTCACCGGTGACGCCGGGTTCACCAGTTCCGCCTCGGCTCCGCAGACGCTGACGGTGCCCGGTGCCACCGGTCCGGGTAACGGCGGCGGACTCGGCAGCCTGGAGAGCATCTTCGGCTCCTGATCGAGGCCGAGCGCTCGGGGTGCGTCGCCGGCTCACGGCCGGCGGCGCACCCGCCGCTCGCGGCGGGGAGGTCTCGCTACACCCCTGCGGTGAGCGCGACGGTCAGTGGGACGACCGTCAGGCAGCAGATCGCGGCCGCGAAGAGGGCGATGACCAGCCCCCGATTCCAGCGGCCGCGGGCGCCGCTGGCCGCCGTCACGAACAGGACGAACCCGACGCAGACGGAGGCGATCGTCACGAGTACGGCGGCATCGACCATGGTTCGATTCTGCCTCGCTTCGGGGGTGGGCCCGCGTGCACCCCGGGGGTATCGCGCGGAGGGTGATCTCGGCGCGCGCAGACCCCGGGGTCTGCGGTAGCGTCTGGTTCATCGTCTGTGCATCTTTTTGATACCTCCCGCGGGCAGTATGGGCTGGCCGGACCGGGAATCGGAAGGAAAGAGGGGGCTCGCACAATGCGCCTGAAGAAGTCCATCGCAGTGCTGTCCACATTCGCTGCTGCCACCGTGGGTACGGTGCTCTCCGGCACGGCCGCGCACGCCGATCCGGCCGGAGGCAATTGCCCGAGCATGTATGTGGTGGCCGTCCCGGGTACCTGGGAGACGTCAACGCAGCCGGACAAGCGTCCCGGCCCCGGCATGCTCGCCGCCGTGACGAACGCGCTTCCCGCGTCGAAGATCCGGTCCGACTACGTCACCTACGCCGCGACCGCGTTCCCGTGGGAGACGGAGGTGTACGGGGCGTCGAAGAAGCAGGCCACCGACAACGCGCGCGGGATGCTGGAGGCGATGCAGAAGGCCTGCGCCAATACGCGTTTCGGCATCATCGGCTACAGCCAGGGCGCGGACGCCGCGGGCGATCTGGCCGCGGAGATCGGCACCGGCACCAGCACCATCCGCCCCGAGAAGGTGGCGGCCGTCGGGCTGCTCTCCGACCCCCGCCGCGCGGACAGCGACGTGCTGATCGGCCCGGCCGTGCCGGGCATCGGCTCGGGCGGCCCGCGAATCGGCGGGTTCGGCTGGCTGAGCGATCGCACGGTGACCTTCTGCGCACCCGGGGACCTGTACTGCGCGACCGAGCGCACCGACTTCGTCACCCGGCTGGCCGGCTTCCTCGCACAGAACTCGGATCCGGGCTCCTCGGATTCCCCGCGCTACGGCGACGAGGCGACGATGATCTGGAACGACCTGCTCGGCGCGGGCGGCATCCCGACGCTGCAGAACCAGCTCACCGATGAGGCGAACGTGGGCCGTCGGAAGCAGCTCGAACGGTTCTACGGGTCGGGAGCGCACCAGGACTACCAGGGGTACGCGGTCGACAAAGCGGGGAACACCCCGACCACCTGGTTGGCGGGCTGGCTGCGCGACCGCGCCTGATCGACAGGGGCTCGCCCCGCCGATCACCTCGTTGTGATCATGCGATGAACCCGCTGCTCATCGCGTGATCGACCGGTCCCCGGGGCAGGGGCAACACCGGATTTCTGGTCAAGTGGGGCCAGGGTCCGGCACAATGCCCTGCGACACGGCGGACAGCCCCGCCACGTTGTCGGGCGTGAGGGAGCAGCGGCATGCGATCGTCAGGTGAAGTGGCCTTGGGTGCGCGGGAGCTCGTGGTCGCGCTCGCCTCGGCGATGGAGGCGCAGAGCGAGGAACTCGCGGCGCGGGTGATCGATCGGCTGACCTCCGAGATCGAGGAGGCCAGGGATCCGCTGATCGCCACCATGCAGGTCGCCACCACCGTGGAGTCGCTGGCTTCGATCCGCCAGATCCTGCAGCATCGGATCGAGGCGGGACGCACCGACGCGCCCGCGACGGCGATCGAGTACGCGCGGCAGCTCGCGCAACGCGGGGTCTCGCTCGCCGCGATGGAGCGGGCCAACCGCCTGTCCACGGACACCGTGATGCGGTGGTGCCTCGAGCAGATGGAACTGCTCAGCGACGACGCTGCGGTGGTCGCGCAGGCCGCGCTGCTGATCATGACCGACACGGCCGGCTACGGCGATCGGGTGGCGCACCAGCTCGCGGCCGCCTACGAGACCGAGCGCGCGCTGTGGCTGCGTCGCAGCAGCATCTCCCGTGAGGCCTGCATCGGACAGCTCCTGACGGGCCGGGCCACGGACCTGGCCGCCGCCGAACTGACCCTCGGATATCGGCTGGCCCAGCGGCATCTGGCGCTGGCGGTGTGGACCGAGCGGGCCGAATCCAGGGACGGCGGGACGAGTTTTCTCGAGCGGTCGGTCGGTGCCCTCGCGGAACGGCTCGGCTGCAACGGCCCACCGCTGGTCCTGCCGCGCGCCGACAACGAGGTGTGGGCCTGGTTGGCCGTCGGGCCGTCGGTCGACCTGTCTGGGATCGGGCCGATCGTGGCCGGCTGGGAGCACCCGGTCACGCTCGCGGTCGGGGTGCCTGCCGACGGGGTGGCCGGATTCCGTCGCACCCACGAGCAGGCGATGTCGGCGCAGCTGGTGGCGCAGAACTCGGCGCGTCGGGGCCCGCTGGTCGTCTCGAGCGCGGACGTCGGCGCGATCGCGTTGATGTGCGCGGACATGCCGGCCGCCGTGAGGTGGGTGCGCGATATCCTCGGTCCGCTGGCCGTGGACGATGCCGCAAGCTATCGGCTGCGGCAGACGATCCGCGTGTTCCTGGCCAACGGCGCCAGCTACACCGCGACCGCGGAACAGCTGAACATGCACAAGAACTCGGTGGTGTACCGGCTCCGCAAGGCGGAGGATCAGCTCGGGCACAAGCTCCGCGACGGCCACCTCGACCTCGAAATCGCTCTGGCGCTGTGTCATTGGCTCGGCGCGGCCGTGCTCGAGGCGGGACCGGATTCGGCCGCCTCGAGCACGGGCGGCTAGCGGACCAGGCTCAGCGGTTCCCGCGTCGCCGTCTTGACGAAGTAGGCGATCTCGTCGATCGCGCGCTGCGCCTCCGGCACCACGTCGGCGGCCGCCTGGAACACGTGCACCTGCCTGCGCCACACCTGGAGCTCGCAGGGCACGCCCGCCTCGGCGAGCCGGTCGGCCATCAGTTCGGAATCGGGCAGCAACAGTTCGTGCGACCCGACCTGGATCAGCACCGGCGGCAGTCCCCGCAGGTCGCTGTCGACCGGGCACAGCCGCGAACGGTCGCGGAGCGACCCGGACCGGCTGTCGGCCCGGTCGGAGATGCGGGCGAGCTCGTCGAGTGCGTGGCTCGGGAGCATGGCGTCGCGGCCCGCGTTGGGGTGCTCGGTCTTGCGGGCCGGATCCATCTCGGTGAGGGGCGAGAGCGCCACGATGCCTGCCGGGCCGGGCAGGCCCTGCTCACGGAGGGCCAGCGGGATCATGAAGGACAGGTAGCCGCCGGCCGAGTCGCCCGCGATGACGATCTGATCGGGCCGGTAGCCCTTGGCGAGGAGCCAGCGGTAGCCGTTGACCCCGTCGTCGACCGCTTCGCCGATGCTGTGCGTCGGGAGCATTCGGTAGTCGACCATCAGGACCGGCGCCTGTGCGGCGGAGGAGATCCGCGAAACGAGGCGCTGGTGGGTGCCGACCCCGCAGAACATGAATCCGCCGCCGTGCAGGTAGAGGACGACGCGATCGCTGTCGGCGCCGTCCGCCTCGACCCACTGCGCGCTGCAGTTGTCGAGCAGGATGGTGTGGCTGCGGGTGCCCTCGATCGGCGGATGCATCAGGGCGCCCATGTCGTCGAGGAACTTCAACGGCCAGGGCAGCGCCGACGCCTTCGCCCACATCGAGATGACCGGGCGCACCGTCATCCGCAGTGCCTGGGCCAGCACACGCGACTGCATGCTGGTGCCGTGGATCTCCTGGCGATCAACCGTGGTCGGGAGGTGGCCCGGCTGCGGCGCGACCGCGCCGTCGACGAAGCGGGCCCGCACCGAACCGAACTCGCGGTCGCCGGCATTGACAAACTCCACAACTTCACTGCTGGTCACGTAGACATCCTTGGGGCTTCGCAGGGAACGCGATCGTCATCGGTGCGCGCGGCGCGGGGGCCGCCTGCGCGGTCAAAATGTGATGGCGGTCACTGACATTTCAAGGACACTAGGGCGGATCGCCCGCCCTGCCACCGGGCGCACCGCACGAGAAATCCGACCGCTTCTGTACTGAGCGTCCAGTTTTTGCGTACAAGCGTCCAGTTCGGGGTTCGGATAAGCCCTCGGGGGGCCTCCGCGGGCAAGTAGCGTGACCGGAAACGGCCGCACGGGGTGGCCTGAGAGAAGGGGAGACGATGTCGGATCTGAAGGTGGTGGCCACCATCGCTGCGAAGCCCGGTTCGGAAGAGATCGTGCGGGACGGTCTGTCCACCCTCGCCGCCGCCAGTCGTGGCGAGGCCGGTTGCCTCGGCTACGAGCTGTACGAATCGTCGGCCGCCCCCGGCACCTTCGTCACGGTCGAGGTGTGGACCGACCAGGAGGCACTGCAGGCGCACATGGCGACGCCGCACCTGCAGGCCGCGTTGGGCACGTTCGGCGCCCACCTGGCGGGTGCGCCGCAGATCCACCCGCTGACCCCGATCGAGGTCTGAGTCCGGTATCCGGACCGGGTCGTTACGGGCGGTGCCGGATCAGCAGGTCCCGCACATGGCCGGTCTCGTTCACCGAGGCCACCCGGGCATTGCCGTTGCGGGACACCAGGACACGGGTGATCGACGCGTAGTCGATCGGGAAGGTCAGCGGGCGGTCGAGGCCGAGCAGGCCCTGCAGGTACACGTTGATGACGCCGCCGTGCGCGAACACGGCCACGGTGTCCTCGTGGTCGGCCCCCGCGACCACCCGGTCCAGGCCCTCGTGGACCCGGGACCGGAACTCCCGCTCGTCGACGAAGTCGGGGAGGTGCCCGGCCAGGATGCGCGCATAGGCCTCCGGCGCGATCGTCTTGGCCTCGTGGATGGGCACGTAGTGCGCATGGCCGTGGTCGTACTCGGCCAGCCCGGCATCGGCGGCCACGGTCAGCCCGCGGGCCGCCGCGACCGGCGCCGCCGTCTCGAGGGCGCGCCGCTGCGGGCTGCTGACGATCGCCGAGATCGGGTACGGGTCGAGGGCGGCGGCCAGCCGCCCGGCCTGTGCGTGACCCTCCGCTGTGAGGCCCGGGTCCGCGCCGTCGGCGGACTCGGCCGAGAGGATTCGTTCGGGCAGCGCATGACGGATCAGCAGCAATTGCACCCGGTCAGACTGTCATGCTCGCGATCAGCGCCGCGACCGAGGCCGGACGGTCCGCCATCATGTTGTGCCGGGCGGGACGCAGCGATTCGAACCCGGCGCCGAGCCGGTCGGCGAGCCGCCGCTGCGCCCGGACCCAGCGCCGCGACCGGCCGGAGTCGGCGGCCACGACCAGGGTCGCGGGGAGGGGGCCGAGCGGGCGGAGCCGCTCGAGCTCCGCGCCCAGGTCCGGGTACGCCGCGTTCTCGATCAGGGTCGATCGCAGGTAGTCGGGGTCGGTGAAGGTCAGTCGGATCCACTCGACCGCTTCCGCGTCGGGAGCGCCGTGGGTGACCAGGCGCACCCACGGCCCGGCCAGGCGCTGGAGCCCGCACGCCGAGGCGCCCCGAGCGAGGACGGTCGAGACGCCGAGCCGCCATCGGCGGGGGAGCGCGAGGGGGTGGCGCGCGGCGATGCTGGTGTCGAGCAGCACCAGGGCCGAGGCCCGCCCGGGGTTCGTCCGCGCGAATCCCTCGGCGTACCAACCGCCCATCGAGTGGCCCACCACCGTCACGGGCCCGCGCACCCCGACCGCGTCGAGCACCGCACCGATCCGGTCGGCCTCCCCGCGGACCGTCGGCGGCTCGTCGGAGGCGGGGCTGAGTCCGAAGCCGGGCCGGTCGAACCGCACCACGGTGCAGGCGCGGGTGAGCAGGGCCGCGACCCCGTCCCAGTCGAACCAGTTGCCCGCGAGCCCACCGACGAGGACCACCGGCGGGCCGGACCCCTCCACCATCACGTGCAGGGATCGGCCGCCGACCTCGACGAGGGTTCCGGGTGGTTTCACGTGGAACCCCGTCGGCCTTCCTGCGCGGTGAGCAGTGCGGCGAACACGATCCAGGCGGTGACCGAGATCAGCTGCAGTCGCTGTGCGTAGCCGAGGAGCCAGACCTCGTCGCCCCGCCCGTCCATGTCGACGGCGAAGAGGGTCCAGACGGTGCCAACCGAATAGAGGGCGACGACGCCAAGGCCGAACCAACGCAGCGGGTGCGGCAATCCGTAGCGGTAGGCGGCGAGGATGAAGGCGAACACCGACACGGCCGCGGCGGTCGCGGCGGCCGAGCTGGTCACGGCGTGCAGCGACCGGACGGCGTGCAGCAGGCCGGCCTCCTCGCGACCGGCGCACTCGCTGCTGCCGTGGGCGGAACAGGCCAGCGGCATCCGGGAGTCGAGGAACGTGCTGACCGCGAACACCGCCAGACCGATCCAGCCGATCGTGGTCAGCAGCCGGCGCGGGCGCAGCGCCAGGCCGAATCCCGCGGCGGTGGCGAGCACGATGCCGGTGAGCAGGTCCCCGGTGCGGAAGAGGAATCCGTACGGCTGATCCAGCGCGGCCAGTTCGCTGACGTACGCCCGGCTCGGGTCCAGGCCCGTCGGCAGCACCCACTCCAGCATCCAGGACGAGTACAGCACCGCCCCCAGCACCAGCAGGCCGATCAGGATCCGGCGGATCCAATTCTGGGTGTCGGGCGCGGTGTCGGTGTCGGTCACTGGCGCGGCTTGGCCAGGGGGAACGCCAGTGATTCCCGGATGCTGCCGCCGGTGATGAGCATGACGATCCGGTCCACACCCATCCCGATCCCGCCGGTGGGCGGCATCGCGTGCTCGAGGGCCTGCAGGAAGTCCTCGTCCAGCTCCATCGCCTCCTCGTCGCCGCCCGCCGCCAGCAGCGACTGCTCGGTGAGCCGCCTGCGCTGGTCGACCGGATCGGTGAGCTCGCTGTAGGCGGTGCCGAGTTCGACACCCCAGGCCACCAGGTCCCACTTCGCGGCGACTCCGGGGATGGTGGGGTGCGGCCGGGTCAGCGGCGACATCGAGGTGGGGAAGTTGGTGTAGAAGGTTGGGAACTCGGTCTGGTCCTCCACCAGGTGTTCGTACATCTCCTGCGCGACCGCGCCTGCGTCCCAGTCGGACTGGTGCGGGATCCCGTTCTCGTCGCACAGCCGCCGCAGTTCCTCGATGGGGGTCTCCGGGGTCACCTCGACGCCCAGCTTCTCGGCGACCGCGCCGTGCATGGTCTTGACCGGCCAGTCGCCGGAGATGTCGACCTCGACCGGTGTGCCGTCTGGCCCGGGGCGCAGGATGATCTCCCGGCCGTGTGCGGCCACCGCCGCCGCCTGGATCAGCTCCCGGCACAGCACCATCATCCGCTCGTAGTCGCTGTGTGCCTCGTACGCCTCCAGGATCGTGAACTCCGGGTTGTGCTTGAAGTCCACCCCCTCGTTGCGGAACACCCGGCCGATCTCGAAGACCCGCTCCATGCCCGCTACGCACAGCCGCTTGAGGTAGAGCTCCGGCGCGATGCGCAGGTACAGGTCCAGGTTGTAGGCGTTGATGTGGGTGATGAACGGCGCCGCGTTCGCGCCGCCGTGCACCTGCTGCAGGATCGGGGTCTCGACCTCCATGAAGGCGCGCGAGGTGAGCGAATCCCGCAGCGACTTCACCACCGCGCTGCGGGCGGTGAGCAGGTCGCGGGCCTCGGCATTGATGGCGAGGTCCAGGTAGCGCTGACGCACCCGGGTCTCGGGGTCGGACAAGCCCTTCCACTTGTCCGGCAGCGGGTGCAGGCACTTGCCGTTCATCCGCCACTCGGCGGCGAGCACGGACAGCTCGCCCTTGCGGCTGCGGCCTATGGTGCCGCTCACCTCGATGAGGTCGCCGAGGTCGAAGTCGGCGGTGAACTCGTCGAGCCGGTCGCCGACGGTGGTGCGGTCGAACAGCACCTGGAGGTCGCCGGACCAGTCGCGGACTTCGGCGAACGCGACACCGCCGTAGGCGCGGATCCGCATGAGCCGCCCGGCGATCCGGACCCGGGTGCCCTCCGGTGACGAGGCTGCCGCGGCGACGGTGTGGGTGGGCGGGTATGCCACCGGGTACGGATCGATGCCATGGGCGGCCATCCGGTCCAGCTTGTCCATCCGCACCCGGACCTGTTCCGGGCGACGGGGTCCGACGGTCTCGGTGGCGAGCGCGGCGACGTCGTCGGGCGCACTGCCGTCCGAGTGCAGCAACCCCGCCGCCGCCACGGACTGCGGCACCGCGATGCGGGTGCCGGTGTGCTTGCTGATGTCGCGGCGCCGCCACCGCGGCAGCGTGACGAAGCCCTCCGCCACCGCGGACGCCATGCCGACCTTGGGCAGCACCCGGCTGTCGGAGAAGCACAGGTAGCGCGGGGCCCAATCCGGTTGGTACTTCACGTTGGACCGGTACAGCGCCTCGAGCTGCCACCACTTGGAGAAGAACACCAGGATCGATCGCCACACCCGCAGCACCGGACCGGCGCCGATCCGGGCGCCCTCCTCGAAGACCGACCGGAACACCGCGAAGTTCAGTGACACCTTGTTTACGCCGAACCGGTCCGCGCCGGTGGCGAGCTCGGTCACCATCAGCTCCACGACGCCGTTGGGCGCCTTCGGGTTCCGGCGCATCAGATCGAGCGACACCCCGGTCAGGCCCCACGGCACCAGCGAGAGAATGCCGAGGACCTCGCCGTCGGACGTGCCGTCTCCGTCCGGGTCCGTCTCGCCGATGGCCTCGACCAGCAGGCAGTCGCCGTCGGCGATGTCGCCGAGCCTGCCGAGGGCCATCGAGAACCCGCGCTCGGTCTCGGTGTCGCGCCAGGAGTCCGCCCTGGCGATGACCTTCGCCATCTCCTCGGGCGGGATGTCGCGATGACGTCGGATGCGAACGGTGACGCCCTGCTTGCGAACCCGATTGACCGCCTGCCGGACCTGACGCATCTCGCGGCCGCCCAAGTTGAACTCGCGGGTGTGCAGGATCGCCTCGTCACCGAGCTGGAGGACGGTCAGCCCCGCGCGCGCGTAGGCGGTGGCGCCGAGCTCGCTTGCCCCCATCACCGCAGGGGTCCACCCGTAATTGGAGGCCAGGTCCAGCCACGCGTCCACCGCGTGTGGCCAGGCCTCCTCGTCGCCGATCGGGTCGCCGCTGGCCAGGCAGACGCCGAGCTCGACCCGGTAGGTGACTGCCGCCTTGCCGCTTGGCGCGAAGATCACCGCCTTGTCGCGGCGGGTCGCGAAGTAGCCGAGCGAATCGTCGGCGCCAGAGCGGGCGAGCAGTCCGCGCAGCGCCGACTCGTCGTCGCCGGTCAGGGCGTTGTCCGATCGCTGTGATCGGAACAGGGTGACCACCGCGGCCAGCAACGCGAGGGCACCGAGCAGCCCGAGGATGGTGCTGACGAAACCGTGTGTGCGCCCGTCGAACTGCTCGTTTTCCAAGACGACGCCGCCGAAGACCCGGTTGAGCGACCAGAGCAGCCGCTGATCAGACGGCAGGGTGCCAGGGAACAGCTCGACCAGGGCCCAGCCGAGCAGGGTGCCGATGGCGAGGCCGAGGAGCAGCACCCCGAGAGCCTTCCAGCCCGCGCCGCGCCTGACCCGCGTGTAGAACTCCTTGCGCGCGGCGATGAGCACGCCGATCACCGCGAGGTGGACGACGAGGGCCAGCGCCGCGTTCATGTTCCGCTCGACGATCACCTGGGCGAGATTGGTGAGGGCGATGAGGATCAGATAGACGGTGAGCAACCACCACGCGATGCGCTTGCGGCTGGCGAGCGCCGCCGCGAGCAGCGCCAGCACCAGGGCCCAGACGATACTGGTGTCCGGTGCGTCGAAGTAGTAATTGTTGACGTACTCGCGCGGCGTCCGGACGAGGTACCGCAGCACGGGCGAGATGCTCCACAGGAAGACCAGGGTCGCGTAGACGCCGATCACCAGGCCGGCGATGTGCGGCACCTCTCGGAAGTGCCCCGTGGTCGGTCTGCCCAGCCGCCGGGGTGCAGGATGAGCGGACTCGAGCGACGTTTCGGTCGTGGTGGTCGGCGTCATCTACCCAGTGTGAAGGGTTCTCCGTCGGTGTGGGGGATGATGAGCGAGTGCCTGCGCCCCAAGATGTACCGATCCGCGACGAGTCGATCCGCCTCGGCCAGTTCCTCAAACTGGCGAACCTGATCGAATCAGGCGCCGATGCCAAGTCCGTCATCGCCGACGGTCTGGTCAGCGTGAACGGCGAGGAAGAGGTCCGACGTGGCCGCCAGCTGCACGAGGGCGACGTGGTGGAGATCGGTGGGATCAGCGTGCGGGTCTCGCGCTAGGGGGTCGTTTGAGCGACCGCGCCCTCGAAGTCGGGGTGTGGATTCGACACGATGAGAGCGGATCCGTCCATGGCGACGCGGCCGTGCGCGAGTTTGTCGGTCTGAGGAAGCGTGAACAGGCCTGCGAAGAACACGGCAACTGAGCTGAAGAAGACGATCGTCATCAGCGCGTCCTCGCCTCGACCTCTGAGCGCGAAAAGCGTGCAGAACAGAAGCACGCCGGCCACGATCGCCAGCAGAGAGCATCCGAAGCGCTTCCGTCGATGAAGCAGGCATTCATCGCAGAACGGCCACTCATCCCAGAGGAACAGTGACTGCGCACGGATGCGGTTCCACTCGACAATTTGCCAAAAGGCGATGAAGCAAGTGATGCGCTTCCATCGGGGATAGCCCGGTCCCGTGAACGGCAGTACCGGCACTGATGAAAAATGCGTACTGCGGTGTTCTGCCGTGATCTGTCCGTGTGCAACGCACACGTTCGGCACGGGATGGATCAACTCGTAGTTCCGTGCGCGCAGGATTCCTTTCGCTGCTGTCGGCATCTGGAACTCGTCGTCGGTCGGTGGACGGATCGGAAGACGAATCTCCGGACGCGGGGCGGCTCGCACTGGCCAATGATGACGCACGCCTTGGCCGAGAGTGCAGTTGTCGGCGTCCCACTCGGGCGATGTCCCGACAACTGCACGCTCGGCGGTCAGACCACCATCGGGACGAGGGCCTTGCGGTCTGTGGGGTAGTCCTCGAACTTCTCGCGGTACCACTTGTGGGTCGCGATGGCACGGGGGATCAGGTTGCCCGCGGTGATCAGGAAGATGACGACGCCTGCCAGCGACCAGGTCAGCAGGGCGAACCCGGCCCAGGCGATGAGCTCGCCGAGGTACGCCGGGCTGGTGACGAACCGGAACCCGCCGCCGTACGGGATCTTGTACTCGGTCGCGCCGGGGTTCTGCTTGTCCCGGAGATTGCGCACGATCGACTCGGACGACACCAGCAGCGCGAATCCGCCCAGGTAGATCACCACGCCGATCAGGAAGCGGGGATCGGTCAGCCACTCGGTTCCGTACTGGTTCAGGTAGTCGTGGCTGAAGAAGGCGCCGTTGAGGTAGCCGTGCATGCAGGTCACCAGCATGCCCATGCCGATAACGGAGACATTGAAGGTGCTGCGCTTGCCCGGGACCTGCCGGATCGACAGCGGGAAGAACCAGCCGCGGTTCGCGTAGTGCAGCAGCCAGATCCCGGCGAGCACCAGCGAGGTGGGCTCGAACCGGTTCGGGCCGGTCAGGAAGAAGATCGCGAACACCACCGTCGCGGGGATCTCCATCAGCCACCAGCCCAGCTTCGGGTTGAGGTTGAACCCGAGGTTGGTCGAGCTGAATCGACCGTATGAACTCTGGGCGAAGAAGCCGCCGACGATGACGAACGCCGCGAAGGCGAACGCGATCGTCAGGACGGTGTCGTAGACCGTGTTCCCGGTGTACCAGTGCATCGAGATCCTTCATCGTGCGAGCGGCCTGCTCGGCCACGTTCCAGGTGGCGACGCCGGACCGGCGACGCTCAAACTGGAACACGTTCTACCACGTCTGGATTCTGTCCGCGGCGCAATCGCGCGATCGGTGCACTTGCGACAGGCCCTGGCAATGGCACGGTTTGGCCCCGAAGATGCGGCGGGGCGCCCGAATGGACGGCACGCCCCGCTCGGCATCGTCCATGAAAATTGAACGCGGACCGGTCCTACTCGACGTACTGCTGCTCGAACTCGGCGGTGGGCGGGGTCGGCGTGATGACGTCGATCAGGACGCCGTCGGGACCGGCGATGATGAAATGCCGTTGCCCGAAGTCCTCCGTCCGGATGTCGAGCACCGCGCGGCGACCCCCGAGCGTCACGAGCCGCTCGTACTCGGCGTCCACATCGTCGACCTCGAAATTGAGGATCAGGCCCTGCGCGCGCGATCGGTGCCCGTCGGGGATGGTCTCGTGGGTGTGGTCGAGGATCGCGAGTTCGAGGTCGGGTTCGCGTCGAAGGCTTACGTACCAATCGGATTCGAACGTCGTCTCGAAGTCGAACCAGCGGCGGAAGAAGTCCGCCGACTCGCCGACGGCGTCCGTGCAGATCACCGGATAGAAGCTCGTCTTGGCCATGTAGCTCTCCGTTCAAGATAGATACGTACACAATGTATGTATCTGAACATACGCATACACTGCGTACGTATCAATGGGTCATCGAAGGGGTGGGCTTGAGTCCGTCGAAGAAGGAACAGACCGCTACGACAACGCGAGCCCTGCTCGCGGTGGCCGTCGAGATGTTCGCCGACCGTGGGTTCAGCGCGGTTGGACTCGATGACGTCGCAAAGCAATCCGGCCTCACCCGGGGTGCGGTCTACCACCACTTCGGCAGCAAGGCCGGGCTGTTCGATGCCGTCGTGGACCAGGTGCAGCGAGAGGTCGCCGAGCGGGTGAGTCACGCCGCGGCCGGGGCGGGGAACCTGTGGGACGCCCTCGTGGAGGGCTGCCACGAGTTCGTTCGCGCCGGGTCGGATCCCAGGATCCATCGGATCATGTTGATCGACGCGCCAGCTGTGCTCGGATGGCAGCGCTGGCGCGAACTCGACGCGGCCAACTCGGGTCGCCTGCTGCAGGAGGTGCTCGACGAGTTGCAGACGGAGGGCACTATCGGTCCGGGTCTCGCCGCGCCGGCCGCGCACCTGCTGTCCGGTGCGATGAACGAGGCGGTGCTCTGGGTGGCACAGTCGGAGACCCCCGATCGGGACCGGGACTCGGCCTTGGCGACGCTCGACCGTCTGCTGGGCTCCCTGCGTCAGCGCTGACCTCGCCGAGTGTGCACCTGCCGCACGTCCCACTCGGCCGATGCCCCGACAACTGCACACTCGGCGCGGTCGGTAGCTCCGTGTGGGCGTGTCCGAATTGTCCGCGAATCCTTGGATTTTCGCCTCGCGTGACGTGGACGTGAACCCGCGGCGTCAGTAATTCCCTCCCGGTTCACGGGGAGGACACGAAGCATGCACGAAGTACGTCCATGCGCTGAATAGCGTCCGGTCATCGTTTGTTCATCGATGAAGGGATCGGACGTGACCACCTCACCACTCAACCGCAGGGCGTTCCTCGGACGCACCGCGCTCACCGGGCTCGGCGTCGCACTCGCTGGAAGCGTCGACACCCTGTTCCGGCCTCAGCTCGCGGCCGCGGTGCCGGGGAAGGCGGCCGGGTACGGTCCGCTCGTTCCCGACCCCAACAAGATCCTGTCGCTGCCCGCGGGGTTCTCCTACACGGTCGTCTCGCGCTCGGGTGAGACCCTGCTCGACGACGGTTCGCCGGTCCCGAGCGACCCCGATGCGAACGGCGTGTTCGCGAACGGCAACGGTGCCAGCATCGTGACCAACCACGAGGTCGGCAGCAACGAGCCCTTCGGTGTCCCGGTGGTCGCCGGCCTCACCTACGACCCGGGTGCGCGCGGCGGCACCACCACCGCCACGGTCGGCCCGAACGGCGCGCGCCAGGGCCAGTACGTCAGCGTCGCAGGAACCGTGAACAACTGTGCGGGTGGCATCACCCCGTGGGGCACCTGGCTCACCTGCGAGGAAACCGAGGCCCGCGCCGGTTCGAACGGCTTCACCCTCGCCCACGGATACGTCTTCGAGGTCGACCCGGCCGGCCAGGCCGCGAACGTCGGCAAGAGCCCGATCCCACTGAAGTTCCTCGGCCGGTACGCGCACGAGGCGGTCGCCGTCGACCCCGCGACGAGTGCCATCTACCTCACCGAGGACGCATCCAGCCCCAACGGCCTGTACTACCGGTGGACGCCGCCGCGGGGGTTCGTCGGCGGCCGCGGCGCGCTGCACGCCCTCGCCCAGTCGCCCGGCGGGGACACCGCGGGCAGCCTGCAGGCGATGAAGTGCCTCTCCGGCGGCACCCACGTGCCGGACCTGGCGCAGGCCACCGTGCCGGGCGTCCGCTACAGCGTGCAGTGGGTCGACGTCCCCGACCGCGACGCGAAGTCCACGTCGGTGCGCAAGCAGTTCACGAACGACCAGGTCACCCGCAGCCGCAAGCTCGAGGGCCAGTGGTGGGGCGACGGCGGTGTGTACTTCGTCGCCAGCTTCGCCCGCACCAGCGACGGCAGCATCGCCGAACACGACGGCCAGGTCTGGTTCTACGACCCCGCCACCGAGACCGTCGAGCTGAAGACCCTGTTCGGCGTGAACCCGGACCCGTCCGTCGACACCGGCAACTACGACGGCCCCGACAACATCACCGTGTCCCCGCACGGCGGCATGATCCTCGCCGAGGACGGCGAGGGCATCAGCCACCTGATCGGCGTGACGGATGACGGGCAGCCGTTCCAGATCGCCCGTAACGAGCTGAACGACAGCGAGTTCTGCGGTCCGGCGTTCAGCGCCGACGGGAAGACCCTGTACGCGAACATCCAGACGCCAGGAATCGTCCTTGCGATCACCGGGCCCTGGCGTCGCAAGACGGGCCTCCCGTTCGGCTCGTAACCGTGTGATGGGTGACCGTGGCGGGGGTCAGGGGGAGCTGGAGACCCCACGACCCCGTCGCGGGCACCCGCCCGTGACGGGGGTCCGGGCACTGTTGCAACGAGTCCCGCGGTGCCACACTGGATGGGTCGGTCACGTCTTCTCGAAGGGCGGCGCGGCGATGAGGACAACACCACAGCGCAGAAGGTCTCGATACGCGGTTCGGATCATCGTCGCGGCGATCGTGATGATGGTGCTGCACATGGGATTCGGCGGCGTGACCGCATCCGCCGCCCAGATGGTGCGGACGCAGGGCGGCGCGGTGTCCGCGGTCGCGAACGTCTCCACCCACCAATTCACGGTCAGCATCGGGGATCAGGTGGTCCGAACGATGCCTGCGTCGATGGGCAAGCCGGGTCATGAGACCCCGCTGGGCACCTTCGAAGTGCTCGAGAAGGACCGGTACCTGGTGATGGACTCGTCGACGTACGGGGTCCCGGTCGATTCCCCGGAGGGATACCGGATCGACACCGAGTTCGCGGTCCGGCTCACCTGGGGCGGGATCTTCGTGCATTCCGCGCCGTGGTCGGTCGATTCGCAGGGCTACGAGAACGTCAGCCACGGCTGCATCAACCTCAGCCCGGAGAACGCGCAGTGGTTCTACGAGAACGTGCAGGTCGGGGACACGGTCGTCATCGTCGACTGAACGCGAACGGCCCGGGCGGACCTTCGTCGCACCCGGGCCGAACACGCTGATCTGTGGGGCGGTCAGTCCTCCGCACGGACCACGACGCCGTCGTCGTCGCTGTAGACCATCTCGCCGGGGTTGAAGGTGACGCCGCCGAAGGTGACCGGCACGTTCTTCTCGCCGGAGCCGGTCTGGGTGCTCTTGCGCGGGTTGGTGCCGAGGGCCTTGATGCCGATCTCGAGGGTGCGAAGGATCGCCGAGTCGCGGACCGCGCCGTTGACGATCACGCCCGCCCAGCCGTTGGCGACACCCTTGCCGCCGATGATGTCGCCGACCAGCGCGGTGTGCACGCTCGCGTCGCCGTCGACCACGAGCACGCCGCCGTTGCCGGGCTCGCCGAGGGTCTGCTTCACCAACAGGTTGTCCTGGAAGCACTTGATGGTGGTGATGCGGCCGGAAAAGACTGCGCGACCGCCGATTTGGATGAACTGAGTGTCACAGCTGCGGATGTCGGGGCCGATCTCGTCGGCCAGATCTGCGGTGGCTACCTGCTCAGTCATCTGTTCTTCCCTTCGTCTGTTGAACGCATCCACCCTAGTTCGCCGCGGGCCCTCCGCGGCCGTGGCGCTGCTCATAGTCGTCGCGGGTGCTGTCCACCCGGCGCTGCGCCTTCTCGTTGAGCAGTTCCGGGTCCAGGCCGTGGGCGAGCAGCCGGTGCCTGCGGTAGATGTTCATCAGCGCGATCGCGAAATACAGCACGGGGAAGAGCAACAGCGCCATCATCGCCAGCGGGATCCATCGCTCGCCCGGGATGAGCAGGTAGAACGCCAGGAACAGCGGGATCAGCGGCAGTGTGAACCGCAGCACGTAGCGCACCGAGGCGCCGGGGCCCACCAGGTCGTTGCGGACCCAGTCCTGCATGGAGTCGGGCAGTGTGCGGCCGAACAGGTAGCCGAGGTACTGCGTGAAGGAGGGTTTGCGCTGGTCGGGCATGGTCATAGGGTAGGGCACCCCTGACCGGAATCGAACGCCCGCTTGGAGGCGGACGGTCCGGTGACGCCTGCCCCGAAACCGCCGGCCCGGGGCGAGGCCGCGCGGACCGCAACTTGCAGACCGACCGGTACGTGTCCTAAATTTCTGGTTTGCTCCCATCCGGGGGTACCGGTGGCTTGTTGTGGCGGCCCCTGTAGGTTCCGGAGCTAGATGACGTTTTCCGGAGAAATCAGTCGGCTACTTGCCATAGTTCCGTCCTATATGACGCTTTCGGTCTCGATTGGGTAATCCACTGCCAAGGGCAGTGCACCTCTGTGCACCGCATCAAGTGGAGGCGAGCCAGCGAATCATCGTTGACGGGCCTTGGCCGGTCGATTGGACGGCTACCTGTACTGACCATGGACGTTGGTGACTGCATGGTGAGCTCACAAAGCGAAGACCTCCGAGTGATGCGCGAGTGGCGAGAAACGCACTGATCGCCGGAGGTCTTGGTATCCCAGCTCGCCGCGCGCAAGTCGTTCGCCTAGTCCAGCTTCAATTCTGGCCGGGTGTCGCCCTGCCCCAATAGAAGTCGCGGTCGGGTCAATGTGATCCGCAGTTTGGGTGAGCTTTTTTGAACGACAGTTACCTGCATTTACGACTTCTGCATCTGGTCTCCGCAGGTCGCGGCTACGGTGTCTCGGTGAGATTGAGCCGAATCGCAGTCAAGAACTTCCGCAATCTTGTCGACATTGACGTGCCGCTGACTCGCCACACCGTGATTGTTGGTGAGAATCGGTCGGGCAAGAGCAACCTGATGCACGCGATGCGTCTTGTTCTCGACAACACGCTTTCCGGCGACCAGCGACGGTTGCAGCCGGAGGACTTCTGGGACGGTCTCGCGACCGTGGACGGAGACCCGACTAGTAGCGGCGAGACAGTCGAGGTGTCCCTGGAGGTCACGGATTTCGAGGATGAAGCTTCCGTCGTCGCAACTCTCGGTGATGCCCTCGTGAGTGGAAGCCCGCTGACGGCGCGGCTCACCTACAGGTGGGAGCCAGATTCGCTGGTCGATGAGGGTGTTGTCTACCGAGCGCGACTGTACGGAGGCGCCGACGACCAGACCATTTCCTCCGGAGACGTGCGCGATCGTCTGATCACCGTGTTCATGCACGCCCTCCGCGACGTCGAGAGCGATGTCAAGAGCTGGCGTCGCTCGCCACTTCGAGCACTCCTAGAGGGTGCGTCCCAGAACGCAGCCCCGGCCGACCTCGACAAAGTCCGCGCCGCGATGAAGGCAGCGAACGACGCCGTCAACAACCTCGGGCCGCTCGTAACGCTGAGTGAGAACATCTCTGCCAGCACCTCAGCCGCAGTCGGGGCGAATCAGGGACTGGAAGCGACCCTGGCTGCGGCACCACCGGACCCGCGAAGGCTCATACGGGCGATGCAGCTTCTCGTCGACGGCACCGCTCAACGGCAGCTCACCAGCACCAGCCTCGGCGCGTTGAACGTTCTGTACTTCTCGCTGCTCGAGCTGCGGTTGAAGCAACGACTGGAAAGTGCGGAGGTCGCGCACGTGCTACTCGCCATCGAAGAGCCTGAGGCGCACCTGCATCCGCATCTTCAGCGGTTGCTGTTCAAACATCTGCAGCAAGATGACGTCAGCCGGTCGACAGTCGTCACTACCCATTCGCCCCACATCGCGAGCGCGACCTCGGCGAGAAACCTCGTCATGCTGCGCACGACACCGGACGGCACGGTTGCACACGCTGCTTCCCAGGCTGACTTGATCCAGGACGAGTGGGACGACATCGACCGGTACCTGGACGCGACTCGCTCGGAGCTGGTCTTCGCCCGGCGGGTGCTGCTCGTCGAGGGCGTGGCCGAGCAGCTCATGGTCCCCTCCCTCGCGCGCGCAATCGGCATCGACCTAGACAAGGTCGGTATTTCGGTTTGCGCCATCGGAGGAACCCACTTCGCCGCGTACATCAAGCTGTGCATGGCGCTAGGAATCCCGTGGGCAGTGCTGACTGACGGCGATCCCACCATCAAGGTCACCGGCGCCCGCCGCAAGCAGTTGCTGGAGCAGCAAACCGGCGCTGACCCGGCCGCCATCTTCGTCGGCGCGACCACGTTCGAGCACGACATCATCGTGGTGTCGGACTTGAACCGTTCCGGGATCGTTGCAGTGCTGACTGACCTTCTCGACGATGCTGAAGACCTCGTGACCGTGAAGGCCTGGGAGCATGCGACTCCTGAGGCGAAGGAGTTTCTCAACATGATCTCGACCATCGGTGGTAAGGGACGCTTCGCTCAACGGCTCGCGAGCACACAGCTTGACCCGCCAGCACATCTTGCCGCCGCACTTGGCTACCTGTTGGAGCCGTAAGTCATGCCGGGTCTGCGGCAGGCGATGGCCGAACTAGAGTCAAACCCCGAGCAGTGGGAAGCATTCCAACACAACGGTCACTGTGTAGTCCTCGCCCCACCGGGCAGTGGCAAGACGAAACTGCTGACCACAAAGGCGGTCTGGCTCGCAAACAACGCCGTCGCACCGGGCCGCGGCGTGCCCTGCATAACGCTGACGAACCCGGCCGCAGCCGAACTGCGAACACGAATCCGGCGCCTGGGTCAGCCGGTAGGACGCACAATCGTCGTCGGCACAGTCCACTCGTTTGCCTGGTCACACATTATTCGGCCGTTCGCCTCTGCAGCGGGATTCCCGGAGTGGTCGACGTACAAGCTGGCGCCACGTGGCGAGGCCAATGCCGCGATGCGTGAAGCTATCCGTCGAGTGTTCGGCACACGAACGGAGACCCGCTACGTGGACTCGACGGTCCGGCGCAACCGCAAGCTGTGCCTGAACGAGGAGGGATGGAACGCCACAGGTGGAGACATTCGCGCGGTCGCCCTTGAGTATGAACGTCTGCTGCGGGGGAAAGACTCTGTCGACTTCGACGATGTCATCGCTATGGCGGTACGACTGGTCGAGGATCACCCGTTCGTAAGAACGGTTCTTCATGCCCGCTATCCGTACCTGATGGTCGACGAGTATCAGGACCTCGCGCCAGGGCTGCACCGCATCGTCACTGCGCTGTCGTTTGATGGAGGCAGCACGACGCTGTTCGCCGTCGGAGACCCAGATCAGGCCATCTACGGATGGACCGGCACTCGACCGGAGCTCCTGCTCGAGCTCGCCGAGCGCCAGCCCGTCCACAGGGTCGATCTGCGCATCAACTACCGATGCGGGGCGCGTATCGCGGCGGCAGGCCGGCGAATCCTCGGCGGCGTCGGCTCCGAGGCCGTGACGATTCGAGGTGGCGGATCTGTCGTTGCACGATGCGAGCCCGATGGATTGAGTGCGCAAGCGAATTACATCGCAGGCCGGATCCTGGAGCTGCAGGCGGACGGAGCCCTGCTGCACGAGGTTGCTGTGCTGGCTCCGACCAACGCAGACTGCGACGAGCTCGTCACTGCTTTCCGACGGCACGGCATACCGGTTGCCTGGCGAGCAGATGTCTACGGGCCAACTCCACTGACGATCATGTTGGAGGCCTTCGCCGCGTGGGCGTCCTGCGGCCGCGAGGACAGTGGCTACAAGCTGGGCGATCTTCTGGACCAGTGGCAGCAGCTCGGCGACCGGGAAGCCCTACGACTAGGCACCGATGACGTAGTCGCCATTGTCCTAGCTGCCGGGGCGGACATGCCCGCGAGCGAGTTCGTAGAGGCCGTCGTGACGGTGATGGAGTCCGTTGGCGTCTTGGACGCTCTCAGATCGGACGACGCGAACGAACTCGACCAAATGCGCGAGGCCTTGGGATCTTCTGGGGAGATGGCCAGCTCTTCTGTGCGCGACCTGGGCCGCCTTCGCCTGCGCGACGGACGCGTCGAGATATCGACGATGTCCGCCAGTAAGGGACTGGAGTTCGACCACGTCTTTATCGCAGCGCTGGAGGAGGGCAAGCTACCGTTCTTCAGCTCCGCTCGCGGGTCGGCAGAGTGGGATGAGGACCGACGCAAGTTCTACGTTTCGTTCACCCGAGCACGAGAAACGGTCGAAGTTCTCTACTCCGGTTGGTACGCGACAAATTGGGGCCGGAAGAGCAACGGCCCGAGCGTGTTCCTTCGCGAATCGGGCTTGGTTTAGCGAGAGCGGGACTGCCCCCGGATGGTCAAGGTTCTGGTGTCTGGCCGCAAATTGTAGTTGCTGATATTGGCAATCCGGGGTTATCGGGGCTTTTGGTAGCGGCTGCTGGTTGGCAATCCATTCAGATTTGGGCAGCGGATATTTCAAGCGCGCATGGGCGAGCCTCCGCGGCGAAGTGTGTGGATGCCGGTAACACGGCGGCCATACCGTGTCGCCCATTCCGCAACAACCGTCAGGTCGTCGACGGGATCGTGTACGGGTATTGGGCAGCGATCGCGCGCGACGTACGGCCCAACTCGGTCCGTGGCAGACGATCTGGAAGCGTCACCGATGCTATGGCCAGCGACTGGACCTGGGACACAATCCTGTCTAGCCCCTTGGCTGACGCCGAAGCCAGCGGACTCGTCGACTGGACAGTGTGTCGGTGGGCTCGACGATCCGTCGAGCCCATCAGAATCGAGAGGCTGTTCGGCGGCCGACTGTGCCAGCGCCATCCGATCCCAGGGATGAGTGGTCGAGGTGTACGGATGTCTCTCGGAGAGGGCGGCTCGGTGATCGTCTTCAACGGCTTGACCAAACTCCCTTAGGTAGAGCATGGTCACGCAAATGACAAAATGCCAAACGAAAGCCAATTTTGTGCCAAACGAAGGCTATATTAATGCCAAACAAATGCCAAGGCCGTGACAAGACCGACAAGCTTGACTTTTCGTTTCTATAATGTGGACGCTGATGATGTTTGGTGGTTAAATTGGAGTCACGAGGCGTTATTGTGACTGCATGCATTGACGGTCCGGTCATTCGGATCTTGAATGATGACGGCTCGATGGCAGAGTTGCCGCTCGATGTCGTCGGTGTCGCGGAGCTATCCGCTGCCCGCCCTATTCGGTCTTTGTCGTGGTATCCGGGGCAGCGGAGTTTCCCTGGCTGGTACTGGTCACTCACGATGCGTGCCCACGTCCCCTACGATTCGCGTCTAGAGCTAGCCCGCCTCCTGCTCGCGGATTTCGACCCGGCTGTCGAGACGATTGTCGCGCAGCCCTTCCAGATCGCCTGGCCCCACCAGGGCGAGTTGCGCAGGCAGATCCCCGATTTCGTCCTAATTCACACAGATCAGATCGTCACGGTTGTTAACGTCAAAACAGAGGAGGCCCTGAAGAAGGCCAAGGTGCGCGAAACGTTCGCGTGGGTGACCGAGTTACTAGCTGCGCAGGGATGGCGCCACGAAGTGTGGTCAGGTGTGGACCCGGCCCTACTGTCGAATGTGCGCTTCCTTGCCGGGTTCCGGCGTGAGCACTACCCGACGGATCTGTTGGATCTGGTGGAACACACGGCACCAGGGGGTACGTTCCTCGCCACTGAGGTCGCGATAAGTCCTCGGTGGGATCGCCGAGAGGTGCGATCCGCAATCCTCCATCTTCTATGGACGCACACGTTGTGTGCTGACCTGTCTGAACCGCTATCGTCCGAGACGGTTTTGGAGAAGGCGCGATGACCGTCAGCACTGCAGCAGTTCGTGTTGGAACGATGATCCAGCGGGACGGCCGCGTATGGACGGTCGTCGAGCTGCACGCCGACCGTGTTCAGCTCCGATCCGCGTCCTCGTCGGTTGTCACTTCTATTGCTGAGCTGATCAACGATCCGAACACCGGTTTCGTTGACAGCCAACTGGTGCCGGGCGATGAGATTGGCGCAGCCGTCGACAACTTGACCGAGGTGCAGCGGACAGCCTGGCTCGAGCGTGTGGCCAATGTCCGTGAGGTTCTCACCGGGTACCGATCGGGAGATCCGGTGGACGCGCGGCCCGGAGAGCCGCGCAGTTGGTATCGGCCGGGCACTGAGATGACGGTGCGATACAGGGCGAAGGCGGAGGAGCTCACTGTTGCTCCGGACACGGTTAGTCGATGGGTCCGGGCGTATCGCCGGGAAGGCGCGGGCGCTCTCATAGACGGCCGCGGCACCCGGATGGTGGGTGTGCTCGATTCCCTCGACCAACGTTGGGTCGACATGTGCCGGACCGTCAGCGGTGAGCTGTCATTTCAGGCCACCCACACCAAGAAGTATGTGCTGACGACTGTGCAGGCTCGGATGATTGCCGAATATAGCCCCGGTGTCGTGCCGATTCCTGGAAGGACGACCGCATACCGTGCGCTGGACGAGATCACCAAGGGCACCAACATGTTCCAAGGTAGCTCGAAGGGGCGCCGGGAGATCGCCCTGCGCCCAGAGGGAGTGTATGGCCGGCTTTGGGCTACCCGGCTGGGAGAGTACGTCCTCCTCGACACCACCCGCCTCGACGTCTATGCGATGGAGAAGGTCACCTATCGATGGGTGAACACCGAGCTCACGGCGGCCATGGACCTATACGGCCGCATCATCTGTGGTCTATGCCTCGAACCGGTCTCCACGCGCAGCACCGAAGTGGCTTCCGTGCTGTACGAAGTGATCTGCCCAAGCGCGAAGGACGAGTTAAACACCTTGCCGTACATCGGATTTCCGGAGTGTCTGTTGGTGCCGACAGATCCCAGTCCTGCCGAGAACGGCGGTGCCGTCATACCGATCGAGACTGTTGTCGTCGATCACGGCCGGGTCTTCATGTCCGAACACATCCGGAATGTGCTCGAACGCTTCGGAGTCTCGATCCAGCCGGTTCGGCTCTATAAGGGATCGGACAAGGGACCGCTCGAGCGGTGGTTCCGTACCCTGCGTGAGGGCCTGCTCGAGCACCTCGACGGCTACATGGGGCCCGACGTGTACTCGCGCGGCAAGGACGCGGAGTCGGGCGCCTTCTACTTCGTGGACGAACTCGAGCAGATCATCCGGGACTGGGTCCGAAACGTGTACCACCAGCGTCCTCACGAAGGGCTTGTCGTTCCCGCCGCTCCTGGCCTCAACATCTCGCCGGCTGCGATGTACCAGATCGGCATCGCGAGCGCTGGGTTCCGCCGGATCCCCACCAGTCCGGACTCGGTATACGACTTCCTGCCTGTTGAATGGCGCAAGATCAATCACTACGGAATCGAGTTCCATAGTCTCGTCTACAACGACGATGTTCTCGCTTACTTCAGCGACGTCAGTAGCCCTTACAAAGGTCGCCACGCGGGAAAGTACCCCTTTCGCTATGACCCGAACGACATCAGCTGCATCTACTTTCAACACCCCGACCACCACACATGGCACCGGATCAAGTGGGTCCACGCCGACGCAATTCGGGAACCGTTCAGCATCGACGCGCTCCAGATTGCCCGCCAGCTCGCTTCCCGGCGCGAGCCCGACAGATTCCCGGACGACAGACTCGCGCTCATCGAGTTGCTGACCAAGTGGAGCCGGACGTCAACGCGTGATCGACGCGAACGCAAGGCCGCGCTGCAGCAGTCGGAAGACTACGCGAGCTTGCTGCGGCGTGAACTGGACAGCCGCGACGCAGACGAGGAACCGATGGGCACACTCTTCGAGCGAATGGGCGTACAAGTTTCAGATGACGATCTCGAAATCGATTCCGATGAAGAGGAACTCAGTGAAGGCGAGTATTACGTCGACGCGATGGAGAAGTTCGAATGATGGCACCCCGAGGTCGGTCCACCGCCCGCTCGTCGCTCTGCCGAAAGGAAGGGTGGTTTCGCCGCGCAAACGCACCGCCACGACCGCGACCGGACGCTCTGTCGAAACGCAAGCTGAACGGTCTTGGTAACGAGGCGCGGTTCGAGTATGACGAGCAACGCCGAAACTGGCACGCGAACATCGGGCCGCTGGCAACTCCTCAACTGCTCGCAGCACACGAATCGTTGTGGGAGATCGTCGATAGCAACCGTCAAGACACCGGTCACGCGAAGGGTGCGGTGGCGATCGACGCCTTTCCCGGTCTCGGTAAGACCACGATTGCGGACAGCTTTGGATTCGACTATCACCGCACTCTGCTGACTCGGTACGGTCCGCGCACGGAGGACGACAACGACCGCATCCCCGTCTGCCGTGCCGGCCTGATCTCGAATACGACCCCGCGCATGCTCAACCTGATGCTTTGCGATTTCTACGGCCACCCCGGATTAACAGGAACCGAAAAGACATTCGCAGATCAGGCGCTTGGCTACATGCTGTCCTGTGAAACACAACTCGTCATCGTCGATGACGTCCACTTCCTCAACATGCGCACCAAGGACGGACTGAGAATCGTCAACCACTTCAAGTCGCTTGCCAACGAGTTCCCTGTCACCTTCCTGTTCGTCGGCGTCGACCTCCGTTCCCGCGGGCTGATGACCGAGGGGCTGACCGCCAACTCGACCTATCGCGCCCAAACCGCCCGGCGCTGGACGCTGCTGACGGTTTCACCGTTTGAGGTATCGAGCCGGGCCGGCCGCACCGACTGGCGCCGACTGCTGCTCGGTATCGAAAAGAACATCGTGCTGTCGAACTCCTGGCCGGGCATGGTTGCCAAGGACCTCTCCGACTATCTCTTCGCACGCAGCACCGGGCACATCGGTTCGCTCATGACCCTGATCACCCGAGGCTGCTACCGGGCCATGCGCACCGGAGAAGAGAAGCTGACCGCCGAACTGATGGACGGCGTCAAGAACGATGCAGCCTCGGAGAAGGGCCGCATTCGACTCCAATCAGCCCTCGACCAGGGAATGCTCACCACTCGTCCCCCAAGTGACATTCCAATGGCCGGTGGGCACCCCAAACGGACACGCAGGAAAGCGAGTTGATCGGACCATGGTCACCGCGCTGCGGACGATCCCGATCCGGCTCAGACCGGTCGAGGGAGAATCTTTCGAGAGCTGGCTATGGGCCTATGCCCATATTCTGCGCGTCAAACCCGCAGAGCTGATGGCGGCACTCGGGCTCACCCACCCGCCGAGCCAGACAGTATGCGACTACACCGTCCGCCTGCTTCCCTCCGAGTTGGACGACCTCGCTGCGGTCACCGACTTCGATCCTGACACCTTTCGCGCGATGACCCTGGAACGCTACAGCGAACGGGTGCTGCTCCTTCGCGAGGACATGCCACGATGTATGGACCGATTCCGCCTCTGGGTGCGGCCAACCGGAACTCGCTTCTGCCCAAAATGCCTCGCCGAAACGGACGGACGATGGCAACTGGTCTGGCGGCTCTCCTGGACCTTTGCCTGCCTCAAGCACCGGTGCCTGCTCGTCGACCGCTGCCCCTCCTGCGACGCGATCCCGCGGGGCTACCAGGGAGTGGGATACCTCGTCGATCCAGGATGCTGCACGGCCCGGCTCGCTGGGCAGCCACGTTCCGCGCGGTGTCGTGCGGACCTCACACGAAGCCGGACACCAACCCTGCGAGCAGGACACCGGGTTCTGCGAGCGCAGGAGTGGCTCAACACACTGATCGAGGGCCCCGCTACCGATACGGAGGTTCGAGAGGCACTCACCGATCTCAGCGCGATTGTGGGGAGGATCTTCACTCAGCGCCGAACCGATTTGCTCTACGGCAGCGGCAAACGGTTCGGTGAGGCCTTCGCCGCTGCCGAGCAATCAGGAGGCGTCAAACTACACCGGTCAACTTTCCCAGTCGTGGACTCAACTCTGACAGCCGGCGCTCTCACTGTCGCCGTCGAGGTGCTCGACACCCTCGGCCGAGGGTGCACCTCGCACACTCTGGAATCGATCGTCGACCGCGATGACGTGACGAGGTGGAGCACCTCTCCAAGCAACTACTTCGCGGAATGGAACTTCGGATCCAACAGATTGCGCACCGCCGTGATGCAGGCACATACCGCCCGATTCACCAACGTCGACGGCCTGCGATACCGCGTCGCTACGAAAAGTGCACGTTTCCCGAGACGCACCCCAGAATTGTCTGCACGACACACAAAAATCCCCCAGATGTGCTGGCGCAACATCGCACTCGCGCTGAATCCGGGAATCCTTCCTCACGTGTTTCGACCCGCGCTGAGTGTGGCACTTCTGCTTCCCGGCAATCCGCAACGCGACCTCAGCGTCCTCGCCGCGAAACTCGACATGCCCGCAACAAAACGAACCAGCGTCGCCCTCCGGCACCTCAAGCAGCACACGGGTAGTGTTGGAGCAGAGGCAATTTGCGCGCTTGCGGATTATCTGGATTCCATCGATCCCGTCATCGACTACCAACGACGACGGCGGGTGATTGGTCCGTGCCTACTCCCGGATCGCACATGGGCGCGGATATGCCGGAAGTGGAGTATCGATCCCGGCGCCGGAGCTCGTGCACGCCTCGCGCACTGCTATCTCTACGCCCGGCTCACCGGCAACTCCGTGTATGACGCTCCCAAACGGTTCCGCCTCGACACAGCTCCACGGCGAACGGCCCTCGCGAACTTCACATACCACATGAGTGTCGATTGCATTGCTGCACTTGACGACTATGCGCGCGAGTACCTGATCGACCGGGGGATCGATGACGAACCGATCATCTGGGAACCCCCATTCGACCTCATCGCGAAACTCACCCTTCCTGGTCCAGCTGTCGATTCTATCGACTGGAGGACTCTGCACTCACTGATCGAAAGCGACGACCCCTGCTGCGAGGAACTTGCGCGCAGGCTTGGCACCAACTCCGAACACATTAGGTGCCTTCTCATCGAACACCCGCCGCTTCCGAAGCCCTCCGCGCCCCGAACCGTTGCGTCCGATTCCGCCCGCTATCTGCAAGTGCAGAGCCAGCTCACTTCGCAGGTGCTCGCTGACCTCGCCACGGAAGGATGCACGAGTATGCGATCAATCGCGGCACGCACCGGCATAAGCCAGTGCCTGGTCGCTCGCCGGATCAGAGAGCTCGCGCTCCCTATACGCCCCCCAGGCGGTCAGGCCCAACTCGTCGTCGACAAAGAATGGCTGCGACAGAGCTATATCGACGATCGACGTACATTACGGCAGATTGCAGCTGAACTGCACTCAACCCCAACAACAATTCGCCGCTATCTCACGGAGTGTCAGATCCCTGCTCGTCAGCGCGGCGGCGGCAGCCACATGGAAGCCGTCCAAACCCGGATGAGGGCCAGCGACTATCCCGAGCCGCTTAGTCTTGCCCTTACTGGGGAGGGTGCTTGGACCAGGCTGCGGCGCCTAGACGCTCTGATGACTCACAGATCTTTCCATGCTGCAGCCGCCGCGGAGGGCACCCACGAGGGGGTTCTCTCAACTCAACTCGCGAGACTTGAACGCGAAACGAGATGCCGACTCCTCGAACGCAGCCACGCAAGCGATTCTGTCGTACCAACCGAGCGCGGCGCAGAGCTGCTTGGTCAGTACCGTCGATACCGATACGCTCACGGCCGCCAGACAGGTACTCCGTCGGCGATTGGGTCCGGCTGACGTCTCGGTTCCTCAGGGTCACTCGCGAGCGACGGCACAGAGCAAATTGACAGGTGCAACAAGCTGACAAGGCGTGCACGATGAGCGACAACGACCGCCAAGACACAGGCATACGTGCCGCCCTCGAGGTGGCACTGGAGGCTCTCGACCCACAAGGCAGGACACCGGGGCTAATCCAACTCGTACGTATCGAGGGCGGAGTTGGCTACCGCCTTCTGTGGAACATCGACTCGGGCGGCGAGGAACAGCGGCGAATCAAGGTCGGCAGCCAGACCTACACCACCAAAACCCCGCGGGTGACCCTTGCGGCCGGCCCGGTGTTCACCTCCGCTGCCGATCTGGCAGCCAGTCTCGACCCACACGGGGTCCTTGCCTCCGTCCTAGAGGATGCAGAGCGCTCGCGCGAAGAAACCAAATCGGCGAACCATTCGTGGCCAGTGACGGCCCGAGAAGCGGCCACCGCCGCCGCGACGACTCTGGCGGACAGAGCGACACAGATCGTCCGCGCCACCCCGCTCCGGACTGCCCAGCGGTGCACGGACTGTGAGGGCACAGGTATGCGGGATACGCGATGCCCATGCACAATCCTCGGCCCACCGGGCAAGTTCGATCTCGACAGCCTCGGTACGAATCCACAATCGCATCCGCCATATCAGGACTGCACCACCTGCGGCGGCACCGGTCGTCATCGGACATGGTGCATGCAATGCGGCGGAGTCGGCAGTCTGCCCGCACCAATCCACACCACCATCACCTTTCACGGCACGCAACAGATGACCATCAGCGGGCAGCCGTGCGAACTTGCCGCGATAGTTGCGGTCACTCCCACCTGCACGTGGGATCACGACCACGTATCAATCAGCTGGACAATGACGGAGCAGACCCTCGTCGACGAAATCCTCATCACGTCGTCCGCCCAGGACCACGACACCAGACTCATCCGATGCGGCACCACTGCAGCTGAACTTCCCCCGTGGCTCCGCGGTGCCTGCAATGTCGAGATCACCTCGGACGCCGGCAACACCATGCGAAGGCGCGGTTCAAAAGCAGAAGTTGGGCCGCCAGACGCGACAACCCAGCAGGGCTGGCTACGCGTCCTACCGAGTGCAGTGCAGATTGCCCAGCAAATCATGGTCGAATTGGTCGAGGCGCAACGCAGAATTGTTCCCCAGTTGATGAATCCCGTTCAACGCAGCGTATTCGCCACGGCCCACGGGATCCGCCTCGACGCGCACGGACTGCCCACCCACCGCGACATCTCGATCACCCTTATGCCCCCGATTTCCTTGCTCCTCAGCGAACTCGAGGCTGCTGCATCCTTGCGCGGCATGTCGGCCGCATTGACATCTGGCTTCATCGCGAGCGAGGAATGGGGCCCCCAAGTCCTGCTACTCGACACCGACCTGACCCCCATCATCGAGAGCGAGCCCGCATATACCCTCCGCTATGCGCTGATCCGCGTACTGGACTTGCTATGTGACGGGTGTCGTCCAATTCAGGACGTGTAGAGGATCTAGGTCGTGCGCAACGTCGATTGCCGACCAAGCCAACTCGTGCGCCGTTGGCCACGTAGAGAGGCAGCCGTTGGTGATTGACGGGAGTCTTCACCGGGGAAGAGAGGTGAGCGTCGGTTAGTCCGCGGCGGTGAAGATCAGGTACTGCGCCGCCACCATCTGGTGCGCGTTCTGTTCGGCGTCGAGCTCGTAGAGTCGTCGCTGCAGCCGGCCAGGGCACAGCGAGGATTCCGGACTGCCCCAGCGGGCTCCGGATCATATCGCCCGGCATTGGGCAACCGGCCAGCCGCGCCGATGTGTCAGGGAACCCTGACGCGCCCGCGCCCCAGCGATCGGGAATGTTGGTTTGCGGTGTATCTGGTCGCCTCTACAGTTGCGCCATGGAGTTCACCGTGAATGGCGAGATCTGGACACCGATGCTGGCGAGGCGTCCCGCCGGCACACATTTCTCGGAGTCGAGCACTCCGGGGTGTAAGAGCCCGCTGGTGCGGAATGACGACAACAAGCTCGCCACGCACGCCGAGCTGTCCGACGGGACCAAGGCGGCCCAGGGGGTCCTCGGCGTGGGCGTCGCGCTGGGGGTCGCGTTGGGGGTCGGGATGACGGTCGCCGCGATGAAGGCCGCGCCGCACGTCAAGAGCGGGTTGGTCAGCCTGAAGTCGAAGCTGCGCCGCTGGGGTGAGGACATTACCGATGTCGAGGCCCCCGTTCCCCTCACGGTTGTTGCGGAGGTCGAGCCAGAGCAGCCGGGCTTTCCTCGACTGCGCGCTGTCTGACCGTCAGGCCAGGCGTCGACGCGTGCACGGGTAGGTCCGCATCACAGACTGACCAGCACCCTTGCGGTACCACCTCACCGGCGCAGGCCAGCTCGGGGTCTCGACGGATAGCCCATCTCATGCGCGGCAGGTTTGTCCCGTATCCCGGTCGGCCCCCAGGAATGGGCGGATTACCTGCTCGCGACGTACGGCAGCCCAGCCGACGGAGGCTCACCCCACGCTGGTCCGACCTGCATATATGCCCTTTTCTCCGCCGTTACTACGGGGACCCCGTCGTCCTAGCGTCCGGGTGTGGAGATGGCGGCGAGAAGCTCCGGGAGCCGGTCGATCTCGGCGGAATGCGCGAGCGACTCGGTGACGGAGATGAAGGACAGGAGCCGCAGCGGCCGACCGTCCTGGGCGGCTGCAAGAGCCTTGTGGTGTCCGTCGAGGAGGTAGTGGAACAAGCCCCAATGGTGGTGCGGTGAGTCCCAGTGCGCGGTGACGTCCAGTATCCCGAAGGCGACGGCGGTCGGTGTCACGTCGGGACTGCGGTAGCGGTCGACGACCGCGGGATCGGTGTCGGCCAGCGGCAGCATCGGTACGGCGAACTGGAACAGGTCGGCCTGCGCACCAGCCGGGCCGTCCCCGATGCGGTAGTAGGCAGTGTTCGGCTGCTCGTCGGGGGTCCCTTCGGGTTCGGGCGGCCACACCTCGTATCGGTCGTGGATGAAGTAGTCGCGCTCGGACCCGGGGTGCACCAGTTCGGGGGCCACGTCCATCAGGACGACCAGGTACTCCGAAGCCGGCAGCTGGGCGGCGAAGGTGTCGACGACCGGCGAGGCGAGGTCGGTGAGTCCGTCCGCGAGCTGCGCGCGCACCGCCGCAGCATCGGGGTGCAGGCTCGGCGCCTCGGGCCGCCGTTGCAGAACCAGTCCGCAGGTCCCGCAGACCGGCGACAACTCGAACGCAGGCACTCCGCCGACCGTGAGATAGCGCATGGGGAACGGCCCACCGGTGGTACCAAGGACCGACTGATCCGAACCCAGGGCGCGGCGATCGTGGGCGATTAGGCGACTCATGATCCTCAGTGTGCCGTGCCACTGTCGGTGTGTGCCGGGGCTCTGCGCGGTGGTGCCGATCGGCGGCACTGGGCGAGTGAGACGTGACGGTAGATCGACGGGGTCGCTGACTGTGCGCAGGGATACCGTCGCGCGGACTGCCGCTATTGTGTCCCCGGGCCTCGCCCATCGGCTCAAGTCGAATCAGTGGCCGCCGGCCGGCGTGGGCGTGCCAGGGCGATCCGTTGACCTGAAAACGCCTGCGCTCGATCGAGTTTGACGACCAAGCAGGAGATTGCACGACCCGGGGGGGAAATTGAGGCAGATCCTTTTTGCGGCCGGAATCGCACTGGCGGTGTCCATTCTGATGACGCCGCTGCTGATCAAGGCATTCTCACGGCAAGGATTCGGTCAGGAAATCAGGGTCGAGGGGCCGGCGAGTCATCAGTCCAAGCGCGGAACCCCGACGATGGGCGGGATCGCGATTCTGTGCGGACTGTGGGTCGGTTACCTGGGATCGCATCTGATCGGCATCGGATACGAGGCCGACGGTCCGTCGGCGTCGGGTCTGTTGGTGCTTGGTCTCACCACCGCTCTCGCCGGGGTCGGGTTCTTGGACGATTACATCAAGATTCGGAAGCAACGCAACCTTGGGTTGAAGGCGACCGGAAAGTACATCGGGCAGATTTCCGCGGCGGTGATCTTCGCGGTGCTCGCTCTGAAGTTCCGCGGCGGGAGCGGACTGACACCTGGCAGCACGGATCTGTCGTTCATCCGGGACACCGCGATCTCGATGGGGGCAATCGTTTTCGTCCTGTTCACCTGTCTCGTTGTCATCTCGTGGTCCAACGCGGTGAATCTGACCGATGGGCTGGACGGGCTTGCGGCCGGGTCGATGGGGCTGGCTCTCGGCGGCTACGTGATCATCACCTTCTGGCAGTTCCGCAACGCGTGTGAGACCGCTCCCGGTGCGGGCTGTTACGACGTGCGTGACCCGCTCGACCTGGCGCTGATCTGCGCCGCTGGTGCCGGTGCCTGCGTGGGATTCCTGTGGTGGAACGCCGCGCCGGCCAAGATCTTCATGGGCGATACCGGTTCGCTCGCACTCGGTGGGCTCCTGGCGGGCCTGTCCATCACCTCCAGGACGGAGCTGCTCGCGGTCGTTGTCGGCGCGCTGTTCGTCGTGGAGGCGGCATCAGTGCTGATTCAGGTTGCGGTTTTCCGCACTTCGCGGCGGCGGGTCTTCCGGATGGCGCCGTTGCACCACCACTTCGAGCTCAGCGGCTGGCCAGAAACGGTGGTGATCATCAGGTTCTGGCTGGTAGCGGCGATCGCAGTGGCGGTGGGCCTCGGGCTGTTCTACAACGAGTACCTCGCGGCAGTGGGCTGACGAGACCAGCATTGGAGACTTCCAGTTCGGCTGTATCCAGTGGCCGGCGCCTTTCGCGCTGTGGCCAGTGAGAGGCGGAAGTGGTCAGTCGGTCTGCGCGCCCTCAGCGGCACGGGCCTTCCTGCGGGCGTGGCGGGCGATCAGCACTTTCCGGTTCGCGTCTCCGCGGTAGATCTCGGTTTCCACTTCGTCGGCGATGGCCTGGTCGCGGCCTTCGAGCCGGTCGTTTTCGACGCGGAGCAGGAGCCTGTCAATCGCGATGCGTACGAGCTCTATTCGGGTGGTGCCGCGTTTCTTGGCCAGCTGGTCGAGCGCGTCGCGGAGTTCGTCTTCGAGGTAGATGTTCAGGGGGACGGTGAACGGTTCCCGTGGTGCCGCTCGGCGCTCGGCGAGCAATGCTCGGGTGACCACCGATTTGTTGGCGAGGAGGTTGCGCAAGGCCACCCGCACCAGGGCGCCGGTGCGCCGCTCACCCAGCGCGGATCCGATCGCCCGGACCATTTGGCCTGGTCCTTCGGTGAGTTTGACCGGGATCGGTCGTCCGATGGGCACCCGACCCATCCGTTTGCGTTCAGTCACCACCCGAGCCTCCCACGCCCCCGGTGCCGGCAGTCCAAACGGCCGGACGGCACGCGGGGGTCGGACAGACCGGCATACCGTCCTGGTGTGGGGATTCGGGGCCGGCTGCGGGCGAGGGAGCGTGAGCGGCGCCGAGCATGGTCGCAGCAGGTGCTCGAGGTTGCCACAACGATGATCGAGGCCGATGCGAACACCGATCTGGTCTCCGCCGTGGTGGACGACGATCCGGAGTTCGGCCGGATCGTTTACCGATCGCGATGGTGGCCCCGGGTCCTCAGCTACCCCAAACTTCCAGGCATCGCCAAACCACTCATTGCCGCTGCGATCTGACCCGCCACTGCGGCGCATTGCGGGCCACATCTGCTGAGATCAGCCGATGTCGACGCTGTTGTCCTGGTGGATCTCGGTGGTGTCGTAGCTCCCGTGCATGCCGTAGTCGCAGTGTGTGTCGATGCCGGATTCTGTGGCAATGTCTAGGTCGGGGAGCCCGCCGTCTCCAGGGCTGAGGGTGATACCGAGCCCGCCTCCGGCCTCGAATCCGGCGTCTGCGTAGGCGCTGCCGTCGGCGGATGTCATTGATACGTAGGTGGTCCCGGCGTCGATGTCGGCGGCTGCCTCGACGGAGTCGTAGCTGCCGTAGACGTAGGAGTCGGTGTCCGCGGCGATTCCGCCCTCGACTACCGCGCTGAGGCCTCCGGTGGGATCGAGGGAGATCTCGACGCCCGCGCTGGTTTGGAGGCTGCTTTGGGTGGAGATTCCGGCGTCGATCGACTGTGACGACACGGTCGTGGTGCCCGGCTGTCCGAGAAGGCCGCTCAGGTCGATGCTCAGCGGATCGAGGGGAGCGTTCATCAGATGCAGGTCCTTTCAATGAGGCCCGGCGAGCTGTTCTCACCTGGTCACTGAATGTTGGATGCGGCGTGACGGTCAAAGGTTCCCGGTGGCCTGCCCTGAATCCGGGGTGATGTGCGATGTGAGCCCGGCCGCCGCGAAGCATCGGCTGCTATCGCCGGGTGGGTGACGCAGCGTCGGGCTTACGACAGCGATGTGTCCAGCGGCGCGAGTATTTCGGCGAGTTGCTTTCGCGCGCGGTGGATTCGCGTCTTGACGGTGGCGACGCTGACCTGTTGGTGTTCGGCGATATCGGCGTAGGGCAGGTCGGCAAACTCGGCGAGGACGATCGCGACACGGAAGTCTTCGGGGAGCTGGTTGAGTGCGTGGTGAACCACATCGACGCGGGCGATGTGCTCGTCGAACGGGGCGCTGTCGTCGACCAGGTCTATGCCAGGACCGGCCTCATCGTCATCGGCGTCGTCGAGGGTGACGGTGTTCTTGTGCCGACGCACGAGTGCGAGGGCGGCGTTCGTGGCAATGCGGTGCAGCCAGGTGTTGAAGCGGGCGTCGCCACGGAACTTGTGCAGGTTCTGCCACGCGGCGATGAGGGTGTCCTGGAGGGCGTCTTCGGCGTCGTGGGTGTTGCCGGTGATCTGCAGGCACACGTGCCAGGCGTTGGTGCGATAGCGGCTGGTGAGTTCGGCGAATGCGCCGTGGTCACCGGTTCGGCACGCGGCCAGTAGTTCCGCGTCGTCCATGACCCCCCCAGTTTCTGATGTTGCTGGTGCAGGCCCCCATTGCTGCACCGAAGGCGAATCGTACCTGGCGGTCCCTGAACGACACCCGGAGGCGGGAAATCGCACGGTCAGTACAGGTCGCCACCGAAGTCGAGGTCGCCACCGGCCTCGAAGTCGCCCTCGTCGACGGTGAGGTCGACCGTGCCCGAGGTGTCGGGGTCATCGTCGATGCCGCCTAGATCGACGGATAGGTCGAGGTCCTCGGTGCTGTGATGGATGCTGTCGTCGGGTGCGTCCTCGACGTCGGCTCCATCCCTGTCGTTGTCGAGCAGGGGTCCGTCCACATCGTCGGAGAGGACGATCTCGTCGTCTTCGGGAACGAGGGGGATGTCGTCCATGTCCGGGACGAGGTCGGTGTCGACGGCTGGGGTGGTGGGGTCGAGTGCGATCGTCAGGGCACGCTCCCATACGTCGTCGGGCAGCGGCGGCATCGCGCCCGTCACTCCCAGCGTCGTGAAGGAGGGTTCATCCTGGTCCATCACTCACCTCGTTGTTTCTCGTGTACCGGCTCGCTGGCCGTGGGGTTCGGCGGATTGTCGAGGTCACGAACCGGCTGCCGTGACTATTGTGCCTGCTGTCACCGTCGCGACTATCCCAGGCGGATGATCGCCGATCGGTCGACCGGCACCGCCGCGGCGTTTGGCTGGTCGATGAGCCCGTCGTCGGGTGCGTCGGTGACGAGCATCTGGTGTCCGGAGTCGGCCCAGGCGTCCTCGAACTGCTCGATCGGGACTTCGAGTTGGTTGCCGGACGGCACACCGGGGTCGGAGAGGATCACCACCCCACGTTTGTCGTCGATGCCGGCGACGACGAGAACGTGATCGGCGGTGTCGTCCTCACCCCGCTCCTGGTCGGGGTGCCAGATTTCCCCGGAGTCGACCATCGCAATCACCCCGTATCCGTTGTCGAGGCGCTCGCGCAGATCGTCGAGCGAACCGTCGGTCAGCGTGGCCGGGACGCCCTGGTCCTCGAGCAGGGCTTCGATGTTCGGCAGGGACATCCCCTCGGCGGGATCGCCCATCAGCCCGAGCTCGACGGCACGGTCTACGAGCTGGCCTGGGTCGGTGATGCTCGCGCCGGTGTACTGGGCGACGACCTGGGCGACCGCGGACGGCCCACAGTACCCATCGACCTGCTGGTAGAACCAGTTCAACGTCCAGGCCACTGGGCTGCCATGAACGCCGTCGTCATCAATCCCGGGCGCCGTGGCGTCCACCGCGGGATCACCTGAGGTCGGCGGTTGCGGATCCGGGTCGGTCAGGTCCGGAATGTCGTCAAGCACCGTGTCCGACGCCTCACCGTCGTCCGACCGGATCGGTGACGGCTCCTCACTGATCTCGGACGAGGTCTCGGGTCCGGCCGCGATCGGCTCGTCGAGGTCTGCGGGTTCGTCGATCACCGCAGCGTGCTCGCCGCCGGACCAGGCGTCTGCGGCCAGGTCCTGGTCGAAGTCGTCCATCATCGGATCCTCCAGGGCTCGTGGGTGATTCGCGCTCGCCGGTACTGGTCGGCGTAGGTGTGCATGTCGCACGCTCCTCGCTATGAACGGGAAGCGTGCGACTGATCGTGCTGGGTTCAGGCGAGATCGCCGGGGGCCTCGTGGACAGCCGGAGGCTCGTAGGTATCCGCATCGGCCTGGGCGTGGTAGCTGTCGTCGGCGGGGATCAGCGACTCGTAAGTGCTGATGTCGCCGAGTCCGCCGGCATCAGCACCACCCGCGGTAAAGATCGATTCCTGGCTGCCGTCGTTGTCGGCATCGAGGCTGGACAGGTCGAAGCGTCCGTCGCCGTCAGTGTCGACGAGCGTCTCGTTGGTGATGGCGTCGGCGTCGGTGTCGAGCATCGCGGTATCGAAACGTCCGTTGCCGTCAGTGTCCACCAGGTAGACGTCCGGCTGTCCGTCCCCGTCGGTATCGAACCGGCTGTCGGTGATCTTGCCGTTTTCGATGACGTCCTGACGGGTGCGCAGTCCGGTGGCCTGATCCCCGTAGGTCACCAGGTCGACGGCGCCGTCATCGTCGCGATCCTCGGCGAGCCGGATGGTGCCGTCGGCGCGGGACGAGACCGCAGAGTCATAGGTGCCGTTGTGGTCGCTGTCCTGCTCGACGAGGGTGATGTTGCCATCCTGGTCGTAGTGGGTGATGGTGTCGACGCCGTCGACACGGGAGTGGGTGATGTCGACCGTCCCGTCGCGGTCGACGTCGCGGGGCGAGTAGTAGTCGACGGTGCCGGTGACGCCGATGGCGGGGTTCGCTTCGGAGACACCTCCAGACATGGAGGAGGCCGGCGCAGTAGTGGTCGGATCGGTGATCGGCTCGCTCGGATCGGCGCTGTAGGTGGCCGAATCGGGATCACCGATCACGTCGGAATCTGCCGGCGCAGTCTCCGGAGCAGAGGTGTCGGTCGGCTCGGGGATGTCGTTGGAGCCGATGCTCTCGAGGTCCTCGATCGTCGCGTCGATCTCATCGAGCGCGTCCCCGACCGAGACGGTGGAGTCGCTGTCCGTCGGCGCGGTGTCACTGGTGGCGTCGAGTCCGGTACCTGCGCTGATGCTGTCGATCTCATCACGCGTCGCCTCGCCCATGGCCTCGATCCGCTCAGGGACGGTGAGGCTCGGGTCGTTGGCGATGTCATCGAGCTTTTCCTCGAACTCGGTGCGATCGCCGTCGGTGCTGGTCTGGCTGGGGTTGGTCATCGTCTCGTCCTCGCTCGTTGCTGGTCGGCATCGCTTTGTTGGTAGTTGGATGCGGCGAGCGGCAGGAAAGGTTCCCGCGAGTTCGAGAATGTTTCCGTGGGCGACTGAATTTCGCGGAAACTCCAGCTCATGCCGGGTGCTGAGAGTCATCGTGGTCGCGATCGGACGCCCTCGGTGACGATGTCGCAAGGGGCGCAAGGGGACCGAGGTGGGCTGGCTGGCACAAGAAAGGGCCGCCGACCCCTGTGTGGGTTCGGCGGCCCTTCGGATCTGCGCACCGCCGCGGCCGGAGTCGGCCCGGGGGTGCGCGGAGTCCCTCTAGTTGATCAGTCCGGCACGGGTCAGGAAGGTCTTGGCGCCGTCGAGGCCTTGGAGGCTAGAGGCAGATGCCATCACACCGGTGGAGCTATTGGCGTAGCTGAGGGAGTAGCTATTCTCCGAGATCGGGCCGTCGATGTGGGCGGCGGCGGTGCGAGAGGTGTTCTCGACGAGCTCGTTGTCGTCGACAGCGGTGTTGTTTTGGAATCCCTGTCGGAGCCCGATGACCGTCTTTTTCGCCTCGCGGGTGTCGACCGAGACGATGACCGACGCGAAGTCGCCCGTGAAGGTGCCGGCCGACAGTGTGCTGCCCTTCTTGATCGGGCACTGCAGTTTCATGCCACCGTTCTCGGTTTCCCCAATGGTCTTGCAGGCGTCGAGTTCGCTGCGCAGTGCCGGTGGAAGCGCCGCGACCACGGCGTCCTTCGTTGTCGGCGGTGCTGTTGTACCGTTTCCACCGGACGATGCCACGTCACCGGCGTCCTGCCCGGCCGCGGGGTTGTGGGCCGCGGCTGCGGTGGTGTCAGGTGGGGTGTCGTCGCCGCCGTTGTTGAGCGTGAGGACGCCGACAGCGGCGCCGACGGCGAGGACGACGACGGATGCGGCCGCGATCAGCCCCCACTTCTTCTTGCTTGCCGCGCCGTTGTCAGCAGTGGCGGCCGGCTGCCATCCGCCGCGCGACGGGTCCGGGATGCCACTCTGCAGCAGAGGCCACGACTGCCCGGCGGGCGCGTTCGGGTGGATCGGTGCGGCTTCGTGCGGGGTGGGTGATGCCGGGAACGGCTGAGTGGGCCCGGTGTGAGGTGCTGACACCCGATGCGGCGCAGCGACAGGTGCCGGGGTGGAGGTGGCGCCGAGGCCGCGCACGATCGGTGCCGCGGCGGCGAGGGCGCCTTGGGCGACGACGGTTTTGGGGTCATCGAGGGTGGCGATCGGGCCGAGTTCGGCGAGCCGCTCGTGCACGAGCGGGATCCGGGAGGAGCCGCCGGTCAGATACAGGGCCTCAAGCTGGCCGGGGTCGGTGATGTGGGCGTCCAGCAGTGTCGCCCGGGTGAGAGTGACGGCCTTGTCCAGAGTGGGGGTGATCAGTTCCTCGAACTCCTCGCGGGTGATCTGGAACTTCTCGGTGCGCCCATCGCCAGTGACGGTGATCGTCGCCGACGGCGCCTCCGACAGCAGTTCCTTCGCGCGGCGGATGGAGTCGTCGAGCGCGTAGCGCACGTCCATCGTGGCCCGCGTGCGCAGGAATCCGAGCAGATCCGGGTCACGGACGTCGAGTTGCTGGTCGACCCACCGCCGCAGGTAGGCGTCGAGGTTCTTGCCGCCGAGCCCGTTGTCCCCGCGGGCGGCGACGATGTCGAAGGTGCCTGCCTCGTTCGCTTCGAGGACTGCGATGTCGAGGGTGCCACCACCGAAATCGAACACCGCGATCTTCGTTCCGGGGGCGAGGGTGTTCGCCCGCGTGTAGTAATGCGCCGCGGCTCGGGGTTCGGAGACGGTGGTGATCTTTGAAGCGTCGAGGCCGAGCTTCGCGGCGGCGTCGAGCAGCACCTGAATCTCTCGCGGCGACCATGCCTCCGGATGGGTCAGGACCAGCTCCGCCGGCGCCTTGCCTCCGTGGGCGCCGGTCGCCCGCGCCATCACCGAGTCGAGCACCGCTGCCACCGGCACCGCCGCCGGAAGATCGTAGCCGTTGACGGTGACCATGCCCTGGGCGATGAGTCGCTTCGGGGACGGCATGTAGGCGGCGGGATTCGACTCTGCCCGGTCGGCGGCAACGTCCCCGACCTCGATACGGTCCGGGGACTCGACGAACACCGCCGACGACATCGTGGTGCGGTTGTGGCTCAGCTGCAGCGACTCGACCGACCCCGACACCGGGCCGGTGTGCGCGGCGGCGGTGTTAGAGGTGCCGAAGTCGATGCCGAGCACCCACTCACGCGCGGACATCAGTGCCTCCAGTCAGCGTGACAGCGCGAAATCCCTGGTAGGGGAGGGCTAGTGGGGGTGGGCATGCACGGCACTGGCGCATTGTTCTTCGGTCCTTCCACAGTGACGCGAACACGAAATTCAAAGGGGTCGACCAGTTGGATGCACCGAACCGGCGAAAGGTTCCCGCCCTGGCCCGTCTGGTGCACCCCTCGATGGGTCGAGCCCGGACGGACACCTGATCTCGGGGTGAACCGGCCGCGGTCTCGCGTACCCGCTGAATCTGCTCGTTGGTCCACTTCGGTGGGCGGGCCGTTCGGCGGGGTCGATCGACAACACCAGGCAGCGGTGCATGAGGTCCCCCTGTGGATCCGGCCAAAGTGTCGTTCAGCGGGTGAACAGGCCGTAGGTGCGGATGAGGACGACCAGGGCGGCGTCCTCGGCCGCGGTCATCGTGGACAGGGCCTGGGTGTGTGCCCAGGCGAGTTTCTGCTGCGCCTGGGCGCGGATCTGTTCGGCGGCGCTGTCCGGGGGGAGCCCGAGTTTACCGGTGGCGGTGGGGTGTTCGACCAGGCGTCGCAGTTCCTCGGTGACCGGGGAGGCCGGGTCGGCGTCGAGCATCGCCTCGAGGTGCTCGAACAGCACCACGGTGTGCATAGCCGGGTCCGAGCGCAGTTGGTCGACGACGCCGCGGATCTGATCACGCGCCGGATGCGTGTAGGCGAGCTGCTCGAGTTCACCGATGATGCGGCGGGCGCGGTGAACACCGGCGAAGGTGCCCAGGTGATGGGCGAGGACGCCGCGCAGAGCCGACACTCCAGACTGTGCGACGAGCCACTCGTTCAGCGCCGCAGCACCTCGGGCGGCGACGGTGCGGCCGTGGATCATCCCGTACTCACCGAGGAGATCGACCAGCCTGCCACGCACCTCGGGTGGCACTGGCGCCTGATCATCGGAGTCGAGCAGGTCGAGCAGATCAAACGCCCCGATCCCAGACAGTGCCGCCAGCGCGCGGGCATCGTTCTCGGTCAGGGCACCGGTGTGGGAGGTTTCGGCGAGCAGACCGGCGATCGGCATCACCGTCATGACCATGCCGCGCAGTTGGACAGCGAGTTTGGCCGCGTGCGCGGCGGCGTGCTCGAGCGGATTGCGTGCCCCGAGCGCACCCTCACCGAACCCGTCGGCCCGCGAGAGCACCCCGAGCGTCGTCAGCGGGGTGAACCCGAGCTGGGCCAGGAACGCCATCTCGTCGGCCCGCGGAGTCGAGTCGAACAAAAACACCGCGGCGTCGGCGTCGACGGATGCCGTCCGGGTCTGCTCGAACCCGTCGATCAGCACCCGGCGGGTGCGGTTCTCGTTCTCCGAGGTCAGCGTCGCCAGCCCGGGGGTGTCGACGAGGGTGTAGTCGCGGATCGCCGCCGACGGCAGCCACCGGTGCAGATACGCAACCTGTTCCGGCGGAACCGGTAGGGCAGTGACCTGACCGCGGACGGTATCGACCGGGCGGCGGGTGCCGTCGAGCAGGACCATGTCGGCCCGCGACGGTGCCCCGTCCTGGTAGACGGCGACGACATTGGTGGCCTCGAGAGCCGCGGTCTCGGCGACCGGCGCCCCGATCAACGCGTTCACCAGCGTGGACTTGCCGGCCTTGAGGCGGCCGACGATCACGATCCGCGGCGGCGACCACAAGATCGCGCCGATGCGGTTGGCCTGAGAGGCCAAGTCCGGGCCGAGCGCGGCCAGCCCATGCAGGGCCCGATCGAGGCCCGCTCGGACCGGATCGAACGGCGGTGCGGTCGGCGTGGTCATCGAACGCCCCCGGCGGCAGTGGTGAGCTCGCCGATCAGGGCTTCGGCGCGGGTGATGTTGCCCGTGACCACCTTCAGGTTGCCCTCGAGGCGCGTGAGCTTCTTCTCCCGAGTCGCCTTGTCGGCGCGGGCGATCTCCTCGGCGTCCTTGATCTGTTTCTGCATGTGCTCGATCGAAGTCTTGAGGTGGTCACGGTAGCGGATGACAATCTCCGGCCGCGCCAGCGCGAGAGCCGAGTCGAGGCCGCGGGCGGTGGTGGTCTTGGTGGTGCCGATCGTCTCTCGCATCCACGAGAGCAGGTTCGTCTTGCCCGCCCGCATCGCCTTGAACCCGAGGTTGAACCCGACCCAGGCGACACCGACGACAGCACCGACCCCGACGAGAGCGGACACACCGATCAGCCCACCAAGCATCGACGAGCCCATCACCCCCATCGTGATCACCGACGGGTCCAGCAACCCTTGGCGTTTGCCGACAACCTGGTGAGTTTCCACCTTGCGGTCCGCCAGCGTCGTCAGGACCTGCTCAGCGATCTCATTCCACACCACCTCGGAGTCGAAGCGGGGAGCGACGATCTTCTCGTGAAGCTGTTCGAGGAAGACGGTGATCGCGCCGGCCATCGCCGCCTGAAAGTCGCGCTCCATCTCGGCGGTGAAGTGCTGCGGGTTTTTGCGCAGCACGGCCATCCCGTTCTTGTTGACCGCGGTGGTCCACTTCTCCCGGACCTGATCGAGGCTGCGGTCGAGCTCATCAGTGGCGTTCTGCCGAATCAGCGTCAGATCACGCTGGAGGTGCAACTCCCACTGCTGAGAGTGGTCCTTAAGCGACTGCAGTTCCTCAAGTTGCGCGGTCAGATCCGGAATGACCTGCTCACTGTTGGTGATCGCAGCGACCTGCGTGGTCATGTCGGCAGCCAGGGTGCGCAGCCCCTCAACGGCGGTACGCAGACCGTTGGCGGCCGGAAGGTCCTCGGCCACCACAAGAGTGGCGCGAATCCATGCCCGCAGGCCCTCGATCCCGGACCTCTCCTCGGCGATGTCTCGGCCGGGACCGGGCGGCATCTCCGCCGCCGCGACCGCCCGCAGGCTCGACACCCCCAGCACCGGCACGTCACGACCGAGATGCTCACGCAGCAGCGCCCGGTTTTCCTCGACAATCGGTTTCCAACGGCGCACGTTCTTGTCGGTCTTGGTGACCACCACGATCAACGCTTCGACCGCGGAACCGGTCTCGCGGATGAACGCCATCTCCGGGGCCGTGATCGGTGTGCTGGCATCGCACACGATCACCAGCACACACGCCTGCGACGCCGACGCCGACGCCAGCGCGGCGTAGGAGGGGTCCAGACCCCCAACACCGGGGGTGTCGAGCACCGTCACGTCCCCGAGGCGACTGTCGGCCACCGGAACGATCGCACGGGTCGGCAACGCATCGATACGGGTGTCGGTGACATGGACGCCCTCGCAGGACACCCAGTCGGCGAGTTCAGCGTGGGGGATCTGCTCAGCGCGATCGGGGAACAGCAACTGCGCGGTGCCGCCAGGCTGCTCGGCGGTGGCCTGACCCAGCGCGATCGTCGTCGACGTGGTCACATCCACCCCGACCGGGGAGGCGTCACGCCACCCGACCAGCGCATTGACCAGGGAACTCTTGCCGCGCTTAACCTCACCGACCACCACAACCGAGCGCGTCTGCCCGGCCCCCGAGGCACGCTGCTCGGCCAGGTCGCTCAGCGCGTCATAGCCGAAGGGACGCAGGATCTTCCCGGTGATCGAAGCCAACAGCGCGTCCGCGCGATGGGCCGGGGACATCTCGGAGTTCGGCTGTGCTGCGGTGTCCACGATCCCCTCCCCGGTGTCCGCGCCGGGCGGCCACCGGTGCGGGTCAGACACTAACGCGACCCACCACCCGGTGCGGCGCGCAGGTCACACCCACCCCACTCACACGGCGTGAGGCAGGTCACTTCTCATCGGGGCGGGAACCTTCCGGCGCACTACGCGCATCCAACCTGATGACATCACCCGCCTCGACGAGCAGAACGACCACCCTGCGGGGACAACGAAAGGAACCTCACGTGCGAACGACGACATGGATGCCGCGGGCCGCGGCCGTGCTCTGCGCGGGAGTGCTGCTGGCCGGCTGCAGCAACACCACCGACGACCAGCCGACCGCCAAGTCCGGTGGCGATGCCGTCACCACGGCGGTAGACCCCGCCGCCCTCGACACCGGCAGCTACCCAACCAGCGCAGCCCCCGAGTTCGGGCGGGCCACCAAGGACGACATCATCGAGGTCGAAGGCCAGCGCCTAGCCGAGTTCACCGTCGTCCCCTTCGAGGTCGACCCCGAGCTCACCATGTCGAAGATGCCGACCATGGTCATGCGCAGCGGCAAAAACCTCGGCGCCATCATCTCTGGCGCCGCCGGCGACATCGCCTCCAACTACAAGATGCTCTACGGCTACGCCTCGACCGCCGCGACCAACACCCCCAACGTCACCGACCCCTCACGGTCGATCGTCCATGCCGTGATGCGGTTCAACAATCCCGAGGATGCCGCCGCGGCGGCCCGCGAGATCCACACCAACCTCACCACCGTCGACTCCGGAAGTGGCATCGGCACCCCACAGACAATCGGGATCCTCCCCAACACACTCGTCTCGACATCCGAGCACTCGTTCAATGCGGGCCCCGAGGTGTCCGTCAACGCCTTCACCCCGCATGGCGACTACCTGATCTACACCTGGGCCAGCGCCCCGGCCGCGCAGAAGGATTGGACAGCCAAGGCCGTGTCGAAAGCGCTGGACCTGCAGGGCCCGATGATCGACAAGTTCCCCGCCCAGCCCACGAAAGAGCAGAACGGCGGCAAATCCGCCGACTTCCCCGTGATCGACCAGGACAAGGTCCTCATCTACGCGATCCCCGAACAAGACGCCCAGGCCAAACTCGGCGACGACATGGCCGCCTACGGCCCCCGCGGCATGTCGCATCGCTCGACGAACCCGCCACTGACCTACCGGGTGCTCACTGAAACGGGATCTGACCACAACGCCGTCGCCAAGACCACCGTCTACCGTGCCAAGGACGACGCCGGCGCCAAGCGGATCGTCGACGAGTTCGTCAACGACCTCACTTCCCAGGGCTTCGCCACTGCACCCTCCCCGCAGAGACTGCCGAACGCCACCTGCGTCACCAAGGACACCACCCAGGGCAGCGTGGACTACTGCATGGTCGCCAACGGTCGCTACGTCGGAGAAGCCTCCGGTCTCGACAACAAGAAGGACGTCGACCAGCAGATCTCCGCGCAATACCTGATCCTCGAGAAAGCCGACCAGAACGCCTGATCGTCAGTCAGATCTCAGCGCTCGCATTCCCTCAACCGTCACCTGTGGCCCCCGCACCCTGCGGGGGCCACAGGCGTTTACGCGGAGATCGGTACCAGCGACCGGACGGGAACCTTTTCGCCATTCGCAGCATCCAACAAAGGACCGAACGAAGACGAAATCCACACAGCTCCAAGGAGACTCGATGTACCCGAACTCGACGCCCACCTATGCCCACTCCAACGTCAATGCCCCCGACTACGCCGCCACCCCGCCGCTGCCCGAGTCGAACACCGGTTGGGCGGCTGCCGCACTCATCTTCTTCTGGCCCCTCGCGTTCGCCGCGTTCAACCACTCCTCCCGCGTCTACCCGCTGTGGGCGGTCGGCGACCATGCAGGAGCACGGCATGCATCTGCTCAAGCCAAGAGGCTTGGAAAGATCGCGCTCCTGATCTGGGCTGTGCTCACGGTGCTGATCGTGCTGTTTTACGTTGTCGTTGTGGCCGTTGCCGTATCCGCAGCGTCGACGTACTGACACCCGTCGAAGGCCGCATCGTCTGCACCCCGTGATGGCTTCCGATAGCAGAACTCGCCCGTCGGGCAACGACCTCTCCAAGTCAGAGGAAATGGGATGCTCAGTCGCCCAGGGGGGGTCGACCCAACCGGCGCAGGTCGTCTGCGACTTGTTCCAGCGACTCGAGAACACGACACGCTTCGGGGTCGGCGTACACGCGGCCAAGCAGATCGGGATTGTCCGGATACAGCCCGGCGTGCAGGTCCGCTAGGAACTCCACCGGCCACGGCGGGCCGTCCGGCGGTTCACCGACCATGAAGTCTTCCGATTCTGGCGTCACCCAACCATTTTGTCGGATCACCCTCGTACAACCCAATATCGCCGATTGGGGCAGCCTTTGCAGGCGGCTCCGGGCGCGGGTCCCCGGCGATGGGTGGGATCAGGGAACGCGCCGTTGATGAGGTCGAGCAGTTCGGCCGCGCCGTAGGCGTTGGGCCAAACTGGAAGTACGCGGAGCGCGACGACTTGAGCGGGTAGTCGAGCAACTCCTGATTCGCGCTAACAGTTGATCAGGATGCGATCAGTGAGAACGGCAATCGACGCGAGTAACTGATCCGGCGGCAAGGCCAGGTCCACCGAGTGACAGCTGATAGTGATGTTGGCGCCGACTACCTTCACGGATGTCGGCGTCGCGGTGCCCTGGGCGTACACCAAATGCCCGTGGGAGAGTCCCAGCGCCGTGCAATACGCCACAAGCTGGTACACGTCTGCATTCGGGACCCCGTTGCGTTGGATCTTGTACTTTGCGTCGATGACTGTCTCCGGTCGTCCCTCGGCGTCGTACCAGGTCAGGTCCGGTTCGATTGTGACAGTGCGCTTTTGATCGAGGAACCGCCGAGGTTCGGGTCGTCGCGGACGGGCGCCGCGCCCACCGTTCTTGGCAATCTGCTCACCGAGAGCGGTCATCAGGAAGTCCTCGTACACCGACCACATGTCGACGACGAAACCTGACACTGTCACGTCACCAATGCGCTGTTCGACTGATTGGTTCGCGAGCACTAGGTCGGCGAGCTGAAGCGCCCAGTGGTAGCGGGCATTCAAACGGGTGGGGATCCACCGGGACTCAGTGCCTGGTATCGGCGGGGTTATCTCGGCGAGGGTGCGACGCACCCCAAGCAGTTTGGTTCGTGTTCGATGCGGGATCCGTGGCATCCGAAGCAGCGTCAGGGTCGCAGCGAGCAACAATTGATTCTCGGCGATGTCCGGGCTGTACTCGTCGTACCGCACTTCGAGAGGCAAGGCGATGCCGAACCGCCGACTCAATTGCTCTCCGGCGCGGAGCCGGCCGCGCAGGACCGCGCTGGATTCCTCGACGGTGCAATAGCCTCGGAGGAGCCCAGTCTCCATGGCACGTTCAGCGGCGCGGGTGAACGCTTCCGCTAAGGCTGGTACGAGCTCTGCCTGACTGTCGAGGGCCACGGTCTGGGTTGTCCAGAAGCTCGGATCATTGACGTAGCCCATCAGCCAAAGAAGTCGGTTGATGGGAACCTTTGGCTCCACCAGCACCTGCAGATCCCCTACGGAGACGGCACCAATCTTTTTGGCCGCTGTAAGCGCAAACCGGCCCGGGATAATGGTCGGAGTGATGGTGACCAATTCGCTTGCCGCGAGCGCTGAGGCCTGGGTTGGAGTCAGGTCAACTTCAGGGCGGCACTGCTCACAAGTCCCCCGGACGTGGCGGCAGGCGGGGAACTCACGGAGCGTCAGCGCCGTCAGGGGACTCACCCCCTGGCACGATTTTCTCCAGCACCGCGAGGCCATAGGTCGCTTCGATATCCACGGCGGTGTCGCCGAAGTGGTATTCCTCGAGCAACGGCAGGATTGAGGTCTCCCACACCTGGCTCAGCCCGCCGGTGCTGTGCACGGCAGGGCGCATGAAGTACGACGGGCCGATCAGGAAGTTGGGGTCGGGGATGCGGGCATTGAGCGCATCGTGGAGGTCGGCGACCTTGGTCGGGTAGTTGCGGGTCTCGAGCCAGCGCCGCAGCATCTTGTTCGTCGGTTCGAGGGCCGGGTGCAACGGAAGGAACGAGAAGCGGCGACGCATCGCGGCGTCGACGAGAGCGATGGATCGGTCTGCGGTGTTCATCGTGCCGATCATCAGTAGGTTCCGGGGCAGCGTGAACGGCTCGGTGTCCTTGGACGAGTACATCAGGTCGATCGCCTCGTCGCGGTACTCGAGTAGGAAGTACAGCTCACCGAAGATCTTGGCTAGGTTGCCTCGGTTGATCTCGTCGATAACCAGCGCGAATACCTGATCCGGGTTGCTGCGGGCCTGCTCGACGAGGACGCGTAGCGGGCCGGGCTTGAGCTCGAACCCGACCTGGCCGTTGCCCTGGGACAGTGGGCGGAAACCCTCGAAGAAGTCCTCGTAGCTATAGGCCGGGTGGAACTGCACAATCTTCACATTGTCCGGGCCGGCGAGATGCCGAGCCAACGCCTTTGCAACGTAGGTCTTTCCAGTGCCGGGAGGCCCGTAGAAGATCAGCTGCGGGCGGTCCCTAAGCAGGTTGACGCACTTGGCCAACCAGTCCAGATCGACGTGCAGTTGGTCGGCAAGTTCTTGGCTTGGATCGGGCAGGTCGGCATCGAGCAGTGGCGCCTCTATGTCGTCGACAGCAATGTCGAGATCGGGGTCGATGTCCTCGTTTTTGGCGGGTTTGGCTGGCCGCCACATCGACACCCACGGGTCTCGGTAGTAGTCGATGGGTCCGTTCTGCTCCGCCTCGAAGGCGATGTTGATGTCGTTGAGGTCGACGTCAACGTCCGCGGTTGCCGCCCGGTCAAGATACGACGCGAAGGTATCTCGGATGAGCTTGCGGTCCTTACTGTTCACGAGAGGTAGGAAGAACCTAGGAAACGCCAGGTAACGAAGCGCCGCGCGCTGGGCAGGCTCGTTCGGTTTTTCAACCTCCGCCAACGCGGCTCGGAATTCGAGTGGATCCTCAGCGATCTTGATGCGCCGTTCGTCGGGCAGGGTGTGCAGATGCAGGCCGAAGAAGATGAGGAGCCACATCTGTGACCAGCGACGCACGCCAAATGCGGTGCCTCCGTTGAATGCTCCGATCTTTGCAGCCTGAGCGATATCGTCGGGAACCGTCACTGGGTTGGCCATCATGTCGAGCACCTGCTCGACATGGTTGACCTTCGTCTTGCCGAGGTAACTCGATAACGGGAGCACGTTGATCAAGAGCAGTTCAGCGAACAGCTGGATTGCACCGTCAGAGGCGCCTTCAAACTGGACACGGAGCTTCTCGAAGAAGCTCTTGTCCGAGCTCATGTAGGGGCGGTCGATGTATATGCGCTTGAGTTCGGCGAAATTGGCAGGACTCCACACGGCGGTCCCGGGGGTGAGCACCGAGTCTCCAGCTAGATATCCGTCGACGATCAGGCGCCGACCAATCGCTTCGAGCTTGTCGAGACCGTCGAGGCCCTTCGTGGTGTACTCAGCACTCATAGGTGCACTTCTACCGGGTGGATCCGACGGACGTGTTGGCAGGGCTGATTACCAGGCCTGTACAAGTCTGCTCCTCCGGTCGCACGGTCTGTGGACGTTATCGCTGTGCGGAACCGGTGTCCGATCAGACCTCAATGGGATCAATAGCAATCGGGGCGCGGAGCGATGCTCACCGCAGCGCACACGCGAGGTTGTGGCGGACGGAGTCTGGGAGTTGCGTGGTGATGAATTGGTTGAGCTGATCGGGATCTGGTTCGACGCGCGGGGCCTCGAGCTTCTCCTCCCAGGTGTCGTAGTCCCCGGGGTCACCGGCGACGATAACGCCGATGTCCTGTTGACGCGCCGCGGCAACGACATTGTCGATCTGCGCTGACGCGGCGATCGGATCAGGGACGTGTAGGAGCACATACGCGTGGGTGGCGGCATTGCGGTGCGACCGTGCCTCGTAAACAGCCTGCGAGCTGATCGAATCGGCCGCCTTGACTTCGAAGGTGGTCAGGTTCAGCCACTTCCCGGGCACATACGGATATGCCCTGATCTCCACGCAGGCGATGTCCGGCCGACTCCACGGGCCGCCGGTCAGACGACTTCCTTGCATGGCGGTCACAACAACGCCGAGCGGCGCGGAGCCCAGGTCGCGGGCGCGGTCACCCCGAATGACGGCGGCCATCGGCTCGTACAGGTCGCTCTCCCGGACCACAGGTGCAAGGGCGGGGCCGATCGCCGGGGGTGCCTGTTCGTCGACTTCGGCGCGCCGCAGGGTGCCTCCACGGCCCCGCCCGTGAAACAGTTGCCCGCCCGCCACGAGCTGGTTCTTGATGGGCCAGTACTCTTCCTCGCTGCAACCGAGGTGCGCACGGACCGCCCGATTGGTAACGGTGCTGCCATCTGCGGGGACGAACGAGTAGAGCCGCTCGGCGAGGTCTGCGGCCGTGCTCGCCGCGCACTCGCTCATTGCTGTCCGATCAGGCCGCGGGTGAACCGGGCCGAGTGCGTGATCTCGCCCATGAACTGTTCCCATCGTTCGTCGTTCGTGCTGTGGAAGAACCCGCGGCACAGAGCTGTGCCGGCGTGCTGGACGAGCTCGGTGGCGCAGACCGTCTGCATTCGGCGCACGTCCGCGGTGTGCCGATGCAAGGCGAGCTTGGATCGCTCCTCGGATGTCAGGTCCGGCCGGGTCAGGATCGAGACTGGTACATCGCAGCGAGCCAAGGCAGCGCCGGCGCCGATCGCGTCGAGGAGTTCCACCCACTCATCGGTGGCGTCACCGACGTCGTCCAAGGTCCAATGACCGGTCTCAGCCGGCCTCGGGGCCTTCAACTCGGTCAGGCGCGGGTGGGCCTTGACCACGACCCCAACAGCCTCGGCCCAAATCGGGAGAGCTTGCCAGCATGCAGCGGCCGCCTGTGCCTGCGCGAGGTGAGTGTCGATCAGGGGGAACTCGGTCAGTGCCCACAGTCGCGCCAGCGCATCGGTTCCCTGCTCGAGTACCGCCCACTCGGCCTCGATGTGCCCGAGCTCGTGGAGGTCCGCAGCGGCGCGTACGGACCGGAAGACCTGCTCGGCCCGAGTGGCGATGACGGACAGGAAGAATCCCTCGCTCATGGGCCACTGTTGCGGATCCCGCGCTCCCGTGTCAGTGGCAGCAATAGCGTGCGCGACGTGTGGGTCGAGCCGCGCACACAGGGTGTCGCTGAATGCCGCCATCACGTTTGCTTGCGCCGCGATGTCGTCGACGCAATCGATCTCGTTGCGGCCGAGGTGATCCGCCAGGAGCCAGGAGCAGCCGAGGGTGTCGGGCGTCGGCCTGCCCTGCGCCCTCATCACGCCGCCGCCCGGTTGGTGTGCAGCCTCGAGCACACTGCAAGGTCTTCCTCGCCGAGGTAGTGGCACCAGGGCTTGAGGTCATGGGGCCAGAACCCACGTTGGCCATCCCACCGGGCGAGGACTGCCTGCGCTCCTGGGGCGGTGAACGCTTGCCGGAACGCCGGCTCGTGATCGTGATCGGCACCGAACAGCACCACTGCATCGAACCGCCCCGATGCCTGCGCGTTGATCAGGTCCAGCGCGATCGCGGTGTCGACACCCTTCTCCTCGTACTTGCCGAGTTCGGCGACGAACTTGCTGGTCCGAGCTCGGACGTGGACGCGGGAATCGCGCTCCCATCGCAGGATCCGCAGAGATTCCCGCTGAAACCGCGCCGGGTGAAATTGGGGATTCGCAATTCCCATGTGCACAGTCACCTCGGATACCTGCACGTCGCGATTGAACTTCGCGCCTATTGCATCTGCGAGGCGACCGAAATCCAAATCGATCAATGACGACGAAAGGCCATGCGGCAGAACAGATTCCGTACCATTGATGCAGTTGTACCCGTCGATGACGACCTTGATGCTTCCCTTCATGGCAGAACTCTCCCCTCAATTGAATTTCTCTGAAATAGTTAATTCGAGAACCTGCGAGCTAGCGCCGAATGGTCGATCCTGCTCGCTCAATCGGCGTCCGCTGAGGAAACGCTACGACATCGGGTGGCGAAATGCAACGCGTTTCGAGAACTTTCTTCAGGCGCACGGTGTTAGGGCTCATCATTAGCCCTGACCTGCAGCGATGGTTTATTTGCGAAATGAGTCTATTTACTTAAATGAAAATCTGGTTGCTCTTTTGTCGGCGCCTCTTAATGGCAATAAGTTTTGAGTCATAACTATGGATGGATTGATGGAACGTGACAATGGGAAGCGCGTTGGCAGTCGGAAAACTCTCCGCCATGCTGGGTTGCCGTGGGCAACAACCCAGGACCAGCGCCCGGACCTGGCGCTAACCCACGCCGTAGGCCGGAGCGGGCGCCGAGGGTGATCCGTCCGTCAGCCCACGTGGTCGGCGGTCAGCGGGAGCGCATGCCTGAGCGCTGTCGGATCCGCGGCCAGAGGCTGGGTCTCAGGTAACCAGGCCAGCTCGGAAGGCGGTGAGTGCTGCCTCCACGCGGTTGCGGGTGCCGAGTTTGGTGAAGACCGAGGAGATGTGGGTCTTGACGGTGGTTTCGCTGAGGAACAGGGCGGCGGCGATGTCGGCGTTCGACGCGCCGGTGGCCAGGGCCTGCAGGACGTCGCGTTCCCGCTCGCTGAGCGTTCCCAGATTGACCGGCGCAGCGGCCGGCACTGAGGGCTGTGGTGTTCCGATGACGATGCGCCGCAGGGAGTCCTGGCTGAACAGGGTGTTGCCGGCGGCTACGGCCCGGACGGACTGGTGGAAGGTTTCGGGGGCTTCGTCCTTGGAGAGGAAGCTGTGGGCTCCGGCTGTGACTGCCTGGATGACGAGGTCGTCGACGTCCATGGCGGTCATCGCGATCACTCGCGGTGGGTCGGGGAGGGTCATGAGGTGGCGGGTGGCCTGGAGGCCTCCGATGCGCCGCATTTTCAGGTCCATCAGCACCACTCGGGGGCGGTGGGCGGCGACGGCGGCGGGGACCTGGTCGCCGTCGTCGACGCCGGCGACAACGGTGATGTCCGCGGCGGCGGCGAAGATGTCGGCCACTCCGCGGCGGACGAAGGGGTCGTCGTCGGCGATGAGCACGGTGATGACGTCGGCAGCAGTCATGGTGCCGTCAGGGTATTACCCAGCGCCGCGGCCTGATCGAGGGACTGGACGATCAGGGGCGGATTCCGTTCAGGCGTACCAGGGGAGCCAGCAGTCGACGACGAACTCGGTGCCGAGCACGCCGGCGTTGAAGGTGCCACCGACGTCGCGGGTCTGTTCGGAGAGTCCGCGCAGGCCCGCCCCGGACCCGGGCGGCACGGTCGGAGGTTGAGCGGACAGGGTGTTGCGGATGTCAATGCGGATGCCGACCTCGGAGGCGCCGCTGATCGCGATGCGGATGGTCTGGTCGCTCGCGTACTTCTGGGCGTTGGTGAGCGATTCCTGCACCACGCGGTAGGTGACGTGACCGGACACGGTTCCGACGTCGCCGGGCCGCAGGTCGGTGAACAGGGTGGCGTGCAGGCCGGCGGCACGCGCTGATTGCACGAGCTCGGCGATACTGTCGATGCCCTGGTGGCCGCTCGGCCGGGCGCTCGCGGCCGCGGATCCGCGGAGCACCCCGACGATGTGTTTGAGGTCGTCGAGCGCGTCGTGGGCGGTGGAGCGGATCATCGAGGCGGTGTTGGCGACCTTCTCAGGGTTGTCGGCGCCGTTGACCTGGAGGGCGCCGGCGAACAATGAGATGCGGCTGAGGCTCGCGGCGAGGGTGTCGTGCATGTCCCGGGCGATGCGGGTGCGTTCCTCGGTCCGGATCACCTCGTCGCGCATCACGTAGGTCTGCTCGTTCGCGACGTCGCGGCTGTGCTCGGCTTGAGCCAATTCGGTCCGGGTGTGTTTGAGCATCGCGGAGCCGACCACGATCGCGACGAGCATCGCGGCGACGAACCATGGAATCCATAGTGCGATATCCCATTCCGGCTTGGGTGCGCCCTTCTCCGGCCGGGTGGCGGCCATGGTGAGAACCGAGTTGTCGCGGGTGCGGTGCGCGTCGTAGGTCAGGGAGGCGCCGCATGCCAGGAACACTGCAAGGGTCGCGGCGGCCAGGCGCTCGCCGCGCTCGGTCTTCGCGATTGCGTAGAGCACGATCAGCGCGGCCGTGGCGTCGGTGGAGAAGAACAGTGGGCCCGCAACGGCGAGCGCGAGGACGAGCCAGGGGCGTTCATGGCGCCACACCAACGCGGCTGCCGCACCGAGGTTCAGCAGCAACCCGAGGCCGAGGTTGAGGTCGTGGACGTTCCCCGAGTCCGAGGACAGTCCGAGGGTCATCAGGGTGCAGAACACGCTGAGCGTCACCGCGCCCGTTGTCCAGGCGCGGCGACGGATGATCTCGGCGTTCGCGGTCACCGCATGGAGGCTACGCAACGACCGCACGGCTCCGGCAGGACCCGAAAGGTGGAGATTCGAGACGAGGTCCGTCCGAAAGGACGACCTACTCCGCCCGATCGGACGAGGCGCAGCAACCGCCCAGTCGAGTGAGCTGTAGGCACCACCGCAACAGCCGCGAAGGGAGACCGCCCGTGACCACCTATGCAGTGCAGAACCTCACACTTCTGACGAACTGACTGTGAAGTAGTTGAACGCGGCGCTATCTTTCCCGACGGGGGAACACGCACCGCGCCGATACTGCGGGTGCATTTAACTGGGGGGATACGAAACCATGGCCACACCGCTTCACGCTGCCGTATCCGGCTGTGCATTCCGCGTGACGACCGCCATCGGTTCACCCCTCATTGAGATCTGACCGCGCGCGGTCAGTCACACCCCACACCGACCTCACCTTCGGCCTGTAACCGCAGGCCCTCAACAGCCCTGCGCCCAATCGGGTGCAACTAACCCATCAGGAGAAGATCCATGAACAAGCATGCCGCCACGATCGCAGGCACCGTCGCCGCGGCCGGCCTGATTGTTGCCGGCGCCGGCACCGCCAGCGCGGCGCAGACCACTGCCCCCGGGGAGGGCACCTACCTCGTCGGCGCTGAGCTTGCGCCCGGGCAGTACGCCGCATCCGGCCAGGTCGACGACTACATGGGTTGCTACTGGAAGCGCCTGTCCGGCACCACCGGCGACCTCGAAGACATCATCGCCTCCGACTACACCCACTCCGAGAAGGTCATCGTCACCGTCCTGCCCTCGGACTACGCCTTCGAGTCCGAAGACTGCGGTACCTGGACCCGCATCGGCGATGTCCCGGTTGCCCCGGCACCCGACCTGACCGGCGCCGCAGTCGGATCCGCCGTCGTCGGGTCCGCGGTTGTCGGCAGCGCCGTTCTGCCCCTCGCCCTCCCGCTCGTGATGGCCGGATCCACCGGCCTCTGACAGCCCACCCCTGTTCAGGCGCGGTAACGAAGCCGTCCCGTCCCCCGACACGACGGGCAGGGGGGCTTCGTCATCGCTCCGCTGCATGGTGAACCGATCACCGTCGGCGGATCCATCTCAGCTTGAGCTCGCATCACGCATACGCGACGCGATCGCAGGCGAACACCGCCGGCAACACAAGGCGACATTCCCAAGGAGGAATCGACGTGACCGATCCGAATCAGCCCAACCCCGGGCAGTACCCGAATCAGCCCTACCCGCAGCAGCCGTTCCCGCCGCAGCAGCCGCCGAAGAAGAAGCGCAAGATCTGGCCGTGGATCGTCATCGGTATCCCGGTGCTGCTCTTCGGTGGCTGCACCGTGGCCATGGTCTCCGCCGTCGGCGGCGACGAGAAGGCCACCGTCAGCTCAGGATCCGGATCCGACGGTGTCGCAGAGCAGCAGCCGCCAGTGGTTGCGCCCGAGCAGGGTGCCCCGGCGCCCGCCCCGGTTTCGGAGTTGCCGCCGCTCAAGCCCGCCGAGTCGTCAGGCAAGGGCAAGACGGTGGTGTACGAGGTCATCTCAGACAGTGGCTCTCTCAACAACGTGACCTACTTCGATGAGAACAGCGCCATCCAGCAGGAATCCTCTCCTGCCGCTCCGTGGTCGAAGACGGTGAAGAACTCGTCGACGTTCGTGATCGCGGGAGTGACCGCCCAGACCGAAGGAACCTCGGTGACGTGCCGAGTGTCCGTCGACGGAAAGGTGAAGGACGAGCAGACCGCGACCGGGCAGTACGCGGTCGCGAGTTGCACAGCTGGATTGTGATGCGCGGTCCGGGCACCGCCATCAGGCGGTTCACGGACATGTTCTGCCCGACCGCCGGCTCAGTCGCCTAGGTCGGCGCGCTCCAGAACCAGCGATGGCCGCTTTACCCCCCCCGCGCTGGCAGCAGCGCGGGGGGCTGTCACATCAGTCGTTGATGCCACCGAGGTCCCTCGAGACTCGGCACCTCCACCTCTCCACCTCTCCATCTGTCCGGCTCAACCGATCCCCGACGAATAGGACGATCATGACCACCACTACGACTGCGTCGCAGTCCGTCTCGCCGATCAAGCGTCGCAACCCGTGGGGCGTCTGGCTCGGCCTCCCGCTGATCACTCTCGGTATCTATCTCTTCGTCTGGTACTACAAGATTCACCGCGAGATGGCCGACCAGTCCCGCGATCCGAACGCCCCCGTTGCTGGGCCCGTTCTCGTGCTGATCTTCCTGGGGTGGCTGGGAATTCCGTTCCTGATCAGCTTCTACCGCACCGGCGCGCGTATCCGAGAGGCCCAGATTCGTGCTGGCAGCGAGGGCACCTGCAGCCCCGTCATCGGTCTCCTGCTGTGTTTCGTGTTCGGCCTCAGCAGCTTCTACTACCAGCATGAGCTGAACAAGATCGCCTGACCTGATCCGCCCGTCCGCAATCGACCCTCAACAGGACAGGACCCGAGCATGAAGCTCCGCACACTCGCTCCGATCGCGATCGCCAGCGCAACTGCAATCGCCAGCACTCTCGGCGTCGGGACCGCCAACGCCGCCGGTTCCTACCGGCCTGGAGACGACATCGTCTCGGTGGTCGGTTGGGGTGGCGCGGCCAGTTGCATGGGCTTCTCCTGGTGGGAGGACAACGGCGCCCGCGCGACCGGCACTGTGTGCGGCGGCGTCGCCCGACACCACTTCGTCGCTCGACCGGGCCACTGGGTCGGACTCGAACCCCGGGCGGCGTCGGATACTGCGATCTCCTGCACGGTCTACAACGCGTCCAACGGTCAAGTTCTGTACCAGAACTCGCACTACTGGGACACGATGAGCGGGTCGGTCGACGGCATCCTCGATACGCCCAGCAACTTTTGCATGGTGCAGCTGCGCTGACCCCGCATCGTTCTCGGCCGGGAGGGGTCAGGTGCGGCCGACTGCTCCATGAAAGCTGACTCCAGTCCCTCGGCCGGGCCGACCAAATCCCGCAGGTGAAATGAGGACGAGATGACCCAGCCTCCGCAGTGGCAGCCGCCATCCACACCGCCGCAGTGGCAACCTGACCCCCCGCCGCAGCCGCCGAAACCCCGGGCCGGCCTGTGGATTGCGCTGCGAATCGTCGGCACCGCGATCGGGGCCCTCTTTCTGCTCCTCGCGGTCAGCTTCTTCATCACCGATCCACTGTTCATTCCCGCGGCACTGATGATCGCAATCGCGTGGCCGTTGCTGTACTTCTCCCTCGTCGCCCCGATCCTCAAGCGACGCGCCCGGGCAACGGCGGCCGCCGGGACTCCGCCCAACAAGCGAGCCGGCACCGTGCTTCGGAATCTGGCGATCGGGGTCGCCGCACCCTTCGCCTTCCTGGTGCTCGCTTGTGTGCTCGACGTCGCCGTTCATTACGACGAGCTCGAGGCCTACGGGGCGGAAACCGGGACGTCCGAGCAGGCGACACCCGCCTCCCCGCCGCCCGCCGAGTCCATGTCCTCCGCGGCATCGACTCCGCCCGCCGGGTCCACCACCGCCGCCCCGGCCCCGCTGACGTTCTCCGAGTCGATGGTGCGGGCGCATGGCGTCTCGAAGGAGCACAAGGGCGGTCAGTCGAACGTGCGCTACGTCGCGGGAACCGACGACGCGGAACAGGTCAAAGCCCTCCAAAAGCAGTGCGTGCAGCATTACCTCGAGAAGACCAAGGCCGCCTACTGCTATGGGTACGCCAATGACGCCGACTACGCGCTGACCACCATCGAATGGGATGCCGAATTCGATGAGAGCAGCTACGGGGGCGGACGACCCTGCTGGATCGTCTACGGCGGGCAGCCCCTCAACGGCCCTCCAGGCACAGAAACAGGCAAGGACGCCTACGAGTACACGCGGATCGGATGCCCCGGAGCTGTGCGCTTCCCCGGCCAGCCGGGCCCTGCACCTGCACCTGCAGCCGCGCCGCCCGGACCGCCCGCACCGGCAGTCCCGGCACACAACCCCTGCGCCTTGCTCGATCCCGCGGCGCTGACCGCCGGCGGCTTCGAGGAGCGCACCGCAGCGGCCCCCGGCGCACCGGATGAGTTCGCATCCGGCGACATTCGAGCCACCTACGCGTGCGGCAACGCCGACAGCGGGGTGGTCATTGAGGTCGATCTCCTGACCAGCCCGGAGGCCGCACGCGCGCAGGCCGACGACGCGACCAGCGCCGAACAGACCTTCCTGACCGCCAGCGGCACCCGAGTCCCCTTCGACGCCGCCCGCGGCGGCGCCAAGATCATCAACACCGAGCTCGGCATCTCCCGCATCAGCTGGTCGAACGGCCCCTACTCTGTCCAGCTCGACGTCATGACTGATCCGGTGATCGCGGGCCTGACAGCGAAACACCCCTTCGTCCGCATCGACGCGATGATCGAGGCAACGGTTCAGCACGCCGACCAGCTGCTGGCCGGTGGCAACTGGTAGGTACGGGCCGGGCGACGAAGGCATCGGTCATCAGCGGGAGGGTCGGACAACCCTGCGCATCACCTCGAATGCCCAGTCAGGCCGCCTGATCCACAACGAGTACAAGTACGAGCATGGGAGGATTCGCGAATGAACCGGACGTGGGGTGGGCACGTGGGACGGGTCACCGTGGCCATTGCGGCGATCGCGGCCACGACGGCGGGGTGCGGCGGCAGCGACGACCAGCAAACAGCGCCTGAGACTTCGGCGGCATCAGCAGCACCGAGCACGGTATCGAAGGCGCCCGAGCCGCTCGGGTCGGAGCTGACCTTCACCGGCGATGAGGGAGGCGTTACGGCCAGGGTCAGCGTGCTCAACTTCAACCCTGCCGCCGCCCCCGGGGCTCCGGCTCCGTCCGGCGGCGGACATTGGGTCAGCGCCGAGGTCCAAACCTGTGTGGACGCTTCCCCATCACCGATGTCCGTCAGCTGGTCGGAGTGGTCGGTCCTCGATGCCACCAACGGTCGTTACCCAGTATCGGGTCTGACGTACAACCAGTTCCCGCGACCCGAGTACCCGGTGGGCTCGGAGGTCGTCAATGTCGGGGAATGCGTGCGCGGTTGGGTGGTCTTCCCCGTGGCTGACGGCGCTGCGATCGACCGGGTGCGCTACACCCCGAACCAGTCCGTGAACGCGACCTGGTCCACGGTAGGCGCCACGCCCGTGCCACCGCCCCCGCCAGTTGAGGCGGCGCCGGAACCGGAACCGGTCGTCATCGAGACAACCGAGGAAGCTCAGCCAGCTCAGTCACCTGGCGGTGTGGTGACCGTCGGTCAACCGTGCTCGTCGCCCAGCGACATCGGCACCGACGTCAACACCGGTGCCAACATCGTCTGCGTCTACATGGGCGCCGGCGGCGGAACGAAATGGGTCAACAGCGCCCCGATCTCCGGGATCAACAACGTCGGAGATGCCTGCGACACTGCCACCGACCGGGTTTCCCAAACGCCCGCGGGCAAGGCGATCATGTGTGCTGGCGACCAGTGGGTGTACGGCCCCTAGGCCCCGACAATCGGCGCGACAGAATCCCGTTGATCGGCCTGGTGGCATAGCGCGGGTACAGGCCAGCCGGAGATAATCCGGCCACTACCCTGATCGCGCGTGTGTGGTTTCAGATGACAAGGACTGTGAGTTCGATGGCGAAGAAGTTCAATCCCGCTCCTGGCTGGCCAGCTGCACCTGAGGGCTGGCTCCCGTTTGCAGGCTGGGAGCCGGACGCAGCGTGGCCTCCGGCGCCAGCGGGCTGGCAGATTGTGATTGATGACGGCACGCCGGAGCCGACCGCCGGCAGCTCTGTCGCCGGAATGCTGAAAAGAGCAGCTCAAGGGATAGCGGCTCACGCGAGCGCGGAATCGGATGCGCTGGCGCAGGGCCCGGATGTCGTGTGGTCCGCGAAGGGGCAGCCGCTGACAGGCGTCGGAGGTGGCCGCTACCGCATGACGGCCAGCACCCTCTTCTTCGAGACCGGCACCCTCACTACGAACGCACAGCAGGTGCCTACCAACCAGCTGTTCGACATCGACATGCGTCAGACCCTGACGCAGAAGGCTCGCGGAATCGGTGATGTGGTCGTGCACATCCATCGGCAGTCCGGCGTCGAACAAGCGATCCTTCGTGACGTTCCCAACCCTCGTGAAGCGGTGGCGATCATCAACCGTGTCGCGTATGACGCACGAATGGCAGCGCACACCCTCGCGAACACCCACCACTACACGTCAGGGCTTGCCCCCCACGTGGCGACGCCGCCGCCCGCGCACGCATCCCAGCACGCGCCCATCGTTCCCGAAGTGACCGCCAAGCAGCTTGACCCGATGGAGCAACTGGTCAAGCTCGGCGAACTACGCGACGCCGGTGTCCTCACTGAGGACGAGTTCGCAGCGAAGAAGGCCGAGATTCTCGCGCGCATGTGAGGTCGTGCACCCTGCTTTCCCTCGAGGATCCCCGGACAGCGGCTACGACTGCTGCGCTCCCACGCTGGCTGGTCCCGGTGTAACCCGCAGCCCGAGTGGGCGCGGCGCGGGGGACAGACCGAACAGCTCAAGCGTGGCTTGATCTTCCGCGGGCAGCTCACCCTGGCGCCAAGCGGTGAGGGTCGCGATCAACTGCAGGCCGCAGCTCCTACGAGCCTGCCTGCACTGGTGCTGTGGCTGATGCGATGTGATGCCTCTGGGACGGAGAAAGCGCACTCCCCGACGTCGACACGGGAGTCTGACGAGACGTACACCAGAGGAGTGCCCATGCCGCGCGGACGCATCGAACCCGAAGCTGATTTCTTCGCCGGTCATCCAACGGCTGACGGGTGGAGTGACGACCAATTCGGGTTGGAGCGGTGAGGACTGGGACGGAACAGCGGCGAGTTCGGCGACAGTATGTGCGCCGGGCACGGGTGACACCGTGACCGGCCTGGACGTGATCCTTGGATTTCAACGATGCGTAATACATGCAGCGCAGCGGCGGCGCCGCGGCCGCGTTCCTGGTGCCGAGCTAGACCACCCCGGTGACCGAGGGGACTCCAGGGGATATCGACCGGCTGGACCCTGCGCTAAAGCACAACATCGTCGTCACGAGTACGGCGGCTGAGAACGTGTACAACGTGAGACACGGTGGTGTCGCAGGCCGGACGGTTCCTTATGGCGAAAAATCTGATCTGCGACTCGGCGTGCCCCACCCCGTGATCTGAGGGCCCGGCTCCTGGCCGGTCTTCGTCCCTTCCGTCGGCCAACAGGTCCCGGACTTCCTACTGCACGCACGGATGCAGGGGTGTGGTTCAGCGGGTCGAGCCTTCTGGAGCGGTGGTGCCGTACGTGGTACTCGGAGTAGGGACGGAGGTCGCGCCGGTCTCGTCGTATCTGTCGAGCCTGGCGTCGCTCACCTGTCATCTCGTCAACTGACAGTGGATTGGAAGTTCGCAGGAGATAACACCGCAAGGTGCGATGATCCGTCGACAGCACCTTCATTGCAGACAGGACAAGCATGGCACCGCAACTATCGCCCCGCCTCAAGGACAAGACCGCCGAGAAGTGGATGGCGGGTCTGATCAAGCACCTCTTTCCAGGTGAAACGGTGTGGGCGCTAGCGCGGACGAACCAGATCAAGCCGACCCTGGAAGGCCTCGCGATCACGAACGCTCGCGTCCTCGCGTTCGTCGCATCCGACCTCACCACGAAAGGCCCAAAGGTGGGCGTCGACGCCGACAATCTCGGCCGGTACGAGTTCGTCAAGAAGTTCACCGGAGCCCAGCTGGTCGTCACCACAAACACCCAGCAATCGCTCTCGCTTGGCGTGGTCGACAAGACCGAGATCGACTTCGTCCGTCACTACATCGACCATTTGACAGCTTCCGGGTTCCCGGCCGACGTCCGCGAAGCTGTCCAGGCACACGAAGCCGACGTCGCCGCCCAGAAGGCTGCAGCCGCCGACGCCGACGCTGCCCAGAAGGCCGCCGCCGCCGCGGCCGAGCAGGCTCGCCGCGGCCGCCGGGGCGAGGTCGATACTGTCGGCGGCAATCTGAAAGAGAAGGGCTGGCAGACCATCGCCGACCATTCGGCACCTGAAGAGCTGCCGTGGTTCATCCTCAACGGCGAGTCGGCCGGATTCCTGGCCGCGTTCGAGGATCGCCTGATCATTGCCAAGGTCGGCGGCATGGCCGGGTTCATGTCGGGATCACTGGGCGGCGGCCGAGTGACAACCTTTCCCTACACGGACATCACCAACATCGAGTTCAACAGCGGAATGTTGACCGGAGTCTTGGAAGTTCTGACACCGAGCTACCAAGGAACCGGGAACCACGATTACTGGCGCTCGTCAAATAAGGCCCGCAACAAGGCGTCTGACGATCCGTGGACCTTGTCCAACTGCCTCCCCTTGGCCAAGGCGGTCCACAAGACAGCATTGCCACGCATCAATGAGATGCAGCGCAAGATCGCCGACGCGAAGCGACCGCAGATCGTTGTGCAGCACGCACCGCAGGTGGCTCCCGCCGCTGCCGCGGCCGCACCGTCAGGCGGGCTGGCCGAGGAGCTGCAGCAGCTGGCGGACCTGCACGGCCAGGGCATGCTCGACACCGAGGAGTTCGCCGCCGCCAAGCGCGCCGCGATCGCTAAGCACACCAACCACTGACGCTGCCTGACACCTGCCCGTATAGATGTACTGCCCAGGCAGGTTGGTTGAGAAATTGTGACGACACGCTGTGACTAGTGAACAGGGAAGGTCTCCTGTCATGAAGTGGAGCTGCTGGGACAACCATTGACTGACGGGAGGCCTTCGTGGTCCGCGCTAACGCAACCCTGACCCCAAAAGGCAGGCTGCTGCTTGCCCAGCGCATCTTCGACAACGGCTGGCCGATCATCCGAGCCGCGGAACACTTCAACGTCTCGTGGCCCACCGCCCACCGCCCATCGCCCACCGCCCACCGCCAAACGGTGGGCGGTCCGCTACGTAGCGATGGGCGACGCCGGAACGGTCCTTACTGACCTGACGCACGTTGCTCGTGGTGCGCGGACCCGGAGGCAGCCCTGAACGATCACTGACACGATCGGTCCTATTGGCCTGCACGACGACAAGATCCGGACGATCCAGGACACCCGTGCACTACTGGTCGACGATGGCCGGCTCTACGCTGTCGAGACTGCACTGCGGGCGGTGCCGGCGAGTGCGGCGCCAGTGTCCGCCGCGGCTACCTGTGGATGCTGATCGGGGACCAGCACACCGTCAACCCGACCGGATGGTGCTGCGCTGGCTCGCCCGCCACGGTGCTACGGTCACCGTCGACACGCCCCCCCTGCTGACGGATATCGCACAACAGTTCAGCGGGGAGATGGGCCGGCCGGTCACCCCGTGGGAGGTCGACCACGCCGTCTGGCGCGGCACGCTCCGGACGCTGACCTAGAGTGCCAGCACTGCCCGATGCCGAACCCCCGTTGGGTGGAGGAGCGGTAACGGGCACGCTCGTACGTGGCCCTTGGTGGTGATGATGGCGTGCCGGAGTCGCCGAGGATCAGTGTAAAGGGACATCATCGCCCGGAATTTCGTGGACAAATGTCGTGGAAGATCTTGAAATCCCCATGTCGCCCAGACAAGTTGATCCGGAACCTACAGCCCCGGAGGCAACACCGCAGCGAGACCGGCTCCGATCAGGGGCAGGCAATGTATTCCGGGGGGAATATGTATTTCGGGGGAATGGTCCCGCGCTCTGCGCCGGACCAGGTCATCTGTCGAGTCCCGCGCCGTTCGGCGCAGACCCGTCGTGCTCTCGACCGACACGGTTCTTCTCCACTTCGCTGACCCAGCAACCACGCCATCCATCCGCGGCTGTGCCGCGCGGCCCACTGCGGCCTCGGATCGCGTCGGCACCGTCACGACCTCACGTGGTGGTGCCACCACCACGAAACATCGAAGGAGAACCCATGAACCACCACAGAGGCGCCCGTCATCGCGCGCGCACCGAGCGCGCGACGGTGGTGGGTGTGATCCCGCTGGCGATCGCGATCACCTGTGCGGGACCGGCTTTCGCCCAGCCCGGCGTGATGGTGCCAGACGCCGAGCAGCCCGGCGTGGTGGCGGAATCCGCCCCCGAGCCCGCGCCCGAGGTCGAGCCCGTCGAGGAGCCGAAGACCTACTGGATCGCTCCTCCGGTCGAGTACGCCGAGTTGCCGACCCGGCCGGTGCCCACCTACGACTACACCGAGTATTCCGAGCCCGTCGAACCGGTTCAGTTCCAGGAACTGCACCTGCCCGTCGCGGTCGAGGTGGTGGCCCCCATCGAGGCGCCCAAGGAGCGACTGCGTGTCGGTGACTTCGTCTCCGACCAGCCGAACTGGCTCTCCGACGAGTACCTGAACCGGACGAACAACACCTCCGCGGTGATCGAGGCGCAGGTCAACACATTCTGGAAGTCGATCGGTGTGGACGCCGAGCGCAGTGACCGCATCGCCGCGGCCACCGTCGGTGGGGCGGCGGCCGGCGCCGTCACCGGCGCGATGACCGCCGGTGTCCCGTTCGCTGTCGGTGGCGCACTCATCGGCGGCACCATCGGCGGGAACATCGGCGTGGGCATCGGCAACGCCTTCATTCCGGGATTGGGCTGGGTCGCAGCAGCCCCCATCGGAACCGCCGCCGGAGCCGCCATCGGCGCTGCCGCGGCCGGAATCCCGGCGGCAGCGGTGGGCGCGGTCGTGGGTGGCGTGGCGGGTGGTGCAGCGGGTACCGCCTTCGGCGCCGGCGACAGCCTCGGCACCCCGACCGAGTTCGTCCTCCCGAACGTCACCGAGCCCGACGCCGCGGCCCTCACGCTGCAGGCAGGCGAGGAGTACGCCCGGCTCGCCATGGAGCAGCCCGCCGCGGCCACCGCCGTCGTCGATGCGGTCGTTGCGGCCCCGCAGCTCGCGGAGCAGGTCACCGACCAGGCGATCGCGGCCCGCGAGGCCACCCTCGCCCAGCCGGGCGGCGAGCAGGTCATCGCCGGACTCGACGCCGCCGCGGTGGAGCTGAATCACGCGTTCGGCCCCGTCGCGGGCATGGTCGGCGAGGCGTTGGCCGCGGGCCGGGACGGCCTGGCCGTCTAGGGTCGCCAGCGCACCGGCAACAGGAGGTCCGACATCGTGGGCACACGACAACCGCCGCCGGGCGGCAGATTCGGCGAATCGTCGTCCGATCAGCGTCGCCCGCCCCCGTGGGTCCCGATCGCCGGCCCGAAACCGGACACCTCCGACCCCGGCGCACCCGGTGCCTGGTTCGACAAACCGCAGGACGGTGCGCCGCCGGTCATCGACACCGGATGGGTGCCGCCGCAGTCCCAGCCGGGGTGGCTGCGACGGCACCGGTTCGACGTGGCGCTGGCCGCCGCCGTCGCGGTGGTCGTCGCGGGCGGGGCGGCGACCGCGCTGCTGCTGGCCGACCGGGGATCGTCGGACGGCACGGTCTCGCCCGCCACCTCGCCCGCCGCGGCCCAGTCCGACGAGGCCGACGAGGCGACGTGGTGCGACGGATTCGCCGACGGCGAGGTGGTCTCGGCCGACTCGTCGGACCGCGGCGCTGCGGCGATCGCGGGATTCGAGGACGCTTACTACGTGGCCCGCGACGGGGTCCGGGCCCGCAGCTATGTCGCGCCCAACGCGCTCGTCGCCTCCGCGGAGCAGATCGGGCAGGGAATCTCCCAGATCCCTTTCGGCACAACGCATTGCCTGCTCGTGAAACGGATCGGCGAGGGTCGGTACGCGGTCGACGTGTTCGACCGGCGTCCCGACAACAGTGCGAATCACTACCGCCACACCTTCACCACCGCGGCGGATCCGGGGTCGCCGACCGGGGTCGCCATCACGTCCATCACGCTTCGAGAGGGGAGGTGACCCGGCATGAGCCGCGGCTACACGGATTCGACTCGCACCTGGGCGATCCACACCTACAAGCAGACCCGCGACCAGTACCGGTCGCGGCTGGAATGTTGCGCCGCCATCGCCGCGGACGTCGGCGCGCACACGAACACCGTGGTGCGCTGGGTCAATGACGAGCTGGGCCGTCCGCGAGTCGTGTCGGAGGAGGATCTCCCGCAGCGGGTCCGGGACCTCGAGAGTGAGGTCCGCAGGCTCAGGCAGGCGAATCGCGAACTGAGCGAGCGCATTTCGCTGGGTGTCTGATCCACATCCGCTCACTGCCGGGTGCGGCGCCGCTGCCGGGCGTTCGCCATGCCGACCGCGGCGCGCAGGATGTGCGGGGCGCGGCGGGCCGTTTGCAACACGGCCCGGTCGATCATGTTGAGGCTCAGTTGTTTTCGGGGTTCGGCGGACGGCTCGCTCTCGCCCTCGGTGGTGGCCAGTGCATACAGCCGCCATCGGCCGGGGACACCCTTGAGCTCGTGGTCACCACGGTCCACGAAGGAGAGCCCGGACCCGACCACCAGGTCCCGGACGGTCCGCGAGACCAGCACCTCGCCCGGCCCTGCGGCGGCTCCGATCCGGGCTCCGACGTGCACGGTCATCCCGGTCACGTCCGCCCCGATTCCCTCGATCTCGCCGGTGTGTACGCCCGCGCGCACCGTCAGCCCCAGCTCCTCGGCCTGGCGGCACACGATCCGGGCACATCGGACCGCGGCGGCCGGGCCGTCGAACACGCTGAGCGTGCCGTCGCCCGCGACGTTCACGAGCCGGCCGCCTGCCAGCTCCACCTCGTTGCGGACCTGCCGCTCGTGCGTGGCCCGGAGGTCGCGGTAGGGGCCGTCGCCGATCCGGGCCAGCATCTCGGTGGACCCGGCGATGTCCGTGAACAGGACCGAGGCGAGGTGGCGGTCGGCATCGACCGGCCGATGGACCCCGGTCGCGACCTCCTCGATGTGGTCGATGATCGGTATCCAGGCCTCGCCGAGTGACGAACCGGGTGCCGCGGCCGCCAACGTGTGCAGCGTGGCGTGCGGGATCGAGTCGGTGACGTAGCGGGAGACCGCCTCGGGCATCGAACTCGCCTCCGCATGGAGCACCCGCGTCGTGCACTGGACGGAGGGCAGGGCGTCGGAGCAGTCGATCCGCAGCAGCCACTCGAGGTGCGCGCGGGCGGTCGCGGGCGGCGCGGAGCAGCGCTCGAGGAGCGCAAGCAGCCTGCGATTGAACGGTGAGTCCTGGCTGGGGTCCCACATGGACATGATCTGGCCGGAGCCCCAGTTGTCGTAGACGGCCCGCCAGCCCTCGACGTAGCGGGCCAGGGCATCGGGGTCCCAGCCGTGCGGGATGTCCGGGCCGTCGCGGAGCATGCCCTCGATGAACGGTTGCTGCAGCACCAGGCCGGTCACCCGCTCGGGCGCACGGGCGGCCACCAGCACGAGGGGCCCGCAGGTGCTGCCGATACCGACCAGGGCGGCCCGTTGCATGCCGACCGCGTCCATCACCGCGAGCACGTCGTCGGCCTGCTGCTCGAGGGTGGGGACGTGGTCGACCGGGTCGGACAGTCCGAGGCCGTGGCGCTGGAAATAGACGGTGCGCGAGAAGGTCGCCGTCCGCTCGAATAGGTAGTGGATGTGCGGGTCGGTCCACATCAGGTCCGGGTGCAGGCCGATCTCGAGGAACAGCGCCACGTCGGCCCCGCGCTCACCCACGACCTGATAAGCCAGCGCGTGACCGTCGCGCTCGACGTACCTGGTACCCGGGGGGTCCATGAATCCAGGCTAGTCGCGTCAGTCGGGCCGACGGGACAGTCGGCGCTGCCGTGCGTTGGCCATCCCGGCCGCGGCCCGCAGGACGTTCGGGGCGCGGCGGGCCATTCTGAGCACCGCCCGATCGAGCAAGGTGAGACCCAGGGTCTTTCGCGACGCCGTCGAGGGCTCGCACTCGGCCGGGGCGTCGGTGGCGGCGAGCGCGAACAGCCGCCATCGGCCGGGGACGCCCTTGAGTTCGCGCGTTCCGTGGTCGACGAACGAGAGGCCGGAGCCGACCACCTGGTCCCGCACCGCCCGCGAGACCAGCACCTCGCCCGGCCCGGCAGCGGCCCCGATACGGGCGCCGATGTGCACGGTGATGCCGGTCAGTTCCGTTCCGATCCCCTCGATCTCTCCGGTGTGCACGCCCGCGCGCACCCCCAGCCCCAGGTCCTCGGCTTGGCGGCAGACGAGGCGCGCGCACCGGACCGCCGCGGCGGGGCCGTCGAACACGCTGAGCGTGCCGTCGCCCGCGACGTTTACGAGCCGGCCGCCTGCCAGCTCGACCTCGTTGCGGATCTGCCGCTCGTGCGTGGCGCGCAGGTCCCGGTAGGGGGCGTCGCCGATCCGGGCAAGCGTCTCGGTGGACCCTGCGATGTCGGTGAACATCACCGAGGCGAGATAGCGCTCGGCGTCCACGGTCCGATGGACCCCGGTCGCGACCTCCTCGATGTGATCGAGCACCTCTATCCAGGCCTGGCCCATCGAGGTGCCGGGCGGAAGCGGAGGCAGCACGTGCAGCGTGCCGTGCGGAATCGCCCCCGCGATGTGCTGCGAGGCCGCCAACGGGACCGCGCTCCGGGCGGAGTGGAGTACGCGCGTCTCGCATTGGATGGAGGCGAGCACATCGAAATAGTCGATCCGGAACAACCATTCGAGGTGCGCGCGGGCGGTGGCGGGGGTCGCCGAGCAGCGTTCGAGCAGCGCCATCAGTCGCCGATTGAACGGCGAGTCCTGCGTCGGGTCCCACATCGCGATGACCCCGCCGGAGCCCCAGTTGTCGTAGACCGTCCGCCACCCGTCGACGAAGCGGTCCCGTGCCTCGACGGTCCAACCCCGGGGCAGCTCCGCGCCCTCGCGGAGCGCGCCCTCGACGAACGGCTGCTGGAACACCAACCCGGTCACCCGCTCCGGGGTGCGGGCCGCGATCAACGCGAGGGCGCCGCAGGTGCTGCCGATGCCCACGAGGGTGGCGCGTTCCATGCCGACCGCATCCATCACCGCGAGCACGTCGTCGGCCTGCTGCTCGAGGGTGGGGACGTGGTCGACCGGGTCGGACAGGCCGAAGCCGCGGCGCTGGAAATACACCATCCGGCTGAAGGTCGCGGCGCGCTCGAAGACGTAGTGGATGTGCGGGTCGGTCCACATCAGGTCCGGGTGCAGGCCGATCTCGAGGAACAGGACCACATCGGCGCCGCCCTCGCCCACGACCTGGTAGGCAAGCGCGTGACCGTCGCGCTCGACGTACCTGGTACCCGGTGGGTCCATGGGTCCAGGTTAGTCGCCGGATCAACCCTGTCGGGAGGACCACTGTTGCCGCGACTGGAGGCGGGGGAAGAGTGGGGGCGGTCAGCGCCCGGGCAGGCGAACGGTGAACACCGTCCGTCCATCCACCTGGTCGACGCCGATGCTGCCGCCGTGCAAGTGCACGTTCTCGACGGCGAGGGAGAGTCCGAGTCCGCTACCCTCGCTGCGTCCGCGCGCGGTGTCGACCTTGTAGAACCGGCGAAAGATCGCCTGCCTGTCTTCCGGTGAGATGCCGGGGCCATGGTCGACGACGGTGATGACGGCGTAGCCGGGTTCCGCGCTCAATTCGACGCGCACGGGGGGCGCTCCGTGACGCAGCGCATTGCCAACGAGGTTGGCGACCACTATGTCGATCCGGCGCGAATCCACTCTGGCGCTGATGCTTTCGGGCGTAAGCAGTTCGACGGTTTCGGTCCAGCCGCGGCTCTCCAAGGTGCGCTCGGTCAGTTCGACGAGATCGACGTCGTCGAGGACGAGATGCGCCTGCTGTGAATCGTGGCGCGACATCTCGATGAGATCCTCGACGAGCCGAGTGAGCTTGCCGATCTCACTGCTCACGATGCGCGCGGCGGCACCGGCGTCCGGCGGAAGATTGGGGATCTCCTCCCGGAGTATTTCGCTGACCGGAACCAGTGCCGCCAGCGGCGTTCGAAGCTCGTGGGAGACGTCGGCGACGAACCGCCTCGACTGCTCTTCCGATTCTTCGAGGCCCCTGATGACCGCTTCGTTGCGCGCCACCATGTTGTTGAACGTCGTTGTCACCTGGGCGAGTTCGGTCACCCCGTCTTCGGGGAGCCGGACGCTCAACTCGCCGTCGGCGGCGCGGGCCGCGGCTTCGTCCAGACGCCTCAGCGGACGTACCAGTGTCGACGCGATCCAGAGTCCGAGCAGACCGCTCACCAACACACCCGCCGTGAGGGTGATGCCGACGACTCGGAGCAGGTCGTCGAACTTGTCCTGTACTCCCACCAGTGGCCGGATGGCGGCGGCCTTGACCAGTGTCTGGTCGTCGTTGCCATCCCCTGCGGTCACGTCCATGACGTACACGGACATGCCCACCAGGATGCGCTCTGAGTCGAGCCGCTCGAAGCGGATCAGCCCGGTGCTGTTCAAGCCGTCGTCGAAGCCCGATGTGATCGTCGCCGGATCGACGGATCCTTGACGGACGACTTCACCGTTGGCGATCAGTGTCATGTCGGATGGGAAGACCGGTGCGAGGCCGGCAGGTGTCAGTCCGTCCACCGGCGTGCCGTTGACGGACTGTAGTTCGTCGCGGAACTGTGCAGTTGCCACATCCTGAGCATTGAAATAGATCCACGACCGCGCCATGAGCGACACCACGCCCGCTGTTCCTCCGGCGATGATCACGACGATGGCGATGAACACCAGCACCAGCCGTGTCCGCAGGCCGTCGATCCGCAGCCAGGCCGGTCTCATCGAGCTGAGCTGGGGTTGAAGCGATAGCCGAAGCCGCGCACCGTTTCGATGACGGTCGGCTCGGCGGGGTCGTCCTCGATCTTTCCGCGGAGTCGTTGCACCGCCGCGTCGACGAGTCGGGAGTCACCCAGGTACTCCTGGTCCCAGGCCGCCGACAACAACTGCCGTCGGCTGAGGACCTGTCCGGGATTCTCGGTCAGAGCGAGGATCAGACGCAGCTCGGTCGGAGTCAGGGCCAGCACGGTTCCGGCTTTGCGGACCTGCAGTGACGACCGATCGACCTCCAGGTTGCCGAACGTTTCGGCGACCCGTACGGCCTCTGCCCGCGGCGTTGCGGGCGTCGACCGCCTGACGACGGCTTTGATGCGTGCGTCGAGGACTCGCGGGCTGGCAGGTTTGACGACGTAGTCGTCGGCGCCGGCTTCCAGACCGGCAACGGTGTCGATGTCGTCGGATCGAGCGGTCAGGATGATGATCGGAATCGAACTGCGGGTGCGGATGCGTCGACAGATCTCGTATCCGTCGGCGCCCGGGAGCCCGAGGTCGAGCAGGACGAGGTCCGCGGTGGTGAGGATGTCGTCGAAGTCGCAGTTGCCGTCCGGGCGATGGCTGACGTCGTGCCCGAGTCGGTTCAGTCCCAACGTGATTGCTTCGGCCACGGCTGGATCATCTTCTATGAAGAGGATGCTCACCATGATGATCCGGGTCTTCTGCGGTCGGAGGAATCTCGGTCAGCCAAGGGTACAGGTGTCACACTCCCGAGAGTCGTTCGTTGCCGGGGTCGGCCAGTATCGAGTGCCGCGCTGCGGCGGTGTTCAACGGAAATGCGGAAACGGCGAGGGTGTAGCAGCCGACGAGGAGTAGCGCGCCGATCACGTCACTCGGACGGTGCCACTGCCTTACGACCACCGAGATCGCAGTACCGATTGTGAGCAGGGCGCCGTTGATGGCGACGACGGCCCGCCACCGGTTGGGGGTGACGAGGACGATTGCGCAAGCAAGGGCAGTGATGGCCGTGAGCGTGCCGCTGGGAAAGGAATTGTGCATGACGAGACCGTTCAGGTCCGGTCGATCCAGCGACTGTTTGAGAACCCAGGCCGTCGTGATGGGGCCGAGTGTCACGACGACGACTCGCAGTGTCAGTGCAATCGGGTTGTTGCGCAACGTGATCATGAGTACCACGAGCACCCCTCCCACTATCAGGATCGGGGTGACGAGGCCGACGAACTCGGCAGAGAACACCCCGAGGTCTTCGGAGAACGCGGCCGCGTCCACCATGAGTTGTTGATCGACTATCTGGCCTCCGCCCGTGTTGACGGCCAATCCGAATCCGATGACTCCGAGGATCAAGAGTGCCAGTGCGGCAACCAGTCTCGCCGGTTTGATACGTGTCATGGTCAGCGTTCCGATCGCCCGTCCGAAGCATTGTTCAGTTGTGGTGGGCATTGCCCTCCCGGGGTGGTTGCCAATTCGAAGTGCCACATCTCGTTGGCGTATGTCTGGCACAGGCCGTAGTCGCCACCGTGCCGGATGAGCCAGTCGTCTGCGTTCGTCGGTCCGATGTCGACTGCCTGTCCGCTGACGTGCTTGGAGCGACTCGGGGAGTGCACCCACTTGGCGGCTTCGCTCGCGCTGCCGTACTCGACCACGGCCTCGTCGAACAGGCGCTGCTGGTATGCGGCGGACCGCCAACCTGACGTGACGTGCATTTTCACCCCGGATGCCTGTGCATCGGCGGCCGCGGCCTGCAGCGCCACGAGAAGCGCGGGGTCGAGACGGGCCAATGCGGGGACATGCTTGTCGTCGAGACGGATGCCGTCCTCGATCTCGCCACCGCCGGGTCCCGAATCGGGCTGAGTGGCAAGGTAGTTACCGCGTTTGGGCTTTGCGGAATCGGTGAACGAGCATGCACCGAGCGTGAGCGCTCCGAGCGCGACGAGGCAGATGATTCTGCGGTGGATCGGCATGCAGTCGAGACTGCTCGGTCAGTGTCACCGTGAAGTGGTCGTTGTTCGTCGACGGTGCCACGGTCTGCAACAGCTCTGTAACAGGACGGAACGGGGCTGGTGAGAAGCCGGGTGATTCGGGGTCAGGCGGGACCGCCGTCCTGGCCGTGCAGGTGGGCCCGCTCCCCGTCGCGGTCGAAGATGGTGAGGATCTCCACGGGTCCCTCGTGAGCCCCGATGGCGTGCGGGACCATGGTGGAGAACTCGGCCGCCTCGCCGGCCTGGACCAGCAGTGTTCGCTCGCCCAGGTGCAGCCGGGCGGTGCCGGACAGGACGGTGAACCAGTCGCGACCGGGGTGCACCCCCAGCTGCTCCGCCGTGGTCGGGCGCTCGGGGGTGATGCGCATCTTCGCCACGGTCACACCCGGCAGGGCCCGGTCGCGGGAGAGCAGCCAGGTCGTCACTCCCCGCGTGTGCTCGGGCTGCGGACGGATCACCACGTCCTCGTCGTCGGCCGATTCGACCAGCTGGTCGAGGGTGGTGCCGAGGGCCCGGGCGATGGGGACCAGCTGATCGAGGGCGATCCTGCGGTGCCCGGTCTCGATGCGGCTCAGGGTGGAGGGGCTCAGAAAGCAGCGCGCCGCGAGGGCGTCCAGCGACCAGCCCCTGGCCAGGCGGAGGCCGCGGATGCGCTGCCGGATCATCGCGTCCATGGTGACTTCTTGCGTCATAAGCAAGATGGTATGCCTTATGCGCAGGATGTGCTTAGGGTGGAGGCATGACGCAGCACTCCCACCAGCACGGACATGGGCACGACCATCACCACGGACACGGTCACGGGCACCATGACGAGGCGGGTCTGGCGGACATGCTCGACCTCGACGCGGAGGTGCTCGGCGCGTATCTCGACGAGGTGACGGAATGGGCACAGTGGCACGCGCCCGAGGCGCCGCGCGCTGTCGTCGACCTCGGTGCGGGAACGGGCACCGGCAGCCTGGCGCTCGCGCGGCGGTTCGGGACATCGCAGCTGATCGCGGTCGACAGGTCGGCGGTGATGCTCGATCGTGTCCAGGCATCCGCCCGCGCGGCAGGCGTGGTCGATCGGTTGCGCGTCGCCAGGGCCGACCTGGACGACGGCTGGCCCGCGGTCGGCTCCGCGGACGTCGCCTGGGCGGCCTCGTCGCTGCACGAGGTCGCCGACCCGGACCGGGTGCTGCGCGGGGTGCACGAGGGGCTGAACCCAGGCGGGCTGCTGGTGGTCCTCGAAATGGACGGGCTGCCACGGTTTCTGCCCGACGACATCGGCGTCGGCCGCCCCGGCCTGGAGTCGCGGTGCCACGAGCTCCTGGCCAAGGCGAACTGGAACACCTACCCGGACTGGCGGCCGCACCTGGAGCGGGCCGGATTCGATGTCCTCGAGCAGCGCAGTTTCACCGTGGACGCGAGCACCGTCGGCGCGGATCCGATGCCGGAGCGCGCGGGGCGGTACGCACACACCTTCCTGAGTCGTGTCCGCGCCGCCCTCGACGGCCAGTTGGCCGCCGACGACCTCGACACCCTCGACCACCTCCTCGCCGCGGACCACCCCGCATCGGTCCTGCGCCGCGGCGACCTGACCATCCGGGGCAGCCGAACCGCCTGGGCGGCCCGCCGACCCTGAGATCCCGGGGGACGAGATGCGGACACGAATTCGGCTCGGTGAGCACAGCATTCGTGTTAGCTGGTCGCGAACCATTTCACCTGAAGCAAGGATTTCGGTCGTGCCGCTCAATATTGCCGATCTGTACGAGGCGGTCGCGGACGCGATCCCCGACCGCGTGCCGTTGATCTTCGGATCGCCGGATCCCGCGGGGACCGGTCCGGGGAGGGCCGAGCGTCGCAGCTATGCGGAGCTCGAGCGCCGGGCGAATCGGCTCGCCCACCATCTGCAGTCGGTCGGGGTGCAGCCGGGCCAGCACGTCGGCATCCACATGCGTAACAGCATCGAGTACGTCGAGGGCCTGCTCGCCTGCCTGAAGATCCGGGCGGTGCCGGTCAACGTCAACTTCCGGTACACCGACGCGGAGCTGGTCTACCTCTACAACAACTCCGAGATCGTCGCCCTCATCGTCGAGGAGGAGTACCTCCCCACCGCGACCGCCGCCCTGTCGCGCTGCCCAGGAGTCGGGCACGTGCTGACCGTCGGCGCCGACTACGAGGCCGCGCTGGCGGCGCAGTCGTCGGATCGGGACTTCCCGCCGCGCAGCCAGGACGACCACTTCATCATCTACACCGGCGGCACCACGGGCATGCCCAAGGGCGTGGTCTGGCGGCACGAGGACTTCTTCTACGCCGCGCTGTCCGGTGCGAACCTGAGCGGCCCGCCTCGCACCAGCGTGGCGGAGGTGGTCGAGGCCGCGGTGGCGAACACGAATCCCGCCGTGCTGATGCTCATTCCGCCGCTGATGCACGGGGCGGCGGTCTACTCGCTGCTGACCGCCTTCCTGATGGGGGCGCCGCGGGTGATCGCGCGCAGCTTCGACCCCGTCGAGGTGCTGCGGCTGATCGAGGCCGAGAAGATCACCGGCGTCACCGTGGTCGGCGACGCCATCGCCCGGCCGATCGCGGACGCCATGACGGCGCACGCGGGGGAGTACGACCTGTCCTCCCTCAAGCTGATCGGTTCCGGCGGTGCCCTGTTCTCGCCGCAGCTCAAGGACCGGCTGCGCGAGCTGGTGCCGGGTTTGGTCATCAAGGATGCCTTCGGCGCCTCCGAATCCGGGAACGACGGGGTCGTCGAGTTCGGCGACGACGGCACCAAGCGGATCAGGGCCAACCCGAACATGCTGCTCGTCGACGAGCGGGGCCTGGCCATCGTGCCGGGCTCGGACGAGCTGGGCTACATCGCGCGCCGCGGCCACGTCCCGGTCGCGTACTTCGGCGACGAGGAGAAGACGGCCGCGACGTTCCCGGTGGTGGACGGGGTGCGGATGGCCATCCTCGGCGACATGGGGCGGATGGAGGCGGACGGCACCATCGTGCTGCTCGGCCGCGGCTCGATGTGCATCAACTCCGGCGGCGAGAAGGTGTTCCCCGAGGAGGTGGAGCAGGCCCTCAAGACGCACCCGGCGGTGCTCGACGCCCTCGTCGCCGGGGTACCCGACGCCCGGTTCGGCGAGCGGGTCGCGGCGGTGGTGCAGCTGCGCGAGGGCGATCACGGCATCGACACCGCCGAGATCGCCGAGCACTGCCGCGAGCACGTCGCGGGCTACAAGATCCCGCGGTCGATCGTGGTGGTGCCGTCGATCGTGCGGTCGCCGAGCGGCAAGGCGGACTACCGCTGGGCCAAGGAGACGGTCGCGCAGGGCTGAGTCGCACTCCCCTGTGACGCCGGCCACGGAACAGGTAAGTTGTGTGTAACCGCAAGAACTACTCACCAGTAGGGGTACGAAATGCCTGCTCCGTCCGCCGCGACCTTCGCGCGGCTCGCCGACCTCATCGCCATCCCGGACGCGGCGAGCCGCCCGACCCGCCCCATCGTCGAGGCCTTCACCGGTCGCGAGCTGACCACCGTCCCGGTCGGCACCGCGGAGGACGCGGTCGCCGCGATCGAGCGCGCCCGGGTGGCCCAGCGGGAGTGGGGCAAGCGTTCAGCCGACGACCGGGCCCGCGTCTTCCACCGCTACCGCGAGCTGGTGCTGGAGAACCGTGACGCGCTGCTCGACATGGCGCAGGCGGAGACCGGCAAGTCCAGGGCCGCCGCCCTGGAAGAGGTGCTCGACATCGCCATGACCTCGCGGTACTACGCCCGCGTCGCACCGAAGCTGCTCAAGCCGAAGCGGGTCCAGGGCATGCTGCCGGGCCTCACCAAGACCGTGGTGCACCACCACGCGAAGGGCGTCGTCGGTGTCATCTCGCCGTGGAACTACCCGATGACCCTCGCGGTGTCCGACGCGATCGCCGCCCTGATGGCGGGCAACGCGGTGGTCATCAAGCCGGACAGCCAGACCCCCTACTGCGCGCTCGCCTGCGTCGATCTGATGTACCAGGCCGGACTGCCGCGCGAGGTGTTCGCCGTGGTCCCCGGCCCCGGATCCGTGGTGGGCACCGCGATCGTCGAGAACACCGACTACCTGATGTTCACCGGCTCCACCGCCACCGGCCAGCTGCTCGCCGAGCAGGCAGGCCGACGGCTGATCGGCTTCTCCGCCGAGCTCGGTGGCAAGAACCCGATGATCGTCACCAAGGGCGCCAACCTGCGCGAGGTCGCCGATGCGGCGGTCCGCGCCTGCTACTCGAACTCCGGCCAGCTGTGCATCTCCATCGAGCGGATCTACGTGGAGCAGCCGGTCGCCGACGAGTTCACCAAGCTCTTCGGTGAGCGCGTCAGGAACATGACCCTCGGGGCCGGCTACGAGTTCGGCATCGAGATGGGCAGCCTCGTCTCCGAGGCGCAGGTCAAGACCGTCTCCGGGCACGTCGACGACGCCGTGGTCAAGGGCGCCACCGTGGTCGCGGGCGGCAAGGCGCGCCCCGACCTGGGCCCGCTGTTCTACGAGCCGACGGTGCTCACCGGCGTCACCGACGAGATGGAGTGCGCCCGCAACGAGACCTTCGGTCCGCTGGTGTCGATCTACCCGGTCGCCGACGTGAACGAGGCGATCCGGCAGGCCAACGACACCGAGTACGGCCTCAACGCCAGCGTCTGGGCGGGCAGCAAGGCCGAGGGCGAGGCCATCGCGGCCCAGGTCCGCGCGGGCACCGTCAACGTCGACGAGGGGTACGCGCCCGCCTGGGGCAGCACCGCGGCGCCGATGGGAGGCATGGGTGTGTCCGGTGTCGGCCGCAGGCACGGTCCCGACGGTTTGCTCAAGTACACCGAGTCGCAGACCATCGCGACGACGCGTGTGCTGAATCTCGGTGGGCCCCGCGGACTTCCGCCGAAGGTCTGGGCAAAGGTGCTGGCGCCGTTCATCAAGGTGCTGCAGTACGTCCCCGGACGCTGACCGGATGGATCACGCGAGCGTTCTGATCGAGGCCGCGCCGTCGGCGGTGTGGGATGTGGTCACCGACATCGCCGGCATGGGCCGGTTCAGCCCGGAGAACACCGGCGGGCGGTGGACCGGCGGCGAGCCGGTGACCGCCGGTGCGACCTTCACGGGCAGCAACCGGCACGGACCCGTGCGGTGGACCACCCATTGCACGGTGGTCGATGTCGTTCCGGGGGAGCGGTTCTCGTTCGAGGCGGACGAGCCGAAGGCGCGCTGGAGCTACCTGCTCGAGCCGTCCGGCACCGGTACCCGGCTCACCGAGACCCGGGAGATCTACGGGACGCCCGCGCTGTGGGTGCGGATCGTGCAGCGCTCGAAGGTGCTCGGTCGGAACCGGGACACGCTGATGCGGGACGGCATGCAGACCACGCTGGAGCGGATGAAGGCGCACCTGGAGGCGCACCAGGAGGTCTAGGGCACTGCCCGGAGCCGGCTCGGCGCCGCGGCGAATCCATCGAAAGTATGAAGCTCGGCGCGCCCCCGGCATTTCGCGGCGACACGGGTCGGTGACGATGGTGGAATCGTGGCGGCGCTGTTCGGCGCCGGCTTGTCACGTGGAAGGGGCACCCCCTATGACCGCCGAGTCGACCGACTTGGAGCCGAGAGCCGATCGGCGCGCCTGGATCGGGCTCGGGGTGCTCGCCGCGGGGCTGTCCATGATCGTGGTGGACGGCACCATCGTCGGTGTCGCACTGCCGGTGATCATCACCGACCTCGACCTCGACCTGACCGACGCCCAGTGGGTCAACAGTGTCTACTCGGTGGTGTTCGCCGCGCTGCTGCTCACCGCCGGGCGGCTCGGCGACCGGCTCGGCCGCCGCCGCATGTTCATCCTCGGCGTGCTGGTGTTCCTGCTGGGCAGCGTGTTCGCCGCGCTCGCCACCAGCGCGACCTCGCTCATCATCGCCCGCGTCATCCAGGGCGTCGGCGGAGCCTTCGTGCTCCCGACGACCCTCTCGAGCGTGAACGCGACCTTCCGCGGCAAGGACCGGATCGTCGCGTTCGCCGTGTGGGGAGCGGTGATCTCGGGCATGGCGGCGGTCGGCCCGCTGCTCGGCGGCTGGCTCACCACCTACTTCACCTGGCCGTGGATCTTCATCGTGAACGTCCCGATCGGCATCGCGGTGATCATCGGTGCCCTGTACGCGGTGCGGGAGACCAAGGCCACCATCACCGAGCCGGGCCTGGACGTGGACGGGCTGCTGCTCAGCGCGATCGGCTTCGGCGGCGTCATCTTCGCCCTGATCGAGGGGCAGAGCCTCGGCTGGTGGAAGCCGATCGCTCCGTTCAGCGTGTTCGGGCTCGAATGGCCCGCGGACGCGCCGGTGTCGGTGGTCCCGGTCGTCGGCGCGATCGGCCTGGCCAGCCTCGTGCTGTTCGTGTTCTGGGAGCGGCACCGGGCCCGCGGTAGCCACCGGTCCGCGATCCTCGACCTGACCCTGTTCTCGGTCCCGACGTTCAGCTGGGGCAACCTGACCGCGCTGACCGTGGCGATCGGCGAGTTCGGCCTGCTGCTGGTGCTGCCGCTGTTCCTGGTGAACGCGCTCGGCCTGACCACGATGGGCGCGGGTCTGGTGCTGGCCGCGATGGCGCTGGGCGCCTTCGCCTCCGGCGCCGCGGCCCGGCACGTCGCCGCCGCGTTCGGTGCGCCGAAGACCGTGATCCTGGGATTGGCGCTCGAGGCCGTCGGCGTGGCTGTGGTGGCGTTCGCGCTGTCCTCCACGGTGTCGCCGTGGCTGCTCGCCGTGCTGCTGGCGATCTACGGCGCGGGCCTCGGGCTGGCGTCGGCGCAGCTGACCGGGACGGTGCTCGCCGACATCCCGGCGGAGAAGTCGGGCCAGGGCTCGGCGACGCAGAGCACCGTGCGTCAGCTCGGCGCCGCGCTCGGGTCCGCGGTGCTGGGCGCGGTGCTCTCGATCTCGTTGGCGCAGAACCTCTCCGACAGCCTCGAACCGGTCACGTCGGTGCCACCGCCGGTGCAGGAACAGCTGGTCACCGCGACCAGGGACTCCGCGGGCGGCACCATCTCCGGGATCCGCGAGCAGGGCGAGGAGGGCAAGCTCGGCCCGTCCGGGCCCGAGGTGACCGCGGCGCTGTCGGAGGGCTTCGGCGACGCGACCCGCACCGCGCTGTTCGTGGCGTCCGGGTTCCTGGCGCTCGGCCTGGTCAGCGCGACCGCACTGAACGCGCGATCCCGCAAGGAGACCTAGCCGGCCGCTCGGTCGCGGTCGTAGGCGGCGACCACCCGCTTCGGGGCGGTCAGCCGCCACGCCTCCTCGACGAGCTCGGCCAGCTCCTGCGGATCCACCCGGTCGAGGACGACGTCGATCCAGCCCCAGCGCCCGAAAAACGGGGCCACCAGGAAGGTCTCGGGGTCCTGTGCGAGCAGCGCGGCCTGGTCGTCGCGGGTGGCCTTGAGGCATGCGGTGGGCGCGCCGTATCCGACCATCGCGAACATCTTCTTGCGCACCCGGAAGGTCGGCTGGTTGCCCCAGCTGTCGACCACGATCTCCTCCGCCTCGGGAAGGGCCAGCATCAGGGCGCGTACATCCTGCTCGGAGGGCATGAGGCAGTTATAGCGCCGCCCGCCGACACCCGCACCGTTCATGCGGTGGTGGCGAGGGCGGCGGCCAGGCCGAAGGCGACGGCCATCGCCAGAGCCTCCAGCACCGCGCGCCGCAGCGAGTCCTCCGCCTGCATGCGGTGCGCACCCGCCGCGGGCACCCAGGTCCGGCGCCACCACCAGCCGAGCGCGCCGAGCGCGAGCAGCGCCGCGGTCTTGGCCAGCACGATCCGCCCGTAGCCGGTGTCGACGAGCGCGCCAACGCCGCCGAGCTTGACCGCGGCGTCGATCACGCCGGTCACCGTCAACACCGCGACGCAGCGCCAGGCGAGCTCCGAGTAGCGCGGCAGCAGGGCGGCCCAGGCGCCCCTGGCCCGCAGCAGCAGTGCCATCGCGACCAACGGTCCCAGCCACAGCGCGGCGGCGAGCGCGTGCGCGGCGCCGAGCAGCGAACCGAGGGTCTGCGCCGACATGTGCCCGGTGACGGGACGGGACGCGAGCGCGACCGCGGCGAGCACCGCGACGGAGGTGATCGGCCAGTCGGCGCCCCGCCGGAACGCCAGCGCCGCGATCACCGCGATCGCGGTGGTGCAGGCCACGGTGGCGCCGCCGATCTGGCCCGCGTTGACGTCACCGAGAAACCGGCCGAACGTGGTCGAGGAGAGCGCGCCTGCCCCGGTCTCGGTCGTCTCCGCCGCCGCGGCGACCACCAGGGCGACCTCGGCCAGGGTCCAGGCCCCTGCCAGCGCCGCGATCGGCCGCCACAGTTGGCCGCGCGCGATCACCGGTCGCGGCTCGGATCGCTGCAGCCACTCGAGTGTCGTCAGGCCGAGCACCGTCGACCCGAGGAGGACGGCGAGCACCCGGATCAGGCTCGACGGATCGGGGCCGGCTGGGCGGGCCAGCAGCCAGGCCACCCCGACCCCAGCCAGGCCGGCGGGCGCGGCGAACAGCAGCCATCGTGGCGAGATCTGCCACCGCCGCCGCGCGCCCGCCGAGGCCACCGAGGTCAGCTCTTGCCGCTGGGACGGCGCAGCGCGAACGCCAGCCCGCCGCCGAACACCAGCACGCCCGCGACGATGAACGGCCACATCGGCAGCCCGTCCGAATCGCCGCCCTCGGCGCCGGCCTTGTCGCCGCCCGGCTTCGCGCCGGGGGTGCCCGAGCCCTGCTCGGTGAGGGTGAAGGTGCGGGTCCCGCTGACGGGGTGGCCGTCGGCGGAGGTCACCCGGTAGGCGATCGTGTAGTCCCCGGTGGGGCCGAGCTCGCCGACCGGGACGTTGACCGAGGGGCCCTGCACGGTTGGCTCACCCTTCGACCACAGGTTGCCGTCCGGGCCGACCACGGTGAGGGTGGCGAAGCTGGGCTGCATCGGTTCGTTGAACGTGATGACGGCCTGCTCCGGGCCCACCGCGACGGACGAGCCGTCCGCGGGGTTCGAACTGGTCACGACCGCGTGGGCCCCGGCGACGCCCGCGCCGAGCAGCGCGGCCACCGCCGCGAACATCGTCACGGCCAGGACGCGGACCCGGGTACTCATGAGCGCCGTCCGCGGACGGTCGCGCCGACGCCGAGCGCGGCGCCGAGGGCGCCGAGCACCAGGCCGATGCCGCCGAGCCAACGGGCGGTGGTGTCCACGCCGTCGTCGGAGGTCGCGGACGAGGCGGTCGAGGCGCCGTGGTGGCCGTCCCCGGACTCCGAGGCGGGGGCCAGCGAGAGGGCGGGCGCCGGCTTGTCGGGCTCGCTGCCGTCGGCGCCGGGCTGCTGATCCCAGTTCACGACCTGGCCGTCGCTGTAGGTCTGCGTGGCGGCGAAGGACACCTCGTCCTGCTCGGGCAGCGGTCCCGTGGACAGCAGGAACTGCTGGAACTGGCCGGGTCCGACGCTGACGCCGGGATCAGCGGTCCAGGTGACCGAGGTGGCCTCGCCGGAGGCGGCGTCCTTGGTGACCTGCGACGTCCAGCCCGGCATCGGCTCGGTGCGCGCGGATGCCAGGTTGGGCAGCGCCACCGTCAGCTTGGTGGTGCCCGCGGTCTCCGACTCGGTGGGCACCTTGAAGGTCAGAACGGTGTAGCCGCCCTGCTCGGCGTCGGGGGCGCTGACGGAGACGTGCGCGGAGGCGAGTCCGGTGCCGAGCAGCAGGACGCCGCCGGTGGCGCCGACCGTGAGGAGGGCGCGGGAAATGAGGGTGGTCATGGGGTTCTTTCTCGAGAGGGGAGGGCGGGCTCGGGTCACCGAGTCCGCTATGCGGGCACCGCCGCGGGCGGTCCCCGTCTCGAGATGCAGAAGTGCAGCAGCGTCGCCGTCGCGATCGGGTCCGTCGACGCGGTGCGGAGTGCGAAGGTCGTGCGCGGCAGCGGATTCCACCGACGCAGGACGGACCGCAACACCCGGGTGATCGGGCCGTACACGGCCTCCGCGGCCAGGATCAGCGCGGCGCACAGCGCCGTCGCGACGGCGTGGGCGGCGAGCATCGTGAGCCCGCGGGGGGAGAGCTCGGGGCCGTGGAACTGGTGCGCGGTGAGGGCGGTCGACAGCGCGAGGTGTCCGACGAGCTGCCCGGCCGCCAGCGCACCGAGCAGCGCGACCCGGCCGCCGCGCAGGCTGCCGGTGAGCGCGCCGACGGCGGCGCAGCACAGCACCAGCAGCGTCAGGGCCGAGGAGTCCGGGTAGCCGCCGCCCGCGACCCCGTGGCCTGCCACGGCGAGCGCCGCGGTGAGCGCCCCGACCGCCGCGCCGCGCATGCGGGCGGTGTGGTCGGGGCGGGGGGTCGGCATCTTGGGAGCGGTCGCGCCCGGGTCAGCGGACGCCGAGGCGGGCGAGCAGGTCGGCCTCGACGCCGTCGAGTTCCGCCGAGATCGCGTGGTGGGCGGCCCTGCGGCGCTGGACCGGCATCTGCTCGGAGGCCCGGACGGCAGTGCTGAGCTCGGCCAGGCGGCCGAGGACGGCGTTGGTGAACCGGGTGGTCTCGGGGTCGGGGTACTGGGCGGCGATGGTGTTCGCGGACCGCTCGGCGCCTGCGATCCGGGCGCTGAGGTGGGCGCCGTGCCCGGTGTAGGTGCCCAGCTCCTCGGGGGCGATGCCCATCTTGTTGGCGCGCTGCTGGTCGAGCTGCGCGCGCAGCATGGTGGCGCCGCGGTAGACGAGGGGGGCGAGCACCGGCGTCAGCAGCCGGGCGATGCCCAGGTACTTGCGGATCTGGCCGACGCTGAGCTTGCCGCGGGTGGCGGCCTTCTCCTGCGCCTTCAGCGTCGCAAGCTGAGCCTTCTCGACCTTCTTCGCGGACTTGGCCTCGGTGCGCATCTTCTTGCGGTCGTTGCGGGCGCCGAGCTTCGCCTCGACCTTCGCCTTGTGCTTGAGGGCCTTCGCCTCGGCACGCCGGGTCGCGCGTGTCTTACGTTTCCTGAACAAACCCATGCGTAAGGCCCCTCATTCTTGGCGCTCGAGCGTCGGCACACCTCGTCCCCGACAGCCTATCCGCACCGCTCAGGGTGGCGGCGGCGAGTCCGGCAGCGCTGGTTCTTGCCGCTGCGCAGGCGGGCGCGGTGCGGGTTGTCGGTGCGACGGACCATAATCTCGTCATCGTGAACTCTTCGCAGGACCTCCGGGATCCGCACCAGGACGCCGAGCCGGGCCGCAACGGCACTCGGTCGGTGCTCATCGATCCCAGGACGCTGACCACGTGCCGGCACCGGGTCCACCTCGACTCGGCCTATCCCGAGCTGATCGCCTCGGCGCCGGAGGACATCGGCGTCCAGCAGCGCCGGGAATCGGCCCAGGCACACCGGGAGGACATGCTCCGGCGGTTGATGGCGCCCGGCGGCCACACCTGGGTGCTGATCGATCAGTCCGTCCCGACGCGCGAGCGGGCGGCGGCGACCCTGCGGGCCTGCGCCGAGGGCGCGGACCGGATCTGGGGCGCGGTGTTGCCGCTCGAGTTCGACACCGGCAGGCGCGGGCGAGCGGAGCTGTTGATCCGGGACGCCGACCGTGGGGGATACATCCCGGCCATCGTGGTGAACCACAAGGTCACCGATCCGGGCAGCGGCGCGGTCACCTCAGGGCTGGACGACTGGGCCCCGAGCGTGGACCCGGACCGGAAGGTGCGCGCCCAGCTCCGCGATCAGCTCCGGCTGGCGCACCTGCAGCGAATGCTGCAGGCGCAGGGCATGGCGAGCCCGTCGATGCTCGGCGGCGTCATCGGGTACGGCGGCGAGCGCTTCCTCGTGCACGACCTCGCCGCGGTGATGGACGTGTACGACGAGCGGTTCGCCGACCGGCTGGCCGTCGCGCGCGGCGAACGCTTCACCTCGCCGTCGCAGATCGGCGAGTGCCGGTCCTGCCCCTGGTGGTCGCGGTGCAAGGAGAACCTGACGGCCGCGCGGGACGTCAGCCTGGTGGCGACGGGCTCGCGGGCCGAGGCGCTGCGCGCGGCCGGGGTCTACACCATCGACGACCTGGCGGCCTGGGACGGACCGGCGCCGGAGGAGTGGCAGGGCAACGGGTTCGAGGACGTGGTGGTGATCGCGAAGGCCTGGCTTGGCCAGGTCCCGCTGGTGCGGCGCAGGCCCGAGGTCACGGTGCGCCGGGCCGACGTCGAGGTCGACGTGGACATGGAGAGCTACCAGGAGCACGGCGCCTACCTGTGGGGCACGCTGCTCACCGCGGACGGCGTCACCCAGCCGTACCGGCCGTTCGTCACCTGGGACCCGTTGCCGACCCGGGACGAGGGCAGGTCGTTCGCGGAGTTCTGGGGCTGGCTGATGGGGGTCAGGGAGGAGACCCTCGCGGCGGGCAAGACCTTCGCTGCCTACTGCTATTCCCGTGCGGCGGAAGACAAGTGGCTGCTCGACTCGGCGACCCGGTTTGCCGGGATGCCCGGGATCCCGACGGTCGCGCAGATCCGCGCCTTCATCGACAGCCCGGACTGGGTGGATGTCTATCAGGCGGTGAGCGATCAGTTCATCTGCCCGAACGGTAAGGGGCTCAAGAAGATTGCGCCCGTCGCCGGGTTCAACTGGCGGGACGCGGACGCCGGCGGCGAGGCGTCGATGAGCTGGTATCGGGAGGCGGTCGGCTACGACCACGAGCCGGATCTCGAACAGCGGGAGCGGTTGTTCGTCTACAACGAGGACGACGTGCAGGCGACGCGGGTGTTGCGGGAGTGGATGACCGACCGCGCCGATCTTGAGGTCCCGCTGGCCTCGGAGCTGTAGGCGCCTGCGGCGCCCGTGCGCGGTTGACGAGTCCTGGGACCCGTCAACCACGCACGGGCAGCGGAGCTGCCTAGCGCGGCGCCATCCGGAGCGCGCCGTCCATCCGGATCGTCTCGCCGTTGAGGTAGTCGTGCTCGACGATCATCTGCGCGAGCTGCGCGTACTCGGAGGGGTTGCCCAGGCGGGACGGGAACGGCACGCCTGCCTCGAGGCCCTTGCGGTACTCGTCGGTGACGCCCGCGAGCATCGGGGTGTCGATGATGCCGGGGGCGATGGTGTTGACGCGGATGCCGAACTGCGCGAGGTCGCGGGCGGCCGGGACGGTCATGCCCTGCACGCCACCCTTGGACGCGGAGTACGCGATCTGGCCGATCTGGCCCTCGAACGCGGCGACCGAGGCGGTGTTGATGACGACGCCGCGCTGGCCGGACTCGTCGACGGTGTCGGTCTTGGCGATCGCGTCGGCGGCCAGGCGCATCACGTTGAACGTGCCGAGCAGGTTGACGGTGATGACCGTGCGGAACAGCTCCAGGTCGTGCGGGCCGTTCTTGGACAGGATGCGGCCGGCCCAGCCGACGCCCGCGCAGTTCACGACGGTGCGCAGCGGCACGCCGGAGGCGACGATCTGCTCGACGGCGGCCTGGACCTCGTCGCCGCTGGTGACGTCGGTGGGGATGAGGGTGACGCCGGCGGGGACGCTGTCGCCCGCGCGCTCGATGGACTGGGCCAGGTCCAGTCCGAAGACGGTGGCGCCCGCGTCGGCGAAGCGCTTGGCGGTCGCAGCGCCGAGGCCGGAGGCAGCTCCGGTGACCAGTGCCGCGGTTCCCTGGATTTCCACAGTCGATCCTCTTTTCTGGCGGCCACCGTTGGCCGACCGGTAGTGACCTGAACGATAGCGCCCCGGTCGTGAGTCTGGTTAACGACAGTTCACCGAACTGATTGTCAGCCTTGCCGATCCAACCGGCGGGAGCCGTTGTGCATAACGGTTGACCTGCGAAGATGCCGTTCTTCGGATTCGGCAGTCGGGGCTGGACTGCGGCCCTAGTCTGGCCCGGTCGGGGCGGTCGAACGTCTGCCCATCACTCATCGAATGGAGTGCTTCTTTGCGAACAAGGTTGATGCGGTCGAACGGGTTGATCCGACGGGGGCTGCCCACTCTCGCCCTCGCCGCCGCCCTCGTGGGCGGGCTCGCCACGGGCGCCGGCACGGCCGCCGCGGTCGGATCGTCGGGAGCGGGGTCGTTCGATATCGGGGCATGGGAAGAAGAGATACTCGTGGGATCCGGCTCGGTCGACAGGGATTCCGACCTGATCAATTGCCGGGGTTCGGACTCCCGCGCGGTCGAGAAGCAGGTCGGGGATGTCACCGTGCGGAAGAGGATCAGCACACAGGGATATCCGGGAAACAGCTTCAGCAGCCAGATCGGTTTCCAGGTTGCGGACAAGGCGGGCAAGTTCGTCCACCGCTTCACCGACTACCCGCCGTCGGCCGCGTACAAGCTTCAATCTTTCAGGATCCAGTGGCTCGAGGAGGTTGACGGGACCTGGTATCGCAGGCAGGACGACCACCCAATGATGGACATAGACGACCAGACCGGAGCCGTGACGATCACCGGCGCATACCCGATCAGTACGGATTTTGTTTTTTGGTACACCGTTCCATGGACGGCCCAGGTCGGATCGACGCAGGAGAGTGGTGTCGGGTTCACCGCCACCGGCCTCGACCCCCAGGATTGGCCGGTGATGGAAGGAACCGGATTCGAGGTCTTCCGGCGGCCGATCACCTGTGGCGCTACGCCCCCGTGGGGGGAGGAATGTGAGGGGTCAGTGAGCGGCAGGGCCGGATCCGACGGCATCCGTTCACCCGCAGCGGATGCACCGCCGCGCGGCCTCTAGGGCATCCAATAGCTGAGGCGCCCACTCATCGCACATAGAAATGGAGAAATATGTTGTCCAGCAACATGTTACGACGTAGCGCAACGATCCTTGCCGTCGCGGTGATCGCCGCCGGCGGGCTGACGATCGGAATGGGCACTGCGGGCGCGGAGGCGGGTGCCGGATGTGGTTCCGTATGTCCGACTTACGACCAACTGGAACAAGTGGTGACCCACGAGGGCTTCGAGATCACCTACCGGTATCCCGAATTCGCTGTCGGGGGCGATCCGACGACCTTTCGAATCACAATCAAGAATGTGGGCGACCCCGATCGGGGAATCACCAAGCTGGTCCACAACAAACCCCTTCATTTCGGGTTGATCGGTGTCACCACCAACCGGATTCGCCATGTGGCTGCCGGCAATAGGGACCTCTTCGACCCGATCGTGCTCGATCACGTGCATGATCCCGAGGCCCGCACCGTCGCCTTCACCGATCCTTCCGGAGGTCCGGTGAGTGTCGGTGACGGACTCCAGTTCGATCTCATCTATATGGCGTCCTATTCACAGAAGTTGATTGAAGGCGCCGGCAACAGCAGTTTCACCCTCGAGGGGCCCGGCTTCACTTTTGCATCGCCGCTGGTGGGCACGGTGACGGGCGGCAATATGCGGGGCCCCCCTCAGCTGAGAAGCCGGGGTGGTCGCCGCCTTGACGGCTGTGACCACCACCGTGGGGGCACTGCGTCGCCGCCACTCGGTGGTCCCGTCGCGCCGGGGTTGCGGTCGGCCGCCGTGCGGTCAGGAGCAGTCGATACAGCGCAACACTGCGGGCAGCACGTCGAGCCGCTCGGCGCCGATCGGCTTGCCGCACTTCACGCACACCCCGTAGCTACCGTCGTCGACTCGGCGCAGTGCCGCGTCGAGGTCGTCGAGTTCCTGCCGTGCGTCCCCGAGCAGCGAGGTGACCTGGGCGCGCTCGAACGCGATCGTCGAGCCCTCCGGATCGTGCTCGTCATCGTTCGTCGTCAGCTCGGAGCCGTCCAGGATGTCGGCCAGGCGCGCGGTCAGCGACTCGATCCGATGCACGGTCGCGGCCTGCTCCGCCGCGATCCGGACGCGGGCGGTGGCGGCGGCGGACTTGGTCATGTCGAGTACAACGCCGCAGGGCAGCCGATGCTTCCGTGCGCCCCGGACCGGATCCCGGTCACGGCGCGCGGAAGTTCGTCAGCTCGTAGTGGAGCGTGGGCGTGCGCATGACCTTGTGCGCTGCCCGCACCATCACACGCTGCAGGATCGGGAAACGGTGGTCGATCGCCCGGGCGGCGGCGTCGGCCTCGGCGCCGGTGAGCAGGTGCGTGGTCGCAGCCGACTCGTCGCCGGTCGGCTTGCCCGACCAGGTGCAGGGCCGGATCCGCACATCGGGGAAGTTCCTCAGCCGCTTGTTCTTCGAGGCCCTGCCGGGTGTCCGGAAATAGGTTCGCGTTCCGTCCACCGCGATGTTCACGGGAGTATCGACCCAGCTGCCGTCCCGTTTGCGGGTCTTCAGCAACACCACCTTGGCGGCGGCGATCGGTTTCGGGGGAATCTGGTCGGTCATGTCACCCCTCCTGTGGGTGCCTGCGAGTCCCTTCCAGTATCCGTCGGATCTCCGGTTTGCGGCCGCTCGGATCTGTGCCCGGCGCCGCGGCGGACCGTTCGAGACAGTGTTTAACGCTTTGAACTGGGCAAAAGCGAGTGTGCGATTTTCGCTGCGGTCCGTCGTTTCGCCCCTTACTCTTGGCGAGTTCTCGGGGGCGGGCGTGGGCCGGTTTTCCCAACAGTGAGGAGACATCGTCGATGGTTGGACAGCTGGTGCGTAGGGGTGGGTCGGTGCTGGCGGCGCTGGCCGTTGTCGTGGGTGGGGCGACGATGGGTGCGGGCGTCGCGGGTGGCGCGTCTGTCGGAAGCTCATGCACAGGGATCTACGAAAAGCTGTGCAACGGTGAGGCCTTCATTGATCAAGGCGCGAGGGGCAACATCCTGCTGGCATATCAGGGTCCCGCCAAGGCCAAGGTGGGCAGTGAGGTTTTGTATTTTCCGGGCCTCGAGGCCCGAGATGGCACACCCGGCTTGACGGTGACGAGTTTCACTCACCATGTTCCACGAGGACTTGAATTCGTCGGGGCCGAGGTAATTTCGTACTCGCCAATCTTGCCGGGCGCGGAGCTGGACTCGACCGCGATGGTGGATCCCGTTACGGGGGATGTGACGGTCACGGCGCCCGCAGGTGGCTGGGTCATCCCGACGGCGGTAACCGACACCGGCTCCCGCACCGGGTTCCTAAGAGTCAATTTGCGCTACAAGGTGGTCAAGTCGTATCTCGATGGCAACACCGGGGTCACCTTCACCGGTACCGGCGCCCCGGCGTCGGAGGGGTGGGTGGCGACGGGGTTCACGACGGTCACCCCTGTGGATCTAGGCACGTTCGGCAGTTAGCGAAACTGATTGCACCCGTTCATTTTTCGAGTACCCATCAAACCAGCCTCCTGACACGGTCGCCGCGAGCAACTCCGACGCCGATCTCGTGCCTGATTCCAACCGCGTACAGCGGCGGGCCATCGGCGGCAGCGGTTCTGTAATCCGAAAGGAACTGTTCAATGGTCGGAAGTCTGGTGCGTAAGGGTGGTTCGGTGCTCGCGGCGCTGGCCGTCGTCGCGGGCGGCGCGGTGACCGGTGTGGGGACTGCCGGAGCGGCGGGCTCGGGAAGCCTGGAACAGGGAAGCGTGGCGCTCGGCAGCTCCGCGCCTCCCTGTTACTTCGAAGACCCCATGCCAGGTTGTGACGACGGCCTGTTCAACGATGAAGCGACGGTCGGGAACATTAGTCTGGTGTACACCGGCACAAGCAGGGCGGTGGCGCTGGGTCAGGAGACCGGGTTCCGCGCAAGGTTAAGCGGTCGGGATGTTGCCATTACGAGCGTCACCCACCACGTACCGAGGGGTTTCGAGTTCACGGGGGCCCACGTTTGGTCCTGGGTTTATCCGCTCGGCGACGCGATCGAGACGACTCTGGATTCGACAGCGGTGGTGGATCCGGTGACCGGGGATGTCACGATCACCGCGCCTGCCGGTGGCTGGATCGCCGCGGATGGCCGCTTCACCGGCTCTGTCTTTGTCTCGCTGGACTACAAGGTAACCGCGTTGAGTCCCGATGGCGCGAGCGGGCTCAGGTTCACCGGCACGGGCGTCCCGGCGTCGGAGGGGTGGATGGCGACGGGGACCACGAAGGTCACCCTAGTGAATCCAGATACCTTCGGCAGTTAGCAAAACTGATTCCGCTTGTTGCTTTTTCGGGTACTCATCAAACCTGCGGCCTGACACGGTCGCCGCGAATCATCTCCGACGCCGAGTGTCGTGCCTGAATCCAACCGCGTACAGCGGCGGGCCATCGGCGGCAGCGGTTCTGTAATCCGAAAGGAACTGTTCAATGGTCGGAAGTCTGGTGCGTAAGGGTGGGTCGGTGCTCGCGGCGCTGACCGTTGTCGCGAGCGGCATCACGATGGGTGTGGGAACTGCGGCCGGGCAGTCGTGGTGGGAGGATGAGGTACTGCAAAATCTGTTGCCTCCATGCACCATCGAGTCGATGCCGTCGGGGGGGCCGTGCTACGAAAGAGCCTTCACGGACGAGGGGATGGCTGGCGACCTTCATATGAGTTATGCCGGTCCCAAGGACGTCAAATCGGGTGACGTTGTGTCCTTCTATGCGAGCAGCAGCGCAGGGGAGGGCGGATACCAACCGGCCGTGCCGGACGTCGAAGTTTCGAGCGTCACCCACCACCCTCCGAGAGGCTTCGAATTCATGGACGCCACGGTTTTCGCCCGGAAACCCGGCTGGTATCCGGAGGGATCCACGCATTGGGCACTGGACTCGACCGTTGCGGTAGATCCCGTCACCGGGAATGTCACCGTCACCCCGCCTGCCGGGGGCTGGGCTGTCCCTAAGTCCCGCGAGTACCACCCCAATCCCGACACGACGTTGTTCCTCTCCGGTGATGTCACGGTCCAAATGCGTTATCGCGCGAGCGGGTACGGCCTCGACAACCCAAGCGGGGTCACGGTCACCGGCACCGGAGTCCCGGCGTCGGAGGGCTGGTTGGCGACAGGGAATACCCGGGTCACCCCGATGGGTGGTACAGGGAGCACCGGGTCCTGACCGCTGGTCGCGCCTACCGGTCGAGGGGTTCGCTCGTCTCCTCGACCGGTACGGCCGCCCGCGCCCGCGCGTACCGGACGCCGCCCACCACGGCCGCGACCGCGAGGATCACGCCGCCTGCGATCGGCCCCGCCGCGGACCCGGGGAACAGGCCCTGGAGCAGCAGCATCACGCCGAACACGAAGAACAGGGTCGCGGCCGCGAGCTGGATGAACCGCTCCGGCAGGTGCTTGCCCAGCACGGCGCCGACGATGATCGCGAGGGCATCGGCCGCGACCATGCCGACCGTCGAGCCGATCCACACGCCGACCCAGTCGTTGTCCGCGGCCAGGGTGATGGTGGCGAGCATCGTCTTGTCGCCGAGCTCGGCCAGGAAGAACGCCGAGGCGACCGCGAGGAACGCCGAGGTGCCGACCCGAGCGGCCTTGTTCTGCTCGTCGTCGCTGAGGCTGTCGCCGCGCAGGGTCCACAAGGCGAAGATCAGGAAGGCGATGCCACCGACGGTGCTGATCAGGTTCGTGGGGATGGCCACGCCCAGGTAGTGGCCGACGCCGACGGAGACCAGGTGCACCACGGTGGTGGCGACGGTGATGCCGCCGATCACAACCCACCACTTGTAGCGCAGGGCAAACGTCATCGCCATGAGCTGGGATTTGTCGCCGAGTTCGGCGACGAAGATGACGCCGAAGCTGAGCAGCAGCGCGGCAAGCATGCGAACCTCCTCCGTTATCTGGTTTCGGAGGATGTTGGGAACCGGTCCTCCGGCCGCCGACGTGTGGACGTCGACAGCCGAAGGTCTCGCCCACCGGTGCCTGTCGCCTGAACGGCGACGCCGGTTCGGGCAGCCGGGCGCATCGCATTTCGCGATGCTGACCAGTATGTCGACTGCTCGATTGGGGGCTACTCCCCTTCGCTAGGCGTAAGACTACCTGAGGTTCACGAGATCGCAAAGCGCACAACAAGTTTGGGAGACCGAACTTTGTTCTTTCGGTATGCGTCAGGAGGCCAGCAGCATGGCCAAAACGGCGGTGTCGGGGTCGGAGTTGGGATCGAGGCTCATCCGGCTGACCAGGGACGTGACGGTGCCGTCGGCGTCCGCCTCCACCCAGGCTGCCCGGTGGTCAAGGCCGAGGTGCGGCACGCCCGGCAGCAACAGGCAGCCCGAGGCGGCGCCCACACACTCCGGCAACGACGGCATGGTCTCCGACGGCGGGTGCAGCACCAGTAGGGCAGGAGGCTGATGCTCCGCGAAACATCCTGGTGTGACGGCGGATTCGCCGAGCACTGGGCCCTCCGCGACCACGAGCCCGACGGTGCCGGGTTCCGGGTCGTCGGGGAGGTCCTCGTGAGCGCCGAAAACCGTTGAGGTGGGAAGTAACCCGGGTACGCCGGCGACCCGGACGGCGAACACCAGTAGCTGGGCCCACTCCTTGGTGGTGTCGGGCCACTGGCCGGAGATGATGAACCCGCGCAGCGCCCCGGCGGCATGGAAGGGCGAGACGCCGATGTGTCCGTGCTGGTTCACATCCGTCCCCCTTCCGCACGACGGCGACCCGGGAGCGCACCCGGGACACCTCCAGGATGCGCCGAACTCGGCTGGCAGACAAGCGGGATGGAGTGCCAGCCGGACCGCGGGACGCGCTACTCCCGCGCGGCGGGAACCCGCACCCGGACCCGCCGCACGGCGCCGGCGCGGTCCCGTTCTGCTTCCTCTGGAACCCACGTCTCGGCGGTGCAGACGAACAGGTCGCGACCGTCGGGCCCGCCCAGCGCGAGCGAGTACGGGTGGGGCGCGGACAGGCGGTCGGTGATGGCGCCCTCGGCGTCGACGCGGAAGATCTCGTCCCCGAACGGGGAGGCGACCCAGACGCCGTCCTCGGCGTCGATCGCGAGGCCGTCGGGGTGCACCGAGGCGTCGAACTCGGCGATCACCCGTCGTTGCTCGAGCCCGCCGTCGGGCTCGATGGTGAAGCCGGTCAGCCGGCCGGGGGTGGATCGGCTCTCGGCGACGATGAGGGTGCTGCCGTCGGAGGTCACGACCATGCCGCCTGCCAGCACCATCGCGGTCGCGACGTCGTGGACGGTGCCGTCGGGTTCGACCATCGCAAGGTCGGCGGGCCGCGGCGGCCGCGGGGGATCGCTGCCGTCGCCGACGTTGCCGACATAGGCGCGTCCGAACCGGTCGACGCACATCTCGTTCAGGTACCAGGTGGCGATGCCGGAGAGGTCGGCATGCACGACCAGGGTGCCGTCCGGTTCCCGGCGCAGCACGAGCAGGTCGCGGGTGGAGGCGATGAGGAGCCGACCGTCGGGGAGAAAGCCCAGGCCCGCGGGTCGGCCGGGCACCTCGGCCACGGTGTTGAGCGCGCCCGTCAGCGGGTCGTACGCCAACACCTCACCGGCGTGCGTGTCCGAGAACCACAGGTGCCGGTCGTGCCAGCGTGCCCCATCGGGAAAGGTCAGACCCTCGACGAGGGTGTCCATCCCTCAACGATACGACCGTTTGCCGGAAACGACTCCGCCGCGCCTGGAGGTCGGGCGCGGCGGAGTGGGTCGTGCGGCGGAGCTGCTTAGACGATGAGGCCTGCGGTCTGGGTGCGGGCGCGGTCGAAGCGGGCGGAGACGTCGTTCCAGTTGACGATGTTCCAGAAGGCGTTGACGTAGTCGCCCTTGACGTTCTGGTAGTCGAGGTAGAAGGCGTGCTCCCACATGTCGAGCATGAGGAGGGGGGTGAGGCCGATGGAGATGTTGCCCTGCTGGTCGTAGAGCTGGACGATGATCAGTCGCTGGCCGATGGAGTCCCAGGCGAGGATGGACCAGCCGGAGCCCTGGATGGCGTTGGCGTTGGCGTTGAAGTGGGTGCGGAAGGCGTCGAAGCCGCCGAACTGGTCGTCGATGGCTGCGGCGAGTTCGCCTTCGGGCTTGTCGCCGCCGTCGGGGCTGAGGTTGTTCCAGAAGACGGTGTGGTTAGTGTGGCCGCCGAGGTGGAAGGCGAGGTTCTTCTCGTGCAGGTTGACGACGGGGGCGACGGCGTCGGCGGCGCGGAGTTCGGCGAGCTTGTCGAGGGCGGTGTTGGCGCCTGCGACGTAGGCGGCGTGGTGCTTGTCGTGGTGCAGCTCCATGATCTTGCCGGAGATGTGCGGCTCGAGGGCGGCGTAGTCGTAGGGCAGTTCAGGCAGCGAGTAGACAGACACGAGGGTCCCTTCCTTACGGGCGCGCACGCCCGGCGTGTACCAAGTTCGATTTTGGGTCGATCCTTCTCGGGCATAACCCAATCTCATTCGTACACCGTCCGCAAGATTTGCGACCAAGCGGGCGCGGATGCGAGTGACGCGTCCAGGGGTGGTCGCCGGACGCCCCGATTTCCGGCACCGGTTCGTCCGGTCGGTGAACAAAACCTTAATATTGGGTGGTGCTCCGACTGCAACACGTTTCCGTGCGCGCGTCATCGCCGCCTCGGATCGAGTTCGGCGGAGCCAATCTCCTTCGCGCGATCGCGGTGCTCGCCGTCATCTATTCGCACATCTCGTACTACCTGATCGACGACCTCGGCTCCGGCTGGTGGCTGATCGACGGCGTCTACACGGTGCTAGTGGCCGGTGGCGGACTCAACCAGCACCTTTCCTTCCTCGGCGTTGCGATCTTCATGATGCTCACGGGGCTGATGCTCACCGCGTCGGCCACCCGGCACACCCCTGGGCGGTTCCTCTTCAACCGGGTCGGCCGGCTGCTTCCCGCGCTGTGGGTGGCGCTCCTGATCGCGATCGTCCTGGTGCGCCTTGGCATCAATGGGATGTTCAGCGGCCAGGACGGGATCTCGAACTCCGAGGCGGCGCTCAGCTTCGTGCTCGGCGGGTTCTTCCTCACGCCGGAGGTCGCGGTGCTCGGGGTGACCTGGACCCTGGTCGTGCAGGTGCTCTTCTACCTGTACTGCGTCGCCGCCCGGCCGCTGCTGAGGACGATCCCGATCGCGGTACCCCTCGCGGGGGCGGCCCTGTGCAGCGCGGTCCTGCTCTACAACCTGTACGTGCCGCAGCCGTACGCAGTGCCGATGCTGTCCAAGGTCGCCGCGACCCTGCCAGCGGTGTTCATGGGCCAGATCATCTACCTGGGCTGGGCGCGGCTGGCGAACTGGCGCTGGATCATCGTGGCGACCATGGCGCAGGCCGAGGTGGTGCGCCTGGCCACCGACAGTCACGTCTACTGGGCGGGGGACCGCTACCTGTGGACGATGGTCGTGGTCACCTGCGCGGTGCTGGCCCTGGTGCGGTACGACGGCTACCTCGGTCGGCTCAGTGTCGTGCGCTGGACCGCGACCCGCAGCTACGCGATCTACCTGCTGCACACGCTGATCCTGTACCGGGTGTACGAGAACACCGTCGGCCACCTGGGCCGGACGGGAGCGGTGCTCGCCTTCCTGCTGGTGACGGCCGGGGCGGCGGAGCTGCTGTACCGGTTCGTGGAGGTGCCCTCGAGCCGATGGATCGGCGCGCAGTCACACCGCTTCGGGCGGTCCGATCAGAGCACGACGAACGCGACGGCGCCGGCGACCACGAGGACCAGCACACCGATCAGCACCGCGAGCGCGACCGACTGAGAGCCGGGCGCGGACTGTTGGTCGTGCCCGGCGGCGGGTTCCGGCGCGAGCCACGGCGGGCTGACCGGTGGCGCGCCGAACTCGGTGTCGGCCGACGGGGTCGCGGACTGGCTTGAGATCGCGGGCGCGGTCGGTGCCGGGATCACGGGCTCGGCAGGCGTCTGGGGAGCGGCCTCGGGTGCGGCGAGCCTCGGGGCAGCCACGGTCGGTGGCGTCGCGGGCTCGGCAGGAATCGGGGCCACGGTCGGCTCCGCGACGACAACCGGCGGCTCGGGGCGAGGACCCTCGGGTCGCTGCCGCGCGGGTTTCGGAGCAGGCCGCGCGGCGCCCCACTTGAACGGCGGCGGGAACGGCGATCCCTGCGCATCGCCCTCGGGTTCCTGAGGTGACATCTACGCCTCCTGCGACGACGGTCGGCCCCCCAACTGCACCGGCGAGCTTACCGAGGCGCGCGGCCTCCGAGCCCGCGCAACGACGATGGACCCGCCGCGGCTGCGGCCGCGCGTAGCATCGGATCATGTCCTGGTACGACGACATCCTCGGCCGCACGGCGGCGAAAACAGCGATCGTGAGCGCCGACGAGGCGCTGCCCGGCCGGACCCAGCCGCTGCGGGTTCCCGACGCCCACTACGTCAACGGACACCCGCTGACCCCGCCGTTCCCGGAGGGAATGCAGACCGCGGTCGTCGGCATGGGCTGCTTCTGGGGCGCCGAGAAGGAGTTCTGGCAGCTCGACGGTGTGTACAGCACCGCGGCCGGATACGCGGGCGGGTTCACCCTCAACCCCACGTACGAGGAGGTCTGCTCGGGCCGGACCGGGCACACCGAGGTGGTGCTCGTGGTCTTCGATCCGGCGGTCATCGGCTACGCGAGCGTGCTGCAGCAGTTCTGGGAGAACCACGACCCCACGCAGGGCCTGCGGCAGGGCAACGACCACGGCTCCCAGTACCGCTCGGCGATCTACACCACCGACGACGCGCAGCAGTCGATCGCGCACGCCACCGCGGAGACGTTCGCGGTCCGGTTGGCCGACGCCGGGTACGGGGCGATCACCACCGAGATCGCCCCGCTCCGCGAGTTCTACTACGCCGAGGACTATCACCAGCAGTACCTCGCCAAGAACCCCGGCGGTTACTGCCCGGTGCATGCCACCGGCGTCAGCTGCCCGGTCGGCCTGCTGAAGCAGGACGAGGTGCCCGCGCAGAAGGACATCCTGCCGCCGAGCTGACGCGTCGCCCTCAGCCGAGCTGCGGCATGACCTCCTTCGCGACCAACTCCAGGTGGTCGAGGTCATCGAGGTCGAGGGTCTGCAGATAGATGCGGCTCGCCCCGAGCTCGCCGTACCGGCCGATCTTGTCGACGAGTTCGGCGGGTGAACCGGCCGCTCCGTTCTCCCGCAGTTCGGCGACCTCCCGACCGATGCGCGCGGCGCGGGCGGCGAGCTCGCTCTCGGTGCGGCCGCAGCAGAGCACCAGCGCATTGGAGTAGGCGAGCTCGGCGGGGTCGCGGTCGATCGTGCGGCAGGCCTGGCGCACCCGTTCGAACTGGGTGGCGGTGCCCTCGAGGGAGACGAACGGCAGGTTGAACTCGTCGGCGTAGCGGGCCGTCAGTTCGGGGGTACGGCGCTTGCCCATGCCGCCCATGATGATCGGGGGCCCAGCGTGGTGGAACGGCTTCGGCAGCGCGGGCGAATCCTCGATGCGGTGGTGCGCGCCGTCGAACGAGAAGGACTCACCGACCGGGGTCTCCCACATGCCGGTGATCACCGCCAGCGATTCCTCGAGCCGGTCGAAACGCTCCTTCAGCGACGGGAAGGGGATGCCGTAGGCGAGGTGTTCCTCCTCGTACCAGCCTGCGCCGATGCCGAACTCCACCCGGCCCTCGCTCATCGCGTCCACCTGGGCCACGCTGATCGCCAGCGGCCCCGGGTAGCGGAACGTCGCGGAGGTGACCAGCGTGCCGAGCCGGATCGTGGACGTCTCGCGGGCGAGGCCTGCAAGGGTGATCCAGGCGTCGGTGGGGCCGGGCAACCCGTCGGAGTTCATCGCCAGGTAGTGGTCGGATCGGAAGAAGGCGCCGTAGCCGAGGTCCTCGGCGGCCTGCGCGACGCGCAGCAACTGCCCGTAGGTGGCGCCCTGCTGCGGTTCGGTGAAGATTCTCAGCTCCATGCGTGCCAGCCTGCCGTATCCGGCGCGGGCGCGCATGCCCCACAACGCGGCCGCCCCGCGCGCCGGGGGAATCGTTCCCGCCTCCACCGACGAGTCGCCGCCGAACGTGACAGTATCGATGGCGTGAGCTTTGGTGATGTGCCCTCGGTGCCCGCGGCGGAGGTACCGGCCGAGCTGTCCGACTCGGTGATCCTGCTGGACGTGCGCGAGGACGAGGAGTGGGCGGACGGGCATGCGCCCGGTGCCCTGCACATCCCGATGGTCGACGTGCCCGCGCGGATGGCCGAGATCGACATGGACGCCGAGGTGTACGTGGTGTGCCGGTCCGGCGGCCGGTCGATGCGGGTGGTCGAATACCTCAACCAGGTCGGGTTCGATGCGGTGAACGTCGTCGACGGGATGGTGGCCTGGCAGAAATGTGGCCGGCCGTTGACCGCCGACGGCGGGCGGTCGGCAAAGATCTACTAGATGAGCACCGTTCAGGTCTGTGCGCGCTGCGCCGCCCGATGGCCGGTTGTCGGGGGCCCGGCGCAGTGGTGCCCGCGGTGCCACGGCGTGCTGCTCTCGCCGACGGATCCGGCGCGCCCGGAACCGCCGAACCTGCGCAACTTCCGATGGGTCGCCCGACGGCCAGGGGCGGCCACGAGCCGGGTCCGCCCGGCCCGGACCTCGGCCCAACCGGGCCCGCCGTCCTACCGCGAGATCCCCCGATGGGGCCTGCGCGACGTGCCCCCCGCTCCCGACCGGGAACCGGTGGCCGGGCGTCGTGAGCAGCTCGCCGAGCTGGCTCCCGCGCTGCTCAGCGCGGCGGCGGCGCTGTTCGCGCTGGCCGCACTCGCCGAACTGTTCCGCTACGGGCTGCTGCTGCGCAACCGGAGCACCCTGATCGGGCCGGGGCTGCTCGCGGTGTCCGACGGGCTGGTCTCCGCGGCGGGTCTGCTCGCCCCGATCGTCGCCGTGTGCGCCGCCGTGGCCACTGTCGCCTGGCTGGTTGGGGCCCGGCGCCGCGCCTTCGCCCGCAGCGGACACGTCGACCCGCGCCGCCCGTCGACGCTCGCCCTCGGCTGCCTGGTCCCGGTGGTGAACCTGGCGATGCCGGGGGTTTTCCTGACCGAGCTGGACGAGCCGGACCCGCAGACACGCACGCTGTTCCGGGTGTGGTGGGTCACCTGGGCGTGTGGCGGCGTGCTGTTCGTGGTGAATCTGTGGTGGCGCACGCTCGACTCGCTGCAGGCGCAGGCCGACGGGGTGCTGCTCGCGGCGGTCACCGATCTGGTGGCGGTCGCGGTCGCGGTGCTGACGCTGTTGGTCATCCACCGCGTCGAGGGTCTGAGCCCGACGGGGAAGCAGCGCGAGCTGACCCGCTGGCTGGTCGCGGTACCCGAGTCGGCCACGTCCGCCGGGACTGCCGAGCCCGCCGGGACTGCCGAGCCGGCCGGGACTGCCGGGCCCGCCCGGACCCCGGAGCGCGTGGAAGCGGGGGCGCCGTGACCCCCGAGCCCCGCGTCGTCGCGCACCGCGGCGCATCCGCCGCCCTGCCCGAACACACCCTCGCCGCGTACGAGCTGGCCCTCGACCAGGGCGCCGACGGGCTGGAATGCGACGTTCGGCTGACCCGCGACGGGCACCTGGTGTGCGTTCACGACCGGCGCGTCGACCGCACGTCCACGGGCACCGGGCTGGTCAGCGAGATGACGCTCAAGCACCTCAACGAGCTCGAGTTCGGTGCAAACGGGGAGCCGGTGCTCACCCTCGCCCAGCTGATCACGCTGGTGCTCGATCACACCAGCCGCCCGACCAAGCTCTTCATCGAGACCAAGCACCCGGTCCGCTTCGGCGGGCTGGTGGAGAGCAAGGTGCTCGCGGAGCTGTCCCGGTTCGGGCTGTCCGCACCCGCGTCCGCGGACCACTCCCGCGCCGTCATCATGTCGTTCTCGGCGGCCGCGGTCTGGCGGATCCGTCGGTCGGCGCCGCTGCTGCCCACGGTGCTGCTCGGGGAGTCGTCGCGATACCTGGGCGGCGGCGCGGCGACCACCGTTGGCGCCACCGCGGTCGGCCCGTCCATCAAGTCGCTGCGCGAGCACCCCGAGATCGTGAACCGGGCGGCCGCGGCGGGCAGGGCCACGTACTGCTGGACGGTCGACGACTTCGAGGACGTGCAGCTGTGCCGGGAGCTCGGTGTCGGCTGGATCGCCACCAACCATCCGGGCCGGACCAAGGAGTGGCTCGCTCAGTAGCCGCGACGTGTAGGTTTCCCGACGTGGGTAAGAGCAAAAGAAACAGTGGTCCGAAGCCCGGCAGCAACCGCGCGGCGAAGCTCGCCGAGCGCCGCGCCGCCCAGGAGAGCGCCGCGGCCGCCGCGGTGCCGCGCCCGTTCGAGGGGCTGGCAGCCGAGTGCGATCTCGTCGCGATGCGCGAGTTCGTCCCGTCCGCGACGGCGACGCTGCCGCTGACCGGCGGCGAGCGCACGGTCGTGGCAGCGACGGTGCTGCCCGGCGCGGTGGCGGGCCTCGTCCGCGACGAAACCACCGCGACATCTGGCGGCACCGCCGCCGCCGCAACAGGCTTCGTCGGCCTGCAGGTGCCCGGCCAGTCCGCCGATCTCTCGGCCGATCTGGCCGCCGCCGTCAACTGGGCCGCAGGCGCGGAGCCGGGGCAGTCCCTCGCCGCGACCGACGCCCAGCCGGGCGGACCGCGCCTCGGTGACGTGATCGAGGCGGGCACGCTGCTCGAGATCAGCGTGTACCAGGACTTCAACTGGTGGATCCCGGAGGGCGTCACGCCCGCCCCGGAGGTCGCCGCCACCGTCGAGCAGGCCAACTCGGTGATCATGCCGTCCGCTCGCCTCGACGGCGAGGGCATCGTCGCCGCGTGGTGGGTCGACGCGGGGGAGAAGGCGCACCTGCGCTGGGTGCGGCCCGAGGACGAGGACCAGCTGATGCTGGCCCTGGCCCGCGTGCATGCGGCCGGTGGACTGCACCTCGGCGAGGGATCGCGGTACGCCGGTTCGTTCCGGACCCACGGGCTGCTGGTGCCGGTGTTCGATCTCGACCCCGAGCGGCACGCCCAGGAGTGGGCGCCCGCGACGGCCGAGCTCGGAGTGCGGCTGGCCGACGCGCTGGCCGTCGACGCGCCCCTCACCTCCGACGAGCTGCGCTCGCGCGACGGTCTGCGCGCCCGCCAGGTCACCCTCCGCTGATCAGACGCGGCTGCGCCGCCCGTGCGCGCTTACCGAGTCCCTGGACTCCATGAGCACGCACGGGCGGCGCAGCCGCATTGGTCAGACGTCGAGGACGACCTTGCCGGGGATGCCCCGTCGCTTGGCGAGAAATGCGGTCCGTGCCTCGGCGAGCGGATAGGCGGCGCCGACGTGGGGGCGTAGTACGCCCCGCTCCGCCAGCCGCGCGAGTTCCCGGAGCTCCTGCCTGTCGGGCTCGACGATGAAGAAGACCGCACGACCGTCGACCGGCGTGACCGGGGGCGGCGCCGTGATCGACACCAGGGTGCCGCCGGGCCGCACGAGCGCGGCCGAGCGAGCCAGGACCTCCCCGCCGATCGTGTCGAACACCAGATCCACCGGACCGAACCGGGTCTCGTCGAGGCCACCGGAGTCGAGCGTCACGTAGTCGTCCGCACCGTGACCGCGGGCCGCCTCCTCGCCCGCCGCCCGGCCGGTCGCGATGACCCGAGCCCCCGAGGCATGAGCGAGCTGGACCACCAGCGAGCCGGTGCCGCCCGCGCCCCCGTGTACCACGACCGTCCGCCCGGACGCGTCGCCGTAGGTCAGTCCGCCGTGCCTGAAGAGTCCCTGCCAGGCGGTGAGGCCCGCCAGGGGGAGGGCGGCGGCCTCCCGGAACCCGATCGACTCCGGAATCGCGGCCAGGTTGCGGGCCTCCACGGCCACGAACTCGGCGGCGGCGCCGTCGCGATGCCAGTCGGTCAGACCGAACACCCGGTCGCCGACCTCGAAACCGGTGGTGCCGTAGGGGATCTCGCTGACGACACCGGCGACCTCGTGGGCCGGGATGCTCGGGGTCCGGTCACCGCCTGCCCGGTCCGTCCAGGTCCCCGGCCAGTCGAGTTCGTCCGGGACGAAGGAGGCGGCGCGCACCCGGACGATCACGTCGCCGGTGGCGGCCTGCGGGTACGGCGCCTCCTCGAGCACCAGGGCATTCGGGTTGTCCGCTCCGCGGTTCTCCTGGATCCGAACAGCTTTCACTTCTCGATTCCTCTCAGGGGCGCGCGCTCAGCGGATCGGTGGGACGCGGCGGGTGCTGACCGCGATCCGGTTCCACGCGTTGATGGTGAAGATGACGGCGATCAGCTGGGACAGCTCCCGCTCCTCGAACTGCTCGGCGGCCCGCGCGTACACCTCGTCCGGAACGAAGCCGTCGGTCAGCACGGTGACCGCCTCGGTGAGGGCAAGGGCGGCGCGCTCGCGCTCGGTGTACAGGCCCGGCACCTCCTCCCAGGCATTGAGCAGGTAGAGCTTCTGCTCGCTGATGCCGACCTTGCGGGCGTCCTGGGTGTGCATGTCCAGGCACCAGGCGCAGTGGTTGATCTGTGAGGCACGGGTGAGCACGAGCTCGACGAGGACCGGGTCGAGGCCCTTCTTGGCGGCGGCGTCGAGGGCGATCATCGCCTGGTAGACCTCGGGGGACTGCTTGAAGATGTTGACCCGCTGTGCTGTCTCGGTTGTCGTCATGGGAATGACTCTAGGCGGGTAATGGACCGAATGAGTGGTTCAATTCGGAGGTGGAATCATGGGCCAATTCTGGATTGGATCTACACCTCGACCTCCGCGGTCGCGGAGGTCTGCGCTCGTCGCTGATGGCCACCCTCCGGGAGGACATCCGCTCCGGGCGGTTGGCGCCGGGTGCACTGCTACCGCCCTCGCGCACGCTGGCCGCGGATCTCGGCATCGCGCGGAACACCGTCGCGGACGCGTACGCCGAGCTGGTCGCGGAGGGCTGGCTGACCGCCCGCCGGGGCTCGGGTACCCGGGTGGCCCCGAGGGCCGCGCCCGCGGCCGACCTTCGGACGCCGCGGCCGGCCCCGTCTGTCCGGCCCGAGCACAACCTGATGCCGGGTTCCCCGGACGCGGCCTCGTTTCCGAGGACCACGTGGCTGGCCTCGACGCGGCGCGCCCTGACGGCGGCGCCGAGCGACGCGTTCGGCCCTGGCGATCCGAGGGGACGGCCGGAGCTGCGAAACGCCCTGGCGGACTACCTGGCCCGCGCCCGCGGCGTGCGCGCGGACCCGGACCGCATTGTCGTCTGCGCGGGCACCGCGCACGCTCTGACCCTGCTCGCCCCACTGCTGGGTGGGGCCGTCGCGGTCGAGGGCCATGGCCTGCACGTGCACCGGGAGCTGCTCGGCTCGGCGGGGGTGCGCACGGTGCCGCTGTCCGTCGACTCGGACGGCGCGCGGGTCGACGAGCTCGTGCGGTCGGGGGCGGTCGCCGCGCTGCTCACGCCCGCCCACCAGTTTCCGATCGGTGGTCCGCTACATCCGGAACGCCGTGCGGCGGCGGTTGATTGGGCGAGCCGGTCGGGAGGGCTGATCCTCGAGGACGACTACGACGGCGAGTTCCGATACGACCGACAGCCGGTCGGGGCGATGCAGGACTTGGATCCCGAGCGGGTGGTGTACCTGGGCTCGGTGAGCAAGAGTCTCTCGCCCGCGCTGCGCCTCGGCTGGATGGCGCTGCCCGACCGCCTCGTCGACCCCGTGCTGGAGGTCAAGGGAATCTGGGAGCGGTGGGTCAGCGTGCCCGATCAGCTGACGCTCGCGGACTTCGTCGACTCCGGTCGATACGACCGCCAGATCCGGCTGATGCGCGGCCGCTATCACCGGCGCCGCGACCAGTTGGTGGCCACCCTCGCGGATCGGGCTCCTGCAGTTCGGGTCACGGGCATCGCGGCGGGTCTGCACGCGGTGCTGGAGTTGCCGCCGGGCACCGAGACGCGGGCCCTGTCGGCCGCTGCCGCGGAAGGCCTTGCGGTGGGCGCACTGTCGACCTTCCGGCACCCGGATGCGCGCGACGCCCCGCGGGACGGACTGGTGGTCGGGTACGGGGCCCCCGCCGAGCACGCCTTCGCCGGGGCGCTGGAGGCGCTGTGCCGGGCGCTGGTCGTCTCCGCCCGGATCCACTGAAACGCGAAGCGGCCGAGGGTGTGTGCTGCACACACCCTCGGCCGCGATGCCGCGTCCGGCTCGACCGGGTCTAGATCGACCCACCCGCGGCCGGCGGCGCACCCGAGGTGTCGCCCACGCTGTTCATCTCGCGGGCGACGAAGTCCTCGAGGTGGAAGAGGTTGTCGCCTGCCCGATCGGCGATGGCGAGCAGGGTGGTCATGGAGGCGACCTCCTCGACCTGCTCCTTGAGGAACCACTGCATGAACTGCTCGCCGAGGTAATCGCCCTCCTCGCGGGCGGTGCTCGCGAGCTGGATGATCTGCTCGGTGACCACCTGCTCCTGCTTGAGGGCCAGCGCGATCGGTTCGCGGGTGTTCTCGAAATAGGACTTCGACGCGTCGACGCCACTCAGTTCCACGGTCATGTCCCGATCCAGGAAGTACTGGACGATCATCATCGCGTGGTTGCGTTCCTCGACGGCCTGCGAATAGAAATGCTTGGCCAGCTGGGGGAGATCCGCGTTGTCGAAAAAGACCGCCGTCGCGATGTACTGATGCGAGGCGTTGAACTCGTTGCGAATCTGATCGTGCAGGAGCGCATGGAATTTGGTCCGTTGAGTGTCTGCGGAATCGCTCATGCGGCGAAACAATATCGCTGGTCAGGCTGCATGTCATCCAAGTCGAACCTTATTGAGGGGAGTATTCCCTAATTGAGTGAAACCTAATTGAGCCGAGCCTAAATGGCGCCGCCGGCCGGTTTCGGAGCGCCTGAATCGGCCGCCACCGGCGACTTCATCTCCCGCGCGACGAAATCCTCGATGGCGAACAGGTTCTCGCCAGCCCGATCGACGATGGTGAGGAGGGTGGTCATGGAGGCGACCTCCTCGACCTGCTCCTTGAGGAACCACTGCATGAACTGCTCGCCGAGGTAGTCGCCGGTGTCGCGGGCGGTGCGGGCGAGCTTGGTGATCTGGTCGGTGACCTGCCGCTCCTGCTCGAGCGCCAATTCGACGGGCGCGCGCACCGAGTCGAATTCGGTGACCACGGCGTCGATCCCGGGGATCGTGACCTCCAGGTCGTTGTCGATGAGGTACTGGATCATCATCATCGCGTGGTTGCGTTCTTCGTCGGCCTGCCCGTAGAAGCGCGCCGCCAGCTGCGGGAGGTCGTACCCGTCGAAGAACACCGCGACCGCGATGTACTGCTGCGAGGCGGTGAACTCGTTGCGCACCTGTTCGCTGAGGAGGTCGTGGAACTCGCTGCGCTGCCGGGAGTTGGTCATGGTCGTGAAGATTACCGGCGCTGGCGCCGGAGTTGGTGAGCTCGCTCAGTGCCGGGTGGCCGTCGGGCGCGGGCCGTCAGCCCGTCGTCAACAGCTCGGGGGGAATGGGTCGATCCTCGGCGAGGGCCTCGAAGAACGACGAGGCGCGCTCGCGGTCCCACAACAGAACGTCGCCGACGTCGAGGACCTCGAAGCCGCCCACCGGCACGGTGGTGGTGACCAGGTCGCTGCGCATCGCCCATCCCAGGCCCGCCAGGTTCCACAGGTGGTCGCCCTCGTCGACCTGGATGGTGTCGGCCGTCTTGGTGACGAGCGGCCACAGCCGGAACGGGTTGATCAGGGTGCCGATGCTCGTCGACTGCGCGAGCAGCGCGGACATGAAGGCCCGCTGGTTGTTCATCCGGTCCAGGTCCGCCATCGGGGTGGCTCTGGTGCGCACGAAGCCGAGCGCCTGCGCCCCGTTCAGGTCCTGGCAGCCCGGCTGCAGGTTGATGCCCGCGAGCGGATCGTCGATCGGGTACGGCACACACAGGTTGACGCCGCCGATCGCGTCGACGATGCCGGCGAACCCGCCGAACCCGATCTCCGCGTAGTGGTCCATCCGCAGGCCCGTTGCCTCCTCGACGGTCTGCACCAGCATCTGGGGACCGCCGATCGCGAAGGCCGCGTTGACCTTGTTCTTGCCCTCGCCCGGGATGCTCACGTAGGAGTCGCGGGGGATGGACACCATCGTCGCGGCGCCGCTCTTGGGGATGTGCACCACCATGATGGTGTCGGTTCGGCCGTTTCCGGTGTCGCCACCGGTCGCCAGCGCGGCCTCCTCCTCGGGTGTCATCCCGGCACGGCTGTCCGATCCGACCAGCAGCCAGTTGGTTCCAGGGGTGTCCCCGATCCGGCCGGGGTAGTCGGCGAGCGCATCGACCCGGTTCAGCCCGCGATCCAGGTAGACGACCGAGCCGCCGACGAGGACCAGCAGTGCCGCAAGGACGAGCCCGATTCGGCGGCCCCAGTTCGCCTTCCGGCGGGTCTTCGCAGGCCGGGGTGGCTGCGGGGGAGGCGCCGCCGGACCGGTTCGGCGGGGCGGCTGGACCGGAGGGCCGACGCGGTCGGCCTGCCTGCGGTACGGGTCGGCGTACGGCTCCGGTTTCTGGGGCGGTGCGTATGGCGACCCACCCTGGGGGCGGTGGGCCCTGGTCGGCTCGGTCGCGCCCGGGCGGACACCGTGTTGCGGCGACGGCTCGGGAGCCTGCGACCAGGCACGCGCGCCCTGCGTCGGCTCGGCGCGGCGACCGTCGCGGCGGATCACCTGGGTGCCCTCGGGGCCGGGGGGTATCGGCCTGCCCTGGCCCTGGGGCGGCGGCACCCGCCGCGGGGGCATCGGCTGACCCTGCCGCGGCTGCGGCGGTAGCGGGCGACCCTGCTGCGGGGGCATCGGACGGCCCTGTTGCGGCGGGACCGGACGGCCCTGCTGTGGGGGGACCGGACGGCCCTGCTGGGGCTGCGGTCCGCGCGGCGGCGCGCCGCGGCCCACCCGCGGATCGCGGGGGTCGCGGTACTGGGGATCCTCGCCGTTCACGGCTCGACTCTACTGGTCACGGCAGCCAGGAGACGTGGCCACGCAGGGCGGTGTACCCGACGAAGGCGACCGCGTCGATCAGCCAGTGCGCGACGATCAGCGGCCATAGCCGGTTGGTCCGCTGCCAGTATCGGCCGAGGACGAGGCCCATCGCGATGTTGCCGATGCCGCCGCCGAGGCCCTGATAGAGGTGGTAGCTGCCGCGCAGCAGTGAGGAGGCCAGCAGCGACGAGTTCTCGCTCCAGCCGAGCCTGCGCAGTCGCGAGATCAGGTACGCGACGACCAGCACCTCCTCGGCGCCGGAGTTCGCGAGCGCCCACAGCAGCAGTGCGGGCAGCCGCCACCAGTGCTCCTCGATGGTGCTGGGCAGCACGGTCAGGTTCGCGCCGATGGAATTGGCGATCAGGTAGAGAGCGAGTCCGGGCAGTCCGATCAGCGCGGCCAGCCCGACGCCCGGCAGCAGGTCGGCGCGGGCTCGCGGCCGGCCGAGCCCGATCTTCGCGGGGCCGAGGCCGCTGCGCCAGAGCAGGTACAGGCCCAGCGCGGCCCAGGCGCAGAGCCTGACGATGCCGAGCAGCTGGCGGCCGAGGTCGATCCAGCCGTGCTCGGATCGGGAGGCGTTCAGTGCGACCGTCTGGTCGGCGAGTCCGCCGGGCGCGAGCGCGTCCTCGATGAGCGAGAGGATGCCGGACAGTCCGCTGAGCCCGAAGGTGACCAGCAGCACGATGGTGATCTCGAGCCACAGTGCGCGACGGCCCGCGGCGTCGAGCGGCGGTTCGGTCTGCGGGGGCGGGGTAGGCCGGAGCCAGGCGTCGAACCGGGTCACACCGGTGAGGGTATGCCGCGCGTCAGCGTTGGGCGCGCAGGCCGTTCACGAACGGGCAGCCCACGAGCAGGCGCAGGGCGCGGCTCAGCTCGGACACGTCGTCCACCGGCTGGGCGAAGGCCATCCGCACGTCGCTGTCGCCCTTCTCGCCCTCGACCCGCAGCCGGATGCCGTAGCGGTCGATGCCGAGCGGGCGGACGCGGCCGGTCCGCAGCGCTCGCGGCAATCGGCCGGCGAGCTGGTCGACGAGTTCGCCGTGGTCGGACTCCAGATGTTCGAGCCAGGGGCCCTCGACCTCCCAGAACGGGTCGGGACGGGCGGCGAGCAGCGCGTCCACCGGGACCGGCTCCGCGCCGTGCGAATCCGCCACGACCGCCGAGTCCAGGATCAGGCGCAACAGGGTGGTGGTGTGCCCGACGTCGAGCAATGCGGGGTCCGGGCGCTCGTCGGCGACGGCGGCCGCCAGCGCGCGGGAGGCCTCGGCTGGCACCGGGTGCAGGGCGCCGCGCAGCCAGACCAGCGACCGCACCGGTTCCCGCAGGGAGAGCGGGGTCAGGTCGGTGAGCTCGAGCACCGCAGGCAGCCCGGCTCGCCCCGCCTGCCAGGTCAGTGCGGTGGCCACCGAGTCGGTGCGGACGGTGAGAACGACGTCGCCGCAGGTCCGCAGGTGGTGCACGGAGACCTCGACGGGATCGCTGCCGTCGATGGCCAGCACCGCCTGCTGGGCTCGGGCGCAGGCGCTGCGGACCCGCTCCGCGGTCGACGGACCCTGGGTGGTGGTGGCAGCAGTCATGTGGCGCTCGCTTCGTTCGGTCCGGGTCACGGAGATGCCGATCACAGTAGGTTAGCCATGCCTAAGTTACGGCAGGACCCGATGGCCCGCAAGATCTCCGTCCGCGGCGACTACGGTTGGGGCCGTGTCCACCCTGCTCACCCTTCATCCGCCGACGCCGAACGATCGGCAGCCGCCCTTCACGGGCCTGCTCTCGCAGCGATGCCCGGACGCGCCCGCGGTGTCGCGCAGGCGCCTCGGAGCGATCTTCGGTCCCCCGGTGCTGGCGGCGAGCGCGCTCGGTTCGGGCTCGGGCTCGGACGATTCGGTCGTCGTGTCGCTCGACGTCGCGCCCGACACCCTCGCGTCGGACGGGCCCGCGGTCGCGCGCTTCGACATCGACTGCAGCCTGGAACAGCTCGACGACGCCATCGAGTTGACGCAACCCGGGGAGTCGAACCCGCACCCGCTGTCGGCGCCGCTGGCGGTGTTCGTCGCCCCCGCCGACGACGCGGAGGCCGGCTGGGCGGCCGAGGTCGCCACCCGGATCGCCGATGCGGGGGCGCACCCCGGGCTGCGCGCGGGTGCGAGCCCCGACGAGGTGGCCGACTTCCTGGCGGTCCTCGCGCACTCCCACGCGGGCTTCGTGGCCAGGGCGACCTCCGGGGCGGAGGCGCTGGCGATCCTCGCGGCCACGGTCGCGGCCCTGCGCGGCGACGACGTCCGGGCCGCGTTCGTCGCCCCCGACCCGACCCGGGTTGCCGGGCTGAACCAGGACGCCGCCGAGGCGCTTCGCACGGTGCTGCTGAGCATCGAGGTCGACGACGCCGAGGAGGCGGAGCGTCACCTCGCGGCACACGGGATCACCGCCACCGCTGCGCCCTGAACTCCGGCTCGTATCGCGGCAGGTGAGTAACCTTGTCGTGTGCCTCGTATCGCCTACTTCGGACCGTCCGGAACGTTTACCGAGATGGCCCTCGCCCAGATGGAATCGGGTGGGGCCTTCGACGGTCCGGTGGAGCGAGTGTCCGCACTCAGCCCGCCTGCCGCGCTCGCGCTGGTCCGGGAGGGCCGCGTCGACGGTGCTGTCGTCCCGATCGAGAGCTCGGTCGAGGGGCCGGTGCCGCCGACCCTCGACGCGCTGGCGTCCGACGAGCGGCTGCAGATCGTCGCGGAAACCGAACTGGACGTGAGTTTTACGATCCTCGGGCGCGCCGGGACCACCCTCGACCAGGTGCGCACCATCCGCGCATATCCGGTCGCGGGCGCGCAGGTGCGCATGTGGATCGAGCGCAAGCTCCCGGATGCCGTCATCGAGTCCGCGTCCTCCAACGCGGGCGCAGCGGAGGATGTCGCGGCGGGGATCGCCGATGCCGCGGTGTCCACGGCGCTGGCAGGCGAACGACTCGGGCTCAGCGTTCTCGCCGATTCGGTGGCCGACTTCGACGGCGCGCGAACGCGTTTCGTCCTGGTGACGCGCCCGGCTCAGGTCCCCGCGGCCACCGGCGCGGACCGCACCGCGGTGGTCCTGCAGCTCAACAACGAACCCGGCTCCCTCGTGAGTGCGATGGCGGAGTTCTCCACTCGGGGAATCGATCTCACCAGGATCGAATCCCGTCCGACCCGCATCGAGTTCGGTACCTACAGGTTCTTCCTGGACTGCATCGGGCACCTCGAGGACACCGCGGTGGCCGAGGCGCTCAAGGCCCTGCATCGCAAGCACGACGTCCGCTTCCTCGGTTCGTGGCCCGCCGCCACCCCCGGTGGGGTGCGGCCGCCGTCGGACGAGGAGGCGACAGAGTGGTTGCGCCGGATACGGTCCGGCGAATCGGACGGGAGGTGACGGCATGGGCAAGCTGATCCTGGTGCGCCACGGCCAGACCGAGGCGAATGTCGAACGGCGGCTGGACACCCGGCTGCCGGGGGCCCGGCTCACCGATTTCGGGGAGAGCCAGGCCCAGGCTTTCGGGCTCTCGGTGGCAGGCACGGCGCCGCGCGCCCTGGTGGCCTCGCTTGCATTGCGGGCGAGGCAGACCGCTCAGTTCGTCGAGCGGGAATCGGGCATCGCGACTCAGGTGCGCGAGGGCATCCACGAGGCGCAGGCGGGGGAGTTGGAGGACCGCTCGGACCGCGAGTCGCACGAGCTGTTCATGAAGGTCTATCACTCCTGGCACGCCGGCGACCTCGGCGTGCGGGTACCGGGCGGTGAGTCCGGGCACGACATCCTCGAGCGCTACGTGCCGGTGCTGCGTTCGTTGCGCGAGGAGTTCCTCGAGGAGCCGGCGGACGACGCCGAGCCGGGTTCCGGCGACGTGCTGGTTGTCAGTCACGGCGCCGCGATCCGGCTGGTCGCGGCGCATCTCGCGGGCATCAACGGCGCCTTCTCCGCGAACACGCACCTGGACAACACCCAGACCGTGGAGCTGGTGCCGACCGCGGACGGTGGCTGGCGATGCGTGCGGTGGGGGTTGCTGGTGCCGCCCTTCGAGCCCTTCGCCAGTGCCGGGCCCGACGACCCGATGGGCTGACGCGGTGCCCGAGTCCGATCGCGTGGACAAGCGCACCCTGCGGTACGCAGGCCGGCGGGACGAGCTGCTCGCGTCGGTGACCGAGTACGTGATCGCCAACGGGGTCGGGGAGTTGTCGATGCGCCCGCTGGCCAAGGCGGTCGGGGTGTCGCATGCGTCGCTGCTGCACCACTTCGGCAGCAAGGAGAACCTGCTCGCCGAGGTGATCGAGGGGATGCGGGGGGAGTCGATCCCCGCGGAGTTGCTGGCCGAGTCGGGTGCCGATCCGATTGCCTTGCTCACTGCCTGGTGGGAAGCGCGGACGGCGCCCGAGACGCTGCCGCGATTCCGGGTGATGCTAGAGATCTACGTGCAGGCCCTGCTCGACCCGGCTGGGCACGAGCGATTCCTCGAGCAACTCGTCGGCCAGTGGCTGGTCGCCCTCGAGCACGGCCTACGCGGGGCCGGCTGCCCGGACGAGCAGGTGTCGCAGGTGGCCACCCTGATCCTTGCCCAGATCAGGGGCCTGTCGATGGACCTGCTCGCCACCGGTGACCGTCCGCGGGTGGACCGGGCATTCGCGTTCCTCGTCGACGATCTCGCGGCGCGGGTCCGCGGCTGGAAGATTGCTTGACCGATCGGTAGGTCTAACTTTATGGTCTGTGTGCCCGGCGCTGAATGTGACCGGGCACACTGCCGTGAGGAGAGCGTGATGACCCACCGACTTCGTACCGCCCTGGTGGCCGCGGGCGTGACTCTTGTCGCCGCCACATGGGCCGTGGCGCCGGCCGTGGCCGCGCCTGTCGCCGGCGAAGGCGAGGCCCCGGGCTCCGTCGTGAGCAGCGAGGAGCTGCCGCACGATCGCTGGCTGCCGGGCACCGCGACTGCATCGCTGCTGACGTACTGGTCCCAGGGGCCGCAGGACAAGCCGATGCTCAGCACCGGCGCCGTCTACCTGCCCGAGGGGACGCCGCCCGAGGGCGGTTGGCCGGTGATCTCCTACGCGCACGGCACCACCGGGGTCGCGGACCAGTGCGCGCCCAGCGTCAATCCGCCGTCTGAGCGTGCGGTGACCCATCTCGGCCATTGGCTGGCGCAGGGCTACGCGGTGGTGGCGACCGATTATCTCGGGCTCGGCACCCCCGGCGTGCATCCCTACCTGGACGGGCGCTCGGCCGCGCACAGCGTGATCGACATGGTGCGCGCCGCCCGGGCGGTCACGCCCGAGTTGTCGAAGAAGTGGGTCGCCACGGGGCAGTCGCAGGGTGGTCACGCGACGCTGTTCACCGCGAACATCGCCACCCGCTACGCCCCGGAGCTGGACTACCGTGGCGCGGTGTCCACGAGCGCGCCCTCGAACATCGAGATGCTGCTGCCGCTGGGCGGCCCGGCGTTCCCGAAGCTGCCGCTCAAGGGCACCACCGTGTACATCGCCAACGTCCTCGACGGGCTGCGGGCCGCGCGGCCGGACGTCGACATCGACTCGTACCTCAGCCCCCTCGGTCGCAGCATTCTCGCCGATGTGGAGACCTCGATCTGCTACGGCGACGCGCGGACCAAGTACGCCGACGTCGGGATCGGGCAGCTGCTCTCACGGTCGGTGGACACGCCCGAGTTCATCGACGCGGTCCGCTCGATCCTCACAGTCCCCACCAGCGGCTATGACCGCCCGCTGCTCATCGCACAGGGTCAGCAGGATATGGACGTCCCGATCCCGCTGACGCTGAAGCTGGTCGCCGATCTGACCGCGAACGGGGTGGAGTTCGCGTTCCGCACCTACCCGACCGATCACGGCGGCACGGTGGCCGCCTCGGTGCCGGACAGCACACCGTTCATCGCGAAGCTGTTCGCCGGCGAGAAGCCGTGCATGGGGAGCTCCTGCTAGGCAATCGATCGCCGCAACACATTGCTCAGAACGTAACCGAGCGGGGCGCCACCGAATCACGGTGGCGCCCCGTGTCGTTGGGGTAGGACGCGGCGCCATGTCAACCCGTTTCTGGGTGGTGTCGGGCGGTGCCCTGCCGGTTTCGTCTTTTAGGCGGCGAAGGGGAGTTGGTTGCGCCGGTTGTGTGCCGGCATGGGTTGTCGCCTGGGGTCGATCCATCGTGGTGGGGTGAACCAAGGATGGCCGTCGGTTTTGCTGATGTGCACGGTCCAGTCGCCGCGGTGGATGGTGGTGTGGTGGAAGCGGCAGAGCAGTACCAGGTTTGACAGGTTGGTGGGTCCGCCGTTGGACCAGTGCTGAATGTGGTGGCCTTCGGTCCAGGCGGCGGGTCGTCCGCAGCCGGGGAAGGCGCAGCCGCAGTCCCGAGCATTGAGGGCGCGGCGGAGTTTGCGGGGGATGAGGCGGGTGGTGCGTCCGACGTCGATGGGGTTGCCGTCGGCGTTCATGGTGATGGGGGTGATGTCGGCGTCGCAGGAGATCTGGGCGGCGAGGTCGAGTGAGATGGGCCCCAACCAGGGCATCCAAGCCGGTCCACGTCTACGCCCCCGGTGGCCGCGTTCATGGTGATGGTGTTGGTCGGTGGTGGCGGCGAGGTCGTCGGCGTCGACGAAGACGTTGATGTGGGGTCGTTCGCCGCCTTCGCTGGGTGCCTGCCCGGAGTCCAGATAGCTGCGGACGATGTGGGTGAGGGCATCGGCGCGGCGTTGGGCGGGGGTGCGTTGGTCTTTGCTGGTTTGTCCGTCGCGGTTGTCGGCCCCGGGGCGGGGCTTGGACAGGGCGGAGAGTGCGGTGAGGAGGGCTTCGCCGGAGGCGGCGTCGAGGTGTCCTTTGAGGTGGACGCGGCCGCCGAGTCCGGGTGAGGCGTGGAATTCGTTGAGTTCGGCGTTCTCGGAGTCGGGGTTCTTCTTGTCGCCGTTGAGGATCTGATCGAGTGCCTTGGCTCGGCGGGCGAGGGTGGTGGAGTCTTCGGTGCGGGCTGCGTAGAGGAGGTAGCGGCCGCAGGCCTCGGTTCGGGTGGCGTCGGTTCCGACGATGTCGAACACATTCTCACCGTCATCGACACCGCCGCCGTCCGCATCGGTCTCGGTTGCGACGTTGTCGTCGCTGCGGGCTGGGGCGTCGGGGTCGGGGACCTTGTTCAGGAGTTCGATGATCACCCGGATCTGGTCGTAATCGGTTTCGCCGGCGTCGAACGCGGCGGCGACCTCCGGGTGCTTCGCCAGCTCGCGGCCGAGTTTGACGATCTTGTTCGCCTGGCCGGGGGTCATGGTGGCCGCGCCGGCGAGCCAGTTGCCGGGGGAGGAGGCCCCGACCTGTTCGGCCGCACACCGCTGATCGACCTGATGCATCAGGCGCACCCGCAGCGCCTCGAGCTGTCGCATCCGCAGCGAGAGCTCGGGGATCAGCCTCAGGAGTTCGGCGTCCGCGAGCTGCCACGCGGCCACATCCTGTGGCGCGGTGAGCATCTCGTCGAGATCCATGTTCGAAGCTTACTAGAACATATGTTCGACCACAAGAGTTCGTGTGGGTTCCTCATCAAGCTGCCGGCTGATGCTCCAGCAGTTATCAGAGAGGGATTGGCTCGAATGGTGGGGGTCAGCCCTGCGTTCGGCACGCGAGGCTCGGCCCTACGCCGAGGCGGCCTGACGCATGTGCCCCGCCGGATCGGCGGGGCACATGCGGGGTCCTGGGGCGTGTTGGCCGGTATTCGCCGGGCCTGTCAGCTGACGGCGCCGACCAGAACGTCGATGGCCTGACGGAAGCGCGCATCGCTGCCCGCGCTCAGGGTGGACCAGGCCACCCCGTCTGCCGAGACGCTCGAGGTGCCGACGATCCGTCCCCTGTCGGTGTCGAACACCGTCACGGGACCGCCGATCGGCTCGACCTTGCCGTCGCCGTGCCGGATCGCGACGATCTCGGCGCGCTCCCAGCAGCAGGCCAGCGCGGCGGAGACCGCCACGACATCCTGATCGGCGACCCTGAGCGCGGCGAGCCGTCGCGCGGTGGACCTGGCGTCGGCGCAGTCCGCCAATGCGGCGACCAGCTGCTCGGTCGGCGCGTTGACCACTCCGAGGTCGACCGGCGCCTGCCGTCCGATCGCGTCGAGCATCAGCTCCCCGGCGGGATGCTCCGCGCGCTGCAGTACGTACGAGTCGGGCCCGCGGAGGGCGAGCACCGATCCGGTCGGTCCGTGCGCGAGGCAGAGCCGGGAGATCTCCTCGGCAGGAGCGGAGCCTGCGGAGCGACCATCCGAAGGCAAATACCACCGCAGCGCCACCTCCCAGTACGGACGGGCCAGCACCTGCAGCCATTCGGCGACGTCCGGGTGCACCGCGCCCGCCTCGAGGAGCCCGCGCTCGGCGAGGGTCACCCGGGCGGTGTCGAACGCGGCGTCCCTCGCGGCCACCGAGTCGAACCGCGCTGTCGCGTTCAACACCACCGGCAGCTCGTCGATGCCGAGGACGTTCACCAGCAGGTCCAGTTCGTCGAGGCCGAGCGTGACCGACTCCAACCGGGACGGCGCGGACAGGGTGCCCGAGTCGATCACCGCTCGTACTCCTGGGGATCCGCGCCGAGCACCGCGGGGATGACGACGCGGCCGTCGCTGAAGTGCTCGAAGTTCTTCAGGTAGGCGGGGGTGTGGTGTTCCTCGTCGTCCTGGCCACCGCCTGCCGCGCCGCCCATCATCGGGGCGCCGAGCTGGCCCCCGCGCGGACCGGCGGCCATGGCCGCCTCCGCACGTGCGGTTCCGGAGGCGACTCCCTCCGAGCCGCCCGGTACACCCGTGACCCCGGCGCCGAGTCCGCCACCGGCGCCGCGGCCCCAACCCTCGGGCAGCGTGGCGCGCCCGGCGCCACCGCCGCCGAAGCCGCCCGCGCCGCCGCGGCCAATGCCACCGGCCGAGGCCATGGTCCGGGTGGCGCCCGAACCCGAGCCCGAACGGCCGCCCGCACCGGCACCCGCCGTCGGGCTCGCGGCGAAGCCGCCGAACGACTGGCCGGAGCCACCGCCGGTGATCGCGGACACCGCGGCGGGAGCGAGCGAGGTCGCGGTCGAGGTGACGGTGCTGAATCCGGCGCCTGCGATCGAGCCGGCCTGCGAGGCGGCGCTGACCACGGCCGGGTTCTGCGCCTGCGCCATCACCGCGGCCATCGCTGCGCCCGCGGGGTTGGTCCGCCAGTCGACGTCATCCTTGTTCGTGGGCACCGCCTCCTGCGTGCCCGCGCCCGTGGCCTGCGCCCCGGTCGCCAGCGGGGGAGGCGGGGTGAAGCTCTGCGGCACCGAGACCGCGGTCGACGCGGCCTCGTAGCTCTCCATGACCAGCGCCGCACGCAGGTCCATCGCCCGGTCGGCGGCCTCAGCGGCGGCGCCTGCGCCGGCCAGCGAGCCCCCGACGGTGTGCGCCACCACCTTCGCGGTCTTGACGGCCGCGATCTCGGGCAGGCTCGGCATGGTGATCCGGGCCACCGAGTGGGTGCTGGCCGCGGCGCCGGCCTTGGCCGCCGTCGTCGTCGCCATCGCCGTGGACTCCTCGGTCCAGGCGGTGAACGGGATGAGCTTGGCGAGGGCGGCATCGGAGGCGAGGCCCTCCCAGCCCACCCGCAGCTCTTCCATCACCTTGGTCATGGTCGCGGACGCGTCCATCAGACCGGCCGCGATGTTCGTCCAGGCGACGCCCGCCGCGGACAGCTGCACCGGCCCGACTCCCGCGTTGAGGGCGGTCGAGTTCCAGGTGGCCCCACGAGGCATCCAGACGACGCCGGTGAATCCCATGGTCATATCGGTGTCTCCTCAGATCCGGTGTCGGGCGCTCACATGCCCGCGGCGAGCGAGGCGCCGAGGGAATGGTCCTGGTTCTCGTACTCGGCGGCGTGCTTGCGGAGGGTTTCGGCGGCGACCCGCAGTTCGGCGACGCCGGTGGTGGCGGACGGCAGGAAGCTGTCGGCGACCGAGTTGAACGAGTTGGCGACCATGACCGAGACCTCTTCGGTGCCGGCGGGCGCCAGGTGCAGCGCAGGCGCGTTGACCCGGACCGTGGCCTCCAGGCGCGCCGCGAGGGCATCGAGCTGCGTCGCGGCGGAGATCAGGGCTTCGGGAGCGACATACACATGGCCTGACATGGTCGCGGCCTCCTTGAGGGCTCGGCGGAGCGGGGCCTGCGGGGCGATCCGCAGACACCGAGATTGGCTGTCAAGAGGTTGGACGCGGCGCGCGCCCGACCGGTTCCCACCAATTTCGCCGACCGCGCCCGCTACCCCCAGCCGAGCTGGTGCAGGCGCTCTTCCTCGATGCCGAAATAGTGTGCGACCTCGTGGATCACCGTGATCGCGACCTCCTCGATCACCTGTTCCTCGGAATCGCAGACGTCGAGGAGGGCCTCGCGGTAGATGGTGATGGTGTCCGGCAGCGAACCGCCGTAGTGGCTGTCGCGTTCGGTCAGCGCGATGCCGTGATAGAGCCCGAGCAGTCCGGGCTCCTCCGGATCGCGGTCCTCCACCAGCACCACGACGTTGTCGATCGCGCGGGCGAGTTCGGCCGGGATGAGGTCCAGCGCCTCGGAGACCAGCTCCTCGAAGCGGGCCTCGGTCATCTGTACGGTCACGTCAATTGCCCGCGCCCGGCAGCGGAACGGGCAGCGAACGACCCTCGGGAACCGGCGGCGGCGGAATCGGCGGGGCACCGTTGATCAGGATGTCGCCCTTGGTCGAGTTGACGATCGAGGCGAACCCACCGGTGTCGAGCTCCTTGCCGACCGAGCAGGTGACCTTACGGCTGCCCGCCAGCCAGCTGGTCAGGTCGATGTTGTCCCAGAACAGGGTGAGGGTCTTGTTCCGCAGCGCGTCCGGCGAGCCGAGGAACTCGTTCGACGCCTGCGTGCACGTCTCCTCCAGGTACTTGTCCTGGTCAGGGATGTCCGGGAAGCCGCCGGTGAACTTGGCGCCGAGGTCGACCAGCGAGATCACCTCGAAGGCGTGCGGGTCCGTGCAGGGAACCGGGTCCGTGGGGACGTTCTGGTTGATGCCGATGCAGGTGCCCGCGTCCCAGGTCTTCGACTGGTCCTGCCCGGCCACCGTCCCGTAGATCGGTTGCGGGTTGCCCGTCGTGCCCGAGTACTGCAGACCGCAGCGCAGCGTGCGTTCCCCGGCCGCCCAGCCGGCGACCCCCGGGTTGATCAGGCCGACGCTGAACTTGCCGTTCGGATCGAACTTGGCGCCGAGGTACTCGTTCACGGCGGGGGCGCAGTGCTCGTCGCGGAGCTGGGAGAACCGGAGCACACCCGGGAACTTCGAGCCGGGGCCGAACTCGGTACCTGGGAAGTTGCTCAGGTCCACCTCGGAAGCGACCTCGAACAGGTGCTCCGACGAGCAGTCCACCTTCTCCAGGTCGCTGGCGTCGTCCTCGGTCCAGGTCAGGCAGTCGCCCGCGTGGGCGGTGCCGAACGCGCTGCCCGACACCGCGCCGGTCGACATCGGGCCGCCGGTGTTGGCGTGCGTGCTGAGGTCGTTCTCGCTCTTGAAGCCACCGGAGAAGACCGCGGTCGCGATGGCGGCGATGACCGCGCCGAGCGCGATCGCGACGAGGGCCCGCCGGGTCATGGTCGCCGACAGATGGTGTCCGGGCTTGTCGGTCGACGGGGTGCCCGGATCGCGCGTCGCCTCGGCGTCGAGGCGCGCGTCGTCGCCCCGCCCGGAGGCGTCGCGTTCGTTGGCGTGTTCGTCCGACATCTCGTCCATCATGCCCGTTGGTCCCGTCGATGCCGAACCTTCCCCTGCACGCGTTGAGGGCCGTGCTCACGTACCAAGTAAGGTTTGTGGTCGTGATTGACCTCAAGTTCCTGCGCGAGAATCCCGACGTCGTCCGCGAGTCACAGCGCACAAGGGGCGAGGACCCGGCCCTGGTCGACGCGCTGCTGGCGGCCGACGAGGCCCGCCGCGCCGCGGTGCTGGCCGGCGACAACCTCCGGGCGGAGCAGAAGGCGCTCGGCAAGAAGGTCGGCCAGGCCTCCGCGGAGGAGCGGCCCGCGCTGCTCGCCGGGTCGAAGGAACTGGCTCAGAAGGTCAAGGACGCCGAGGCCGCGCAGCACGAGGCGGACGCCGCGCTCGATGCCGCGGCCCGGGCCATCTCGAACATCGTGCAGGAGGGTGCACCGGCGGGCGGCGAGGACGACTTCATCACCCTCGACACCGTCGGCGAGATCCCGTCCTTCGACTTCGAGCCGAAGGATCACCTCGAGCTCAGCGAGTCGCTCGGCCTGATCGACATGGAGCGCGGCGCCAAGGTGTCCGGTGCGCGCTTTTACTTCATGACCGGCTACGGCGCGATGCTGCAGCTCGGTCTGCTCCAGCTGGCAGCGCAGAAGGCGACCGCGAACGGCTTCACCCTGATGATCCCGCCGGTGCTGGTGCGGCCGGAGATCATGCAGGGCACCGGGTTCCTCGGCCAGCACTCCGAGGAGGTGTACCACCTGGAGCAGGACGACCTGTACCTCGTCGGAACCTCCGAGGTCCCGCTCGCCGGGTACCACTCCAGCGAGATCATCGACCTGAGCGAGGGGCCGAAGCGGTACGCGGGCTGGTCGTCCTGCTTCCGTCGTGAGGCGGGCAGCCACGGCAAGGACACCCGCGGCATCATCCGCGTGCACCAGTTCGACAAGGTGGAGATGTTCACCTACTGCAAGCCGGAGGATGCCGACGCCGAGCATCAGCGGCTGCTCGCCTGGGAGCGCGAGATGCTCGCTGCCATCGAGGTGCCGTACCGGGTGATCGACGTCGCGGGTGGCGACCTCGGTTCGTCCGCGGCGCGCAAGTTCGACTGCGAGGCATGGGTTCCGACCCAGAAGGCCTACCGCGAGCTGTCGTCGACCTCGAACTGCACGACCTTCCAGGCCCGCAGGCTCGGCACCCGCTACCGGGACGAGAACGGCAAGCCGCAGACCGCGGCGACCCTCAACGGCACGCTCGCGACCACCCGCTGGATCGTGGCGATCCTGGAGAACCACCAGCAGGCCGACGGCAGTGTCACCGTGCCCGTCGCGCTGCAGCCGTTCGTGGGCACGGACGTCCTGCGTCCCTGACCCCACCAGGTCGCAACGACATCGGCGGGCCGGCACCTCACAGAGGTACCGGCCCGCCGATGTCGTTGTGCAGGTGACTAGTCGATCCGGAAGATCGTCCGATGCCAATCCTTCCGCGGTTCGCGGGAGAGGTCGAACATGACGTGCTTGATCGAGGTGTACTCCTCGAACGAGTAGGAGGACATGTCCTTCCCGAATCCGGACTGCTTGACCCCGCCGTGCGGCATCTCGCTGATGATGGGGATGTGGTCGTTGACCCAGACACAGCCGGCCACGATCTCCCGGGTGGCGCGGAGGCCGCGGTGCAGGTCGTTGGTCCAGGCCGACGCGGCCAGCCCGTACGGGGTGTCGTTGGCCAGCGCGATGGCCTCGTCGTCATCGCGGAACGGCGTCACCGTCAGCACGGGGCCGAACACCTCGTCGCGATAGATCTCGCTGTCGGCGCCCGCGCCGACGACGAGTGTCGGGTGGTAGTAGGCGCCCGCGGCAAGGCCGCCCTCGCCTGCGCGGCCGCCGGTGACGACCGTCGCGTAGCCGCGCGCACGCTCGACCATCGCGGCGACCTTGTCGCGATGTGCGAACGAGCTCAGCGGCCCCATGTCCGTCGCCTCATCCGAGGTCGGTCCGAGGGTCACCGACTCGTACAACTCGGCGACACCCGCGACGAATCGGTCGATGATCGACTCGTGCACGATCGCTCGGGTCGCCGCCGTGCAGTCCTGTCCACCGTTGATCAGGCTGCCCGCCACCGCGCCGTGGACGGCAGCCTCGAGATCGGCGTCGTCGAAGACCACGAAGGGAGCCTTGCCGCCCAGTTCGAGATGGACACGCTTGGCGTTCGAGGTGGCGGCCTCCATGACTGACCGACCCACCGCCGTCGAGCCGGTGAACGAGATCATGTCGACATCGGTGTGCCGTGCCAGCGCCGCGCCCGCCTCCCGACCATCGCCGACGACGATATTGACCACGCCGTCGGGAACGCCAGCAGTGGTGAGGGCCTCGGCGAGGACCAGCGCGGTCAGGGGCGTGATCTCGGCAGGCTTGAGGACAACGGTATTGCCCGCGGCGATCGCCGGGAAGATCTTCCAGACCGCCATCTGCAGCGGGTAGTTCCACGGCGCGATCGATCCGACGACACCGAGCGGCTCGCGTCGGATGCTCGAGGTGTGGGTGGGGGAGTACTCGCCGGTGGCCTTCCCCTCGAGTATGCGTGCCGCCCCGGCGAAGAACTCGACGTTGTCGATCGATCCGGGGACGTCGAACTCACGGGCGAGACGAATCGGTTTGCCGCACTGCCGGCTCTCCAGTTCTGCGAGTTCGTCCTGCCGCTCGCGAAGGACCTCGGCCGTCCGGAGCAGGAGAGCGGACCGTTCCGCGGGCGTCGTGCGGGACCATGCCCCGAACGCGCGACGTGCCGCTGCGACGGCCAGGTCGACGTCCTCTGCACTGGCGAGCATGACAGTGGCGATCTCCTCGCCGGTCGAGGGGTCGATCACGCGCTGGGTGCGACCGGAGGTGCCGTCGCGGCGGGTGCCGTCGATGTACTGATGCATCCTGATCAACTTTCGTCGTGGTGGGTCCTGGCGGACGGTGACCTCGATCCTCGGAATCTGCGGCGTCACATCGAGGTTCAGGTGATATAGACCTTGCGGAGGGTGTCGCGGACGGTCCACACGGTGCGTTGTCCGGCCAGCAGCCGGACCAGCGCCCCTGGGTAGAGATCGATCGAGGGAGAGCCGTCGTCGAAGGTGACGGTGGCATCACCGGCGAGAACGACGAAGACCTCGTCGGCCTCCACGTCGCGTGAGGTCCCCGGGGTGTGCTCCCACACCCCGATCGTGAGGTCCGAGAGGGTGGTCAGCTTCCGGTGCGCGGTGGTCGGCGTCCCGTCGATGACGAGTTCACTCGCCAGCGCCGTGTGATCGAGTGTCAGCGAACAGGGGTTGAAGCTCTGCTCCAGCGCCCAGGCGCCGAGATCTGTGGGTGTCATGGTGGGCCCCTTGTGGGTCGAGCGTGGGATGGGCGAGTTGCTTCAGGAGTCGAATCCCAGCCCGATCGTGTCGAGGAGTCGCAGCCACAGATTGCGTTTGCCGCACTCGTCCTCGCGGGCCATGGACCATCGTGTCGCCTGCACGCCGAGGTAGCGCACCGGTTCCGGGGGGAAGGGGATCGCCTGTCGCCGAGTCATCGCCAGTTCGGTTCGCGGTGTCTTCTCGCCGGACAGTCGGTCGAGCATGACCTGGGCGCCGAATCGGGTGGCGGTGACGCCGAGGCCGGTGTACCCGATCGCGTAGGCGACGCGCCCGCCGTAGGCGCTCCCTGAGGTGAGGCAGAAGCGCGTCGACGAGTCGATGACCCCGCCCCAGGCATGGCTGAACCGGACATGCGACAGCTGGGGGTAGGTGGCGCTGAAGTTCTCGGCGAGCCGTGCGTAGGTCTGCGGCCGATCGAGCAGCTCCGCGTCCCGGCGCGATCCGTAGTGGTAGATCGCGTCGTAGCCACCCCACAGGATGCGGTTGTCCGCGGTCTTGCGGTAGTAGTGGAACTGGTTGCTGGCGTCGGTGAGCCCGACATCCTGCGTCCAGCCGATCGCCTCGAAGTCGTTGTCCGACAACGGCTCGGTGACGAGGGCGTAGTCGTAGACCGGGATCGCGGTGGTGGACAGGCGTCGCAGCAATGGCTTGAACGCGTTGGTTCCCAATGCGACCTTTGCCGCGTCGATCCGACCCATGGGGGTGGTGGCCGCGACGCCACCGCCGGATCCACGGCCGAGCGAGGAGACCGGCGTGTTCTCGTAGATCTCCACGCCGAGCTCGAGGCACGCTCGGCGCAGGCCGAGTACCAGCTTGTAGGGGTCGACGAGTGAGTAGTCGGGCAGGTAGAGGCCGCCGAGATAGGCGGGCGAGGTCGTCCACTCGCCGACCTCCGACGTCGGGATGAACCGCGACTGTTCGCCGTACTTCCCGCTCATCTCGGAGTACTTGCGGAGACCTTCGAGTTCCCACGGGGTGCGGGCGAAGCTGACCTTGCCGGGGCGGCTGTAGTCCGCGTCGATCCCGTACCGCTCGAGGGTGTCCTCGATCCCGGCCAGGTTCTCCAGGCCCATCTGGTGCAGGGTCGCCGCCTCGGAAGGCCAGCGCTGCACGCCGTTTCCGAGCCCATGGGTGATGCTCGGAGAGCAGAACCCGCCGTTTCGCCCGCTGGCTGCGTGGCCGACCGTGCTGCTCTCGACCAGCACCACACGCTGATCGGGGTTTGCCTCCTTGGCCAGGACTGCTGTCCACAGGCCGGTATATCCGCCGCCCACCACCAGCAGATCGGTCGAGATGGTTGCATCGAGCGCCGGGAGGGGTGCCGGAGCGGACGTCACGTCGAACCAGTACGGCGACTGGCTCACCCCACTCAACGTCGACGGGCTGGTGGTGGGCATGCGGAGGCCTTTCTTCTTACGTGTGTGTTCCGTGTTGTGGGTCAGCGGCCCAGGTGGATGACGCCGGTGCGGAGGTCGGACATGTCGAGGAGGGTGTGTTTGCCGCCGATGCGGCCCCAGCCGGTG